>DASYNM010000557.1:0-5044 GCA_036008545.1 Verrucomicrobiia bacterium
CCGGAATGCCGTAGTTTTCTGCCAGCGGGCCGTTGAGAAATGTGTAGTCAGCGTCGAGGATCGAGAGGACCGAGCCGTTGTTTTTGAAGAGATCGGTGAAGAAGCGGATGGCCTCCTCATACATCGGGCCGCGCAAGTTGGCAAAGGTCGGGAAAAGGCGATCGCTCTTTTCATCCAACGAATCGAAGTCGTGAATTTGCAACCAGGCGCACGCGAATTCGGTCGCGAGGCGGCGCACGCGCGGGTCACGCAGCATGCGGCGGGTTTGCGCGGCCAGCACGGCGGGGTCTTGAAGTTTGCCGGAGGCCGCCACGGATCGCAATTCGGCGTCGGGCGCGGACGACCACAGGAAATAGCTGAGACGCGTAGCGAGCGCCCAATCGTTCACCGGTCCTGGTTGGTCGCCGGGCGCGGCGTCCTCAGCGCGATAAAGGAACGCCGGGGCGATGAGCGCCCGCGCGAGCACCAGACGGATGGCTTGGTCGTGCGGGAGTTCCTGGGCACGCAATTTATGATACAACCCGCGAAGTTCGTCCATCTCCGCGTCCGTCAGCGGACGGCGATAAGCGCCTTCGGCGAATTTCAGCACGGCGTCGAGATGCGCGGGTTGCGTATCTACAAGCAACTTTTTGAATTCCTCCGCATGACGTTTGATAGGCTCGCGCAGCGGCTCAAAAGCGCTCGGGTCGGCGTCCTGCGTGGCGTACTGCCAAAGTTGCTCAAATACATCCACGAGCTTAAGCGAATCCTGGCTTACGTAATGCAACTGCGCCCACAGCCGGTCTAGCTCGGCGGCTTGGGCGTCGTCCAGCATCAGCCGGCGCAATTGGTCATCTTCGCGATAAAATAGAGTGAGGGTAACGACTTCATCAACCGGGACGATCTTCGTGTAGCACAGAGCGGCCGGAAATAATTCGCGAAAATCGTCAAAAGCCGCCTCGACGCGCTTTCGGGGGGCACTATTTTCCGGCACAATGATTGGCGAATCGGACATCACCGGAAGCTCGCCGTCGGACCATCTCCCTTTATTGCCTCGCTCCCGCGCCGGTCCCGCAATCAGTCCCAAAGTCGCTGGCTTGTTGGTGAGCGCCTGCATTTGCACAGTGCCCTCCGCGCCTTTCTCGGGATTCAACGTCGCCGTGGCAACCAAGTCGCACCCTTCCACCAGTTCCGCGGGCAAATGCACCGGAATGACCGATGGCGCCCGCACGCCCAGGCTGGTGTCAGCAATCTTGCCGCTGCCGGAATGTGGACCGAACATCGCCGCGTCAAGGCCCCATTTAACGGTGGACGAGGAGGTTGGATTCTCTTCCACGCCAAGCCGGTCTTTACGAAGGAATGATCCAAGGAAAGGGCCATTTAGCGACGTTAGCTGGCGGTAAAGCACACTATCTGGAGAATCCTTGGCAAGACCCACCTCGCCACTTGTCAATAATTTTTTAATTTCGACGGCAAGGCCATGCTTCTCTTCGGCGTCAACACTAGATAGCCATTTCGCGATCAATGAGCCTGCCGGAAGCGCTGGCCGGGCGCTGGCGTCGTTGTCGGGTTCGCTGTAAAAGTGCCAAACCTCAGGATTGCCAAGGCTGTCCGCGTGCGGATTACCGGCGAGAATGTTCGGCGAAACATCCTTCGCCAAATCCCATTGCCGCGTGCCGTCATTCAGTGTGAGATCGACTGCGGTGAGATCGCAGGCGTGATTGCCGTTGTGAGGACCGATAGAGACACAAACGACATCACCGGGCTGGACGGCAAGATTGTCGAACGGCCCAAACTTGAATTCCTTCGAGTCCTGCGCGGTCCCGGAAGCGAGCCGCAACCTCGAGGCGCCGCGCCGCAACTCCAGCACCCAATCCACTCCATCGCCGCACTCGGTATGCGCGCGCTGGACGGCGCCCTGGACCAGTAGCGTCGTGGCGACGGGACTAAGCCAGCCCACCACCACCCGCAACTTTGGCGTTGGATGCACGGCGATTCCGTGCGGCTTCATGTTGCCGGGAATATGCACGTGCTGGTCCGAGGAGTTGGCGACCACGCTCAACGAATCGCCGCCAATCCAACCCTTGATAAAATCGTAATTCCCGGATTTCTCCAGCTTCTGCGTCATGTGCGAATCAATTCGTGCTGGCGCCGCGCCGATGCCAAGGTAATCGAGCCACGCGCCAAGAACCGCCGGCGAGACGCCGTGCTTATGTGCCAGCGTGGCCGGCGCGTCCTTGTCGGGAGCCGCAGCCATCTCCGCGGCCGCAGCCAGGCACTCTGCTGCGCTGGAACGAGCGGCCCCACGATAGGCGGTCAAGGTGTTCATGGCTGCCCGAACATCACGCAAGGGCAGGTCTGGCCGGCCCGGAGCGACTAGACGCAAATTGTCCCAAACGGCGAAGTCATGCTTGTTCCCGTCACCGACGTCAGAGGCGACGAGGTAAATGGTGACGTCGTCGCCTGTGGTCGCGGCTGGGATTGGCAATCTAATCTCGCGTGCCGCCGCGACTGGAACAACAGGAACCTGCCAGGCCTTCGGGCCGTCTCGCTTCCCGATGTGGCCGACACTCGTAAAGAGCCACAGCGCCTGCTGCCATTTGTGAATGGTGGACAAGATGGGCGCGGCATCGCCGGGCTTCGCCGCCTGCCATTGAGCGCGAACTTGATCCAGCAAAAGCGAGGGCGTGCGGTCGTTTAGCGCGGCCCACAGCATGCCGAGATACTTGGCGTTCAATTCTCGCTGCCGTGCCACTTCCGCAATCGTTTTCTGGCCCGTCCTGAGCGCGTCGCGGTCTGCGAGCGTTGCGTCGAGATATTTTGCCAGAGGCAAAACGCCGCCGTCCTTGGTGTCAAACTTGATGCCCTGCAAGTTTACCGAGGATCCCGCGCCGTTCTCGGTGAATCGGGCGTAGAAACTCCGGATCGCAGCGAGCTTCTCGTCCGTCCAATCGCGCGGAGACACGCCGGGCGAGAATTCCATACCGTCGGGCAGGAGCACGGCGTGCTTGGCGATTTCCTTGGCGGCGTCGAAGTACTTTGCTACCAGGTCCGGCGACATCACGAGCGAGTTACCCACGTTCATAAACCCTTCGCCGGACGCCGAGTCTGCTGGGAATTCCTTGACCGGGTCCAGAGACTCGATGCCCGTCAAGTCGCGTATCGTGTAAGTGTATTCCGCATTGTTCAGACGGCGCAAGAGCACCGGGCCGGGGTCGGCGCCGCGAGCGAGCGCGACGTCGTCCAGCATGGCATTGACGCCGTCCAAGAGGCGCTGCCGCTCTGCGGGGGTGGGTTGCGGTTTGTCCTCAGGCGGCATGTTGCCGTTGGAAAGCTGATCCAGCGCCTGCTCCCACGGCTTGGGATGTTTAAACACGTCGGTGGCAGAACGGAATTGTTCCAGATCAACATCGCCCTTATGTTTCGCAGTGGAGTGGCACTTCAGGCAGTAATTTTCCACCAGCGACTTGACTTTGCCGTTAAACGCCAGGGCGCCCGGGCTGGCGGCGTCCTGTCCTTGGGCGCCGATGCTCACGCATGTTGCCAGGAACGGCACAGAGGCCAGCCATAGTATCTTCTGGCGTGGATGCCATGCGCTGAATGGTGAAGGCTGCACGCCGTATTCTATAACCACTCCGTTTTCGCAGGCAAGGTGGCATTCTGAACGCGAAGAAGTTGAGAGGCGCGAAAATCCACTCCGCATTTGACGTGATCTCACTCGGCAGATTTGTATGATCAATGTCGTGACCGTTTCCCATGCGTTCCTGGCCAACGACCATCGTGTGCGATGGCTGCGGGCAGTTTTGCTTGGCGCAACTCTGCTCGGCATGTTGTTCTGCATTCCCCTCTGGTTGAGCACGCGTGAGTATCCCCTCGTGCCCATCATCGCTTGGTGGCCCGTGGCGCCGCCGGTTTATGGCCCGTGGCTGCTCGGCGTCACGCTCTTTTCGTTGGTGGCGGCAGCATGGCTTTTCCGGCCGGCTATCGCGTTTTTCCTGGTCGCCATTTTGTATCTCTATGGTTGTGATCAGAATCGCGGGCAGCCATGGATGTATATGTATTGGGTGATGCTCCTGCTGAACCTGTTGCCCGAGCGAAGTGCCCTGGCTGCGTGCCGCGTCGTGCTGTCGCTCATTTATTTGTGGGCAGGCATCCAGAAACTGAACGGCACATTTTTCAGAGTGATGCCCGACTGGTTCGTGCAACCGGCCATCGACTGGGGATTGCCTCACCTGATCGTGGCCGGATTGCGCGCCTGCGTGTCGCTGACTCCGGCTTTGGAAATTTTTATCGGTGCAGGTGTGTGGTTCCGCAAACTACGCCGTTTTGCAATTGCGACTGCGGTGGTGTTGCATGGAGGCTCGCTGGTCCTTCTCGGCCCTCTTGGGCACAATATCAACCTGGTGGTCTGGCCATGGAACATCGCCATGATGGCGTTGGTCGTCGTGTTGTTTGGCTCAAAGGAAGATGAGTCGCTGCCACAAACTTTGCGCGAACTATGCCGATCTTGGAAGGCCGCGCTGGTCGTGGGCTTATGCGGACTGTTGCCAATCTTGAGTTACTTCGGTTGGTGGGATTCCTGTTTTTCATTCGCACTTTATTCGGCCAATGTGTCGAGGGCCGATCTGTATGTGACTCAGTCATTTCGAGACCGCCTTCCGGCCCGCTTGCAAACCTACGTCCATTCGGTGGAGAATTATAATCCCGCGTACCAGTTGCCATTCGTCTTTGAACATCCACGTTGGGCGGCGGCGGAAATGCGCGTGCCGCAAATGCCCGAACCGCGTGGATTTGCCATGGTGTTCCGGCACATTGCCGCTTACGCTGCGAATGAAGACGACTGCCGGATGATTGTTGAAACTCGCGGTGGCAAGATATTGCTTTACCATCCCGGCGATATCAAACCTGTTATCCTCAAACTATAAAATCGGCCTTCGGGCTTCTGCAACGTCAAGAAGGACAATGTGCCAAGTTGCGCGGTCGCCCAATGGCTGCCGGTTGCCGCGGCTGAATGCGAAACTTCCACCGTCTGAGCATCGCACTTGGCCGTTTCAGCTCGTCATGG
>DASYNM010000558.1:0-15057 GCA_036008545.1 Verrucomicrobiia bacterium
TATAAACAGGCGATCACCGCGCAGTGAGCGGGGCCGCGCTTAGGTTTGCGCCTTGGATTTGCTCGAGCTGCTGCTTTTCTTTCCGCCACCGGACATCATCACGGCGCCGACAACAAAGCCGAGCCCGAAGAATGCGAAATACATCATGGCCGCGGGCAGCGACTGGGGATGCGGCAAAATATTGGGCATCGTCAGCGTGACCGTGTCGCGGTTGTGCATCCCCATGATGACCAGCAGCGCGAGCACGGCGATGATCAACAGGGCCTTAAAAATCAGTTTGAAGTTCATAACACCTTTGGGCGAGAATACGGAACTTTTTTGCGAAGTCAACCTGCATGAGCATTGCCACCAAGACCGGAGACGATGGTTCCACCGGACTGATGTACAATCGCCGCGTCTCAAAATGTCATCCACGCGTGGAAGCGTACGGCGCCGTCGATGAACTCAACGCCGCGCTTGGCCTGGCGCGCGCGTCCGCGCCCAGCCCCGCCCAAAATTCGCGCCTGGAAGGAATCCAAAAAGACCTCGTCACTTTGATGGGCGAATTGGCCACCCAGGTGGAGGATTTGCCCCGCTACGTCAAGGATGGCTTCGCCGTGGTCACGAGCGATCTGACAGCCAAAGTGGACGTCATCGTCCGCGAGATCGAAGCGCGCAACGTTTCATTCAAAGACTGGGCCACTCCCGGCGCCAATGTGGCCGCCGCCACCCTGGATGTTGCACGCACTATCTGCCGCCGGGCCGAGCGCCGGGTCTGCGCGTTGCAGAAGGCAGGCGAGCTTCAAAACGCAGAAATTATTGTTTACTTAAACCGGCTGTCCGACGCTTTGTGGCTGATGGCGCGCGAGGCTGGGGCAACGGCCGCTTCATAGGATGAGCATGGCGTCGCCGTAGCTGAAGAAACGGTAGCCCAACTCTAGCGCTTCCTTATAAGCACGCAGGAGCAAATCGCGCCCACGCGTTTGCCCTGGCGCGGCGAAAGCAGACGCCAGCATCAACAGCGTCGAGCGAGGCAGATGAAAGTTGGTCACTAAGGCATCGACTGTTTTGAAATCATGCGGCGGATGGATGAAGAGTCGGGTCCGCCCTGCGCCGGCTTGCGTGACGCTTTCCAGGACCCGCAACGTAGTCGTGCCCGCCGCGACGATTCGACGGCCCGCTGCTTTTGCTACGCGTATGGCCTCGACTGTTTCTGCGCTCAGGACGAATCGTTCCTCATGCATGACGTGATCCTCCAATTGCTCTGCCTTGACCGGCGCGAAGGTCCCCGGCCCGACGTGCAAAGTTACAAAGCAAACGCGCACGCCGCGCTCGCGTATTCGCTCCAGCAACTCGTTTGTAAAATGCAAACCGGCGGTAGGCGCGGCGACGGAGCCGGCTTCCCGTGCATAGACGGTTTGGTAGCGTTCACGGTCGGCCGGCTGCTCGCCGGCGCGTTCAATGTAAGGCGGCAACGGCGTCTCGCCCAAGGCATCCAACTCTGTCCATATATTTTTCGGCCCGGAGAATTCCAGGCGGCGATGGCCCTCGGCGTTAATCTCGCGTACGGTGGCGTCGAAGGCAGAGGGATTCTTGTTCTTGTCCAAAATTTGAATACGTGTGCCCGGCCTGGCTCGTTGCCCCGGGCGCATCATGGCCCACCAATCGTTAGGCGCGTTTTCCTCCAAAAGCAGTATTTCAAAAAGCCCGCTGGTCCGGGCGTTGCACGCCCGCAACCGCGCCGGAATGACTCGTGAATCGTTCAGGACGAGAACATCCCCGGCGGAAAAATACTCCGGCAAGTCGCGAAAACGCTGATGCGTGATTTGCTCCTTGGCGCGGTCCAGCACCAGCATTCGCGATTGACCGCGCCGCGGCGAGGGAGTTTGGGCGATTAACTCGGATGGTAATAAGTAATCAAAGTCGGACGCGCGCATGACGCAGGGAGCGTTGCATTTTCCGGGGAAAAGTCCAACCCGAAGGCTGTTGTCCCCCGGCAGACAAATTCAGATATGTCCGAGTCGGTCAATTCCAAACTGGATCGGCAATTTTACCGGCTGCACGCGCCGCCGTTCGCTATTCCACCCTCGATGGCGAATCACTCATTTGGGCTGGCCGCCCGCGTGCGCATTGCCTTCGATGAGAGCCTTGGCTTCCTTATAAGCCAGCCAACAGATGAGCACATCTTGATTCACTGGTTGCCCATCAACGAGCGGATGACTCTCATCTTGGGGTAGCGGGGGCATCTGCGCTTCCCCGTCGCTAAAGAGACCGCGAGCCTCCGCTGTTTTGTCCTGCTGGACCAGGCTCATGGTCCGGAAAAAACGCGCTGTTCCCAAAATGTCATGCATCGAACCGGCCGTTTGCTCCGCGGTGGCCAGATCGTTTTCAGCGGTGGCGTATTGCCCGTTGCGATACTCTGCCAGACCCAGCCCCATCTGATACCAGGGCAAGTATGGATCGTTTTGGCCAAGTTCCACCGAGTGACGCGCCAGATTGAGCGCTATCGCCAGTTGGGCGGCATTGGTGGAAGGCCGCAGGCAACAGGCTTTGGCCGCGCGGTCTGCCGATATGGCTTCGTCCAATCCTGTCTGTTGGAGCAGACGTTGTCGGGTGGCTTCGTAAGCGGAGTCTTGCCCGAACCAGGCTTGCCAGGCTGCCAGTCTGAGCGGGGCCTCCATGTCCTTCGGTTTCAATTCCCAGATCTGCTCCAAAACGGTCATTGCCTCCTTCTCGCGGCGGGCGGCAAAAAGAGCGTCCTTGAAGCTTCCCATGATCAAGTTCAGATCTGCGGCCGAGAGTTTCGATCTCATTGCCAGAGCCTCGCGAAACGCCGCCTCGCCTTGTTCAAATTTGCCTTCCTGGTAGAGGACATACGCCAGGTAGTTAAGCGTCCAGGCAATCTGCGAGTGCTCGGGACCAAGCAGTCTTCGTTCCATGCCTGCCGCCTTTTGCAGCGCGGCTTCGCCTTCCGCCACTTTACCCTCCTGTTCAAACAGCACGCCTAAGGTTCGATAAGAAATCGCCGTGTCGGGATCGTCTGCGCTCGCCGATTTTCGGTGCAAGCTCAACGCTTCTTGCACGACAGATTCAGCCTCAGGAAGCGCATCCCGATCCCGAAGCAACCAACTGAGGCTGTTGAGTGAGGGAATCAGCGCCGGATTTTCGTTACCTAAGCATTTCCTTTTTATCGCCAACGCCTGGCGCTGTAGGCTTTCCGCCTCACTAGTTCGGCTGTAACGCCGGAGTAGTTCAGCGATCTTGTCCATCGAGTTGGCCAGTTCGAGACTGTCGGCAGGCAATAGTTTTTCTTGAATCGCGTATCCCTCCCGCATAAGAGCAAGCGCTTGGTCTTGATGGTTTCCGAGGCGATAAAGTGCGAAACCCGAATCCACAAGTAAGCGGGCCGTGGCCAGGTCGTCCTCCCCATAGAGCGAGCGGGAACGCTCCAGGCCCGTGCGGGCGATGCTCTCCGCCTGGTCGAAAGCTTCAATATCAATGTAAGTTTCGGCCAGAACGGTGCATAGCTCTGTCTCAACCGCTGGTTGATTCGCGAGGTCCCTGCTGACGCGCTCACGCGTCTTGTCCAAAATCTCCCGCAGAAGCGTCGTGTCACGGCCCAGAGCGACTGACGGCCCGACGCCTTTGAGCATGTCCTTGAGGAATTGGGCGACTTGGCGGCTTTTGCTGGCTTCCGTCTCGGCTTTGCCGCGCTGTTTAGCCTCATTGGCCCTGGCGACTTCCGCTTCTTTCCGAAACGCGCTTTGCGCTCGCTCGGCAATGACAACGCGCTGATAGGCTCGGCTCTTCTCCATGAACTGCCACGTGGAAAGACCCAAGCCAATGAGGAGCGCGGCCACTATGGCCGTCGTCGTTGCGAAGGCCAGCTTGTTGCGGCGCGCCATTTTTTGAAATCGGTAGCCGACGCTGGGAGGGCGGGCCACTACCAACTCGTTCTGGAGGTGGCGCTGGATGTCCATCGCCAGTCCGTTGGCGGTCTCGTAACGGCGCGTTCGGTCCTTCTCCAAGCACTTCATCACGATCCAATCCAGATCGCCACGGAGTTGGTGGAGCAGCTTCAACGTGTCGGTCGAACGGCGTTTGGCCGTGCTGGTCAAGTCTCCGCCTTGGAGCGTCGCGAAGCGGGTGCTCGGGCGGACCGGCTCCTGTTCCCGGATAATCTTGCGCATCGCGTCCAGGCCCGAGGCCATCAGTTCCTTGGCGTCGAAAGGCGTGCTGCCAGCCAGCAACTCGTAAAGCAGAACTCCCAAGCTGTAAATGTCGCTGCGCGTATCGATGTCCAGACCGCTCATTTCCGCCTGTTCCGGACTCATGTAGGCTGGCGTGCCGATAAACTGGTGCAACTGCGTGTAAACCGTCTCGTCCGTCAGGCGGCCTTCCGTCGCCTTGGCAATGCCGAAATCAATCACCTTGGGCACCGGCACCCCGTCATGCAGTGTGACCATGATGTTGGAGGGCTTGATGTCGCGATGGATAATGCCCTTCTGGTGCGCGTGCTGGACGGCGCGACAGACCTCGATCAATAGCGCAAGGCGCTGGTTCGTGTTGAGTTGGTTCTGGTCGCAGTAATCTGTGATCTTGATGCCCCTAACCAATTCCATCACAAAGTAAGGACGTCCGTTATCTGTGGTGCCCGCGTCGAACACCTTGGCAATGTTGGGGTGATCCATCATGGCCAGGGCCTGGCGTTCCGCTTCGAAGCGCGCGATCACTTCCTTGGTATCCATCCCCAGCTTGATGACCTTGAGTGCGACGCGTCGGCGCACCGGCTCGTTCTGCTGGGCAACATAGACAGCCCCGCATCCGCCCTCGCCCAATTTCTCCAACAGCTTGTAGCGTCCGATGGTCTGCCCCACTGCCTCGTCGTTCGGGTTGAGGATTGCGCCGAGATTGATAGTTTTGACAGGCTCTTCCCTTGCAGCGGCCGGCTTGTTCATGAAAGCGTCCTGCTGAAAATGATCGGCCAGCAAGGCTTCGACCTTGACGCGCAAGGCCGGATTCTTGCCGCAGGCGCCGTCCAAAAAGGCGGCGCGTTCCTGCGGTGTTTTCTTATCCAAGGCCTCAAAGAAGATTTCCTTCTCCGAACGGCTTTGGAATGATTCTGCTTCGTTCATTTAATGTCCTGTCACTAAGTAATGGCGTAATTCCCCGGCAAAACACGCCACCGGATTGCAATTTCTTTCGAGACTTACGGACGGTCCAACAAATCGCGCCCGCTTATGGCGGACTATTTGCCACGGATGGCTCCTTTGAGCCAGGCGCGGGCAAAGACCCAATGCCGGTCAGCGCTGCGCGGCGATATTTCCAGCGCCTCCGCGATTTCTGGAATGGTCATGCCCACGAAATAGCGCAGCTTGACAACTTCAGCCGCGGTGGCGTCCTCGGCGGCCAGGGCATCGAGGGCTTCATGCACGGCGAGAATCTCATCGTGGGGAACGGCCAGCTCGATTCTGGATTCGTGCCATGCCTCCAAGGGGTGATCCTGGCCCCGTTTCAAACTGGCCTTGCGCCGGGCCTTGTCAATAAGGATGCGCCGCATGGCCTCGGCGGCCGCTCCGAAAAAATGGGAACGGCCACGCCATTGCTGATGGTTCGAACCGGCCAGTTTCAACCAGGCTTCATGCACCAGCGCGGTGGGTTGGAGGGTCTGGCCCGGTGCTTCATTGGCCATCTTCTGCGCCGCGAGTTTGCGCAATTCCTCGTAAACCAGCGGCAGCAGTTTCTCGGCTGCTTGGGGATCTCCGGCCCCAACTGCTTCCAAGATTTGAGTCAATTGTTGCGGTTCTGGTGGCATGAAGCATTTCCCCCGGCCTGCACCTTTTCCACGAGGCAAATCAGTCCGGGCAACTGTTCACATTAGACACCAAACTGAGCCAAGGCACAACTGGCGAATGATCTCGGCATCACGCTTAACGCGGCCCGTCAATCGCACGTCCTGTTCGATTAGATTCTCGAGGGTCGGCTGCGAAGCAGCTTGCGCAGGGTATTGAGCAGTCCGATGTAAATGACAATCATTGCCACCATCAAACCGAGCGCTGCACGCCACTCCATCCATTTCGGAGCGCCCAATTCTATGGCGTCCTCGATGTAGCCGAAGCTGCGCGAGAGTTCCTGGGCGAGAAAAACGAGGCAACCGCACACTCCAGTGCCGTAGAGAATGGCGCCCTGGCGCGGCAGGGCGGCCTGGGTACCGATGGTTTGCAGGACGGACACGACCGCAAGCCCGGCAAGCGCCGTGACGACTGCGGCGATTATCCCCGCTTTGATCGCGCTCACCTCGAGGCCCAGCCCGCACGAATAAAGAGCGAGCATGAGCGCGACTAGACCGCACGTCGCCAACGCAGCCAACAGGGCAACACCCGGATATGCACCGTTGGTGGCTACGGTCAGCGCGCCGATGACCATTCCCTCGACGAGTGAAAACGCGAGCGCCATCCAAACCTGCGCGCCATCGACAAACCAGTCGAAGAAGAACCAGCCAACCAAGCCAATGATTGCCAACAAAGACCCAAAGCCGCTGGCCCAAAGCAGAAACTGGCTCGGATCGTATGCTGTTGACACGGGCATGCGAACCAGATTGGGGTCGGCCACGGGTGGAGCAACCGTGTGTGCGACAAGGGCAGCTTGATGAAACCATCCACCCAAAACCGCACCGGCCCCCACCACGCCGAGCAACAAGAGCGATTTCGTTACGGTGCCGTTCAAAGTCATGGTCGGCGCGGGCACTCCTTTGGCAAAGCCACGAAAGGAGTTCTCGTTCAGCCACGGGCTTGTCGCTGAAAGAAAAGGCATAATTCTTGCGGTTTTGTGTTAACGCACACCTATCCAAAAGTGTAATCGTCAAAAACAACGAAGTCCTTGAGTCAACTTCACAACGGCCTGCTTGCCTGAATTTTGTCAGATTGACAAAAAACCAGCCGCTTGATCCGTCGCTGAGATAGTCGCAAAACAGTGAATAACTTTGTGAATAACTTTATTTAACTTTGTGGTTGACGTTTGGGGGAGAATATGGGAAAAAGTGTTTAATAATTGCGGAAAGTGGTAGGTTGTAGTAAATTGTGAGACAGCACAACAAAAGAGATGCCGAAGGAAACCGTCAGCGAAACGACTTACAGCCTCGTCTACACGCACAGTCTGGACGACAAGCGGAGGCTGCCCGTTCCCTTTCGTTGGCGTCCCAAGAAGGCCATCGATTTTACGCTGGTTGTCTGGCCCAAGCACCCGGCGGGCACTTGTTTGCGGGTCTTTCCGCCCGGACCGTGGGCCAAATTCAGGGCCGAAATTGAATCCATGCAGGACATTTCCAAAAAGCCCGTGTTGAAGCGCATGATTGGAAGCTTTTCCACGAGCATGAAGTTGGATGGCGCCGGACGCCTGACCATCCCGGAGGACATGGCGAAGGAGGCGGATATTTCGAATCAGGCCGTGCTGGTCGGCATGGTGGACCGTTTTGAAATTTGGAGCCCGAGCCGCTACGCGGAAGCGAAGAACTCGGACGCTGCGACCTGGAAGCAAGCTTTGGAGGTGATGGGGGAATAAATAGTATGAACCCGTTACGCTTATTGACAAAAGGCCGCACCATTCGGGGCTTAAAAGAGCGTCCAGGGGCTTACAAGTTGTTGGAAAAGAGCATGCTGCCCAATTTTTCGGGCGCAAAACGCCCGGCTGCGACTAAGCCGCAGCCGCAGGCAGCGAGTGCTCGACCGGCCGTTTATGAGCAAGCGCAGCTCAAATCGGTAAAACTTGCGCCGGCTAAAGTTGTGCCAGTTAAGGCGGCAGTGCCCTCAGTGCCCAAGCCAGTCCCAGCGGCCAAGGCGCCACCGGCGCCGGCACGGGAGAAGGAGCAACCGTCGAAACCGGGATTGTGGAGCCGCCTGGCGGAGATCCCGTCCGGTTGGACGCGGCAATGGAATCCGTGGCACAAAGCGCCGCCATTCCAAAGCCCCACGGTCCAAACCGAGTTGGCCTTGGATAAGGTGAGGGTGATCCGAAACGATTTATGTGAAGACGACCTGGAGGTGGTCATGCTTGACAAAAAAACGGGGAAGAAGAGAGAGAAACCGGCTCACGTCGATGAGGTTGAGCCTGAAAAACTGACGGCCAACACATGAGCAGTGCTAGGCTTCTCTCACAGACCGGTGATGGAGGCGGAAGTACTGGAGGCCCTCCGCCCAAGCCCGTCAAGTCTGGTGGCCGACGGAACCGTCGGTGGCGGTGGGCACGCAGCGGCGTTGCTGAAAGCGAGTGCGCCGACGGGACGATTAGCGGGGTGCGACAGGGATGGCAGGGCGGTGGCAGCGGCCACGGCCCGATTATCCGAGTTCGCGGGGCGCTTTGAGATTCGCCAGGGGAACTTTGCCGAACTGGCAGATTGGCTCGGACCGGAAAGTTGTGACGGGGTGTTGCTCGATTTGGGAGTCAGCTCACCCCAACTCGAGCTGCCGGAACGCGGGTTCAGTTTTCAGGAAGACGGGCCGCTGGATATGCGCTTTGACGAGCGCCAGGAATTGACGGCGGCCAAATTGATTAACGAAGCGGACGCGGAAGAATTGGCCGGGATTTTTTGGCGGTACGGAAACGAAGAGCAGTCGCGGCGGATAGCGCGGGCCATCGTGAGCGAGCGGGAGAATCGCCCGCTTGAGCGGACGGGGCAGTTGGCGGCGCTGATCGAGAGGGTTAAGCCGCGGGCGGGAAGAAAGACGCATCCCGCCACCAAGATTTTTCAGGCATTGCGGATGGCGGTCAACGATGAGATCGGCTCTCTGCAAAGCGGATTGGAAGCAGCGGTGAGGATTTTAAAACCCGACGGCAGGCTGGCCGTGATTTCTTTCCACTCGGTGGAGGACCGAGTGGTGAAGGAATTCGGCCGCCGGCTGTCGCGGGATTACGAATTGCCGGGCGAAGTGGATGTGCCGGAACTGCGGCGTCCGCGCCCGCCCCTGCTGCGGTGGGTATGGCGCAAGGCCCTGAAGCCGGGCGCGGCCGAGTTGAAGGAAAATCCGCGCAGTCGTAGCGCGCAATGCCGAGTGTTGGAGAAACTGAAGCTGGAATAAAAAACGGGGAACCAAAAGATGGCTCGTAACAGAAGAAATGATTCCGCCCTGCGTGTGGCGCCGGTCTTGTTGGCGGTGGGGTTGTGCGCTCTCTTCGCCGGTCTGGGGGTCGGTTACGTGTGGTACAAGGACCAGGTGGACGTTCTTGGGCATCAGATCAAGGACCGCGAACAGACCCTGGCCAAGTTGCAAAGCGAAAACAAAATGCGGCGCGAACAACTGGATATTCTGTGTTCCGCTCCAACTATAGACGCGTGGGTCAAGAAGCTGAACCTGGGTCTGGGACCGACCGCGCTCTCGCAAGTCATCCGGCTGGTCGATACGTCGAATTACGCGCAGGCCGCGCAGCCCTCCGCGGCACCGGGGCCGCAGGCGGTCAAAGTGAGCTTGGCCGCGCGAAAGTACTGATTTAGCCGCCGCTCGCGTTGTTCGGGTGGAGGAACCGAACGGCGCGGGCGGTCGGCTGATAATTTTAGCGATGAAAACGCAATATGCCAGGCTGTATGTGATGGCCGTGTTCCTCGGCGGGGCGCTGGCTGCCTTGGGTTACCGCTTGGTCGATTTACAAGTCGCGCGCCATGGGGAATTTGAGGCGCTGGCCCAGCAAAACACCGTTCGCACCATCGAACGGAAGCCCATGCGCGGCCAAATCCTGGACATGCATGGCACGCCTCTGGCCTACAGCCAGCCCGCCAAAGTGATTTGCGCAGACCCGACTTTGCTTGGACCTTACCGAAAGGAAGTGGCGCACGCGCTGGCTCCGCTGTTGCAAACTGGAGAAGCCTCGCTGGCCGACCGTTTGATTCCGCGTTTGGTTGAGGAAAACGGCAAGACCAATATTTCCAAATATGTCCTCCTCCAACGCAAGGTGCCTCTGGAAACCTGGGAAAAAATCCGTCAGACCATGGCGGGCTTGTCCTTCGGCGTCGATGAATCGAAACTCAAATCGACCAACCGGACTTTCTACACTAATCTCCGCACCAAGGCGATCTTCACGGAAGAGGACCGAATCCGCAACTATCCCGGTCAACGCCTGGCCGCGCACGTTTTGGGATTCGTCGGCAACGACGACGATGAGACCGGCCTGGCCGGCATCGAGTGTTCCTTCAACTCCAAGCTCGAGGGCTTCGCGGGCTGGCGCAAGACGGAATTGGACAAACACCAGCGGGAACTGGTCGCCTACCGGGATCAGGACGTGGCCCCGCGTGATGGTCTGAACGTGGTGCTGACGATTGACGCCGGCTTGCAGAACATCGTTGAATGCGAGCTGGCGGAGGGAGCCAAGGCGCATTCGCCCATCAGCATTTCCTGCATGATGGTCCGGCCGCGCACGGGAGAAATTTTGGCCATGGCCACGCTGCCCAATTTCGACCCCAATCATCCCGGCGTGTTTCCGATCAACGACTTGCGCAACCGCGTGGTGTCGGACGTGGCCGAACCGGGCTCCACCTTCAAAATCGTGGTGGTGACGGGCGCGTTGAACGAGCACCTGGTGACGCCCAGCGATGTATTTAATTGCGGCATGGGGCAGTTCTTCTATGCCGGCCACACGCTGCACGACCACAAATCGTACGCCGACCTCTCTGTCGAGCAGATCATCACCAAGTCCTCCAACATCGGCGCGGCCAAAATCGGCATCCGCCTGGGCGACACGACGCTCTGGCAGTACATGCACAATTTCGGATTTGGTCAGCGGACTGGGATCCCGCTGCCGGCGGAAGTGCCGGGCATCGTCCATGCGGTGTCGAATTGGACCAAAGTTTCCATCGCGCAAATCCCCATGGGACAGGGAGTGGCCGTGACGCCCTTGCAAATGGTCATGGCCATGTCGGCGCTGGCCAACAAGGGCCTCCTGATGCGACCCATGCTGGTGAGCCGCCTCGAAGAACCTAATGGCAAGGTGGCCGTTCAATACGAGCCTCAGCCTGTCCGCCGTGTGGCTGATCAGGAGGCCATCAGCGAAATGGTCAAGGCTTTGAAAACCGTGCCAACCAGCGAAGGCACGGCCCCGCAAGCCCGCCTGGATCACTACACCGTGGCGGGCAAAACCGGCACGGCCAACAAAGTCGAGAAAGGTCAGTACGTGGTAAAATTCTATTCCTCCTTTATCGGCTTTTTCCCCGCGGACAACCCGGAGTTGTGCATTTCGGTGGTCATGGATGACCCGAAGGACGGTCATTATGGCGGCGATGTCGCCGCGCCTGTTTTTCATGCCATTGCCGAGCGGGCTGCAAACTATTTGAACTTGAAACCTGACATCGCTCCTGAGCCGGCGCCAGCGCAAACGCTGACGGTGGCCGCGAGCGCAACACATCAATAATAATTATGGAACCTCTTACTCTGGAAAATATCGCTCAAACCATGGAAGGCGAGCTGCTCAACGCCTCGACCGCACGTCCGATCACGCGCCTTAGCATCGATTCGCGCCAGGTTAAGCCGGGCGATTTGTTTATCGCCTTGGCCGGCGAACGATTCGACGGCCACGCCTTCCTGGCCGAAGCAGCCCGCCTGGGCGCCTCCGCCGTGGTGGCCGAGCGCCGAAAATTGCCGGCAGATTTCAATGCCTGCCCGGTCATTTTGGTTGACAACACGCGGCGAGCCTTGGGCCGACTCGGCGCGGCTTACCGGCGCGCGTTCGATCTATCCGTGGTGGCCGTGGGTGGTTCCAACGGCAAGACGACGACCAAGGAATTGATCGCCTCCGTCTTGCGCCAGAAAATGGCGACGCTTTGGAGCGAGGCCAGTTTCAACAATGACGTGGGCGTGCCTTTGACGTTGCTGCGCCTGGAGCGCGCGCATCAGGCGGCCGTGCTGGAAGCCGGCACCAATCATCCGGGCGAATTAGCGCCGTTGCTCCAGATGATGTCGCCCCGTTTCGGCGTGGTGACCAACATCGGCCGCGAGCATCTGGAATTTTTCCACGACCTGGTTGGCGTCGTGCGCGAAGAAGGGAGCATCGGCGAATGTCTTCCTGGCGACGGCGTTTTATTCCTCAACGGTGACAATCCCTGGAGCGAGATCCTCACCCGGCGCACGCGCTCCCGAGTCGTTTTGGTGGGGCTGGATCGCAGCAACGATTGCGTGGCGCGAGACGTGGGGGTGGACGAAAACGGCGCGGCCTTCACGGTCGATTGCCGTTACCGCGGATTGTCGGGCGAGTATCGTATCAAACTTTTGGGCCGCCACCAGGTAACCAACGCCTTGCTCGCCTTTGCCGTGGGAGCGGAAATGGGCCTCACGCGCGCGGAAATCCAAGAAGGATTGTTGACATGCGCCCCCGCCAAAATGCGCCTGCAAATGTCCAGTCCCGGCGGCATACGTGTCCTGAACGATTGCTACAACGCAAATGCCGACTCGATGCTGGCGGCCTTGCAGACCTTGCGCGAGTTGCCGTGCGCTGGCCGCCGCGTCGCGGTGCTGGGCGATATGGCCGAACAGGGAGAATGCTCCCGCGCCGCCCACTTCGAAGTTGGACGCCGCGCGGCCAGTTCGCGCCTGGACCAGTTGTTTGCCATCGGCCGCCGTGGCTGCGAGATCGCCGCTGCCGCGCGCTCCAGCGGATTCAAAAGCATTGTTGAAATCGACGAAGTGGACCAGGCCGCAGAGGCGGTGAAGGAATTTGCCCGGCCGGGCGACGTGGTGCTGGTCAAGGCCTCGCGTTCCATGCGATTGGAACGCATCACCGAAAGGTTGTGCGCGTCCAGCGTAAACGGCCACCCATAACATGCTTTATTACCTCAGCCAAATGGTGTTGACGCTGGTGAAAAACTCGCCGTTGCACGGGATGTTTTCCTTCCTGCGGCTCTTCAACTACATCACCTTTCGCAGCGCCGGCGCAGCCGTAACGGCGCTGGCGATTAGTTGGTGGCTGGGACCGCGCATGATCATCTGGCTGAAGGAATTAAAATTCGGCCAGAATTACGCCGACCGCGCCGAAGAGGTTGGGAAGCTTCAGACCCGGCAGGGCACCAAACTCGGCACTCCCACCATGGGCGGACTGTTGATCGTACTGGTGCTGGATGTCACGACCGTGCTGTGGGCGCAATGGAACACGCTCATTCAGTTGACACTCCTGACGGTGGTGGTGCTGTGCGGCTTGGGCTTCATCGATGATTACGCCAAAATCACCCGGCAAAACAGCAAGGGTGTGCAGGAGTTCATCAAACTGTGGGTGCAAGGCGCGCTGGCTCTCTTTGTCGCTTTTTACCTCTGGCGTCTGCCGACCACCAGCACCTTGGTCAGCCAGGTCATGGTTCCCTTTTACAATCATCCCGTGGCTTTCGGCGCTGTTGGCGTGGTCCTGGGGCTGATCCTGACTGCCGTGACCATCGTGGGCAGTTCCAACGCCGTCAACCTGACCGATGGCCTGGACGGCCTTGCCATTGGCTGCACGGCCATTGTTTCCATTGTATTTCTCGTCTTGACGTATCTGTCAGGCAACTCCAAGGCGGCGGCATATTTGCAAATCCCGCATGTCAGCGGCGCGGGAGAATTGACGGTGTTTTGCGCGGCCATGATCGGGGCCAGCCTGGGATTCATGTGGTTCAACAGTCATCCGGCCCAAGTTTTTATGGGCGACACCGGATCTCTGGCGCTGGGAGGCGTCCTGGGCATGATCGCCGTGCTGATTCACCAGCCGCTGGTGCTGGTGCTGGCGGGCGGAGTCTTCGTGGCCGAGGCCGGCTCGGTCATTATCCAAAGAAGTTGGTTCAAGTACACGCGGCATAAGTACGGCGAAGGCCGCCGCGTCTTCCTGATGGCCCCACTCCATCATCATTTTGAAAAATTGGGCTGGCATGAATCGCAAGTGGTCACGCGTTTCTACATCATGTGCGTGTTGTGCGCCGTCCTGGCCTTGAGCACGCTAAAAATCCGATGAACCTCGCGCGCTCACACAATTCAAAAAAAAATCTCGCGCAAAGCGATTTTCTCGCTTGCAAAAAAACGTTTCTTTTGCTAAAAACGAAAATGGATACGGCGCTGTCGCCGTTCCGACAGGGGCGAAGTCTGGAGTTCACCGGCTTGTTCGAGCGTTCGTTAATTTCGATACACTCTCAAGCGGGTGTTTTCTTTCTTCGGTTGGTCGGAGGCTCGTGCAACCCAAGCGGTTGTGGTATTGGGTTCTTGGAGCCACAAGATACAGGATTTGATAAGTTTAATGAAAGAAGCAGATTAGCGATTGTTGCATAAAAAATGAATGTTTTTCAACAATTCTTGCGCTTTGACAATTTGCTCCGTGGTTCTTTGAGGGAGAACCCCGGCGCAAAAACACACTGAAACAAACCTCAAAATATAATAGAAAGAAATGCGTCAATATGAATAATCCAAGCCCGCTCCTCCCGCAAGGCGCCACGCCTCCCCGGGAAAAATCCAGTCTCTATTTCAAAGTCCTGATGATCCTGTCAGTCCATGTCGTGGTCATCGGCGGCATGCTCTTGCAAGGTTGCAAGGACACCGCCAAGGATCAAGCCAAGGCGGACGCTGCGGCTGCAACCACCAGTGATACGACGGCGATGACTCCCGGCAATCCCAACTCCACCAACCCCATCGCCGGCCCGACCACGGATGTGCCCACCACCATAAATCCAAACATACAAAACGTTTACACGGGAACTGCTGCTTCGGCCGCGCCTGTGACATCGCCGGCTGTAGGTGCGATGCCGCAGCCGAAATCCACGGACATTGGCCTGCCTGCCGCGACGGGCGAAGGCAAGGAGTACGTGATCGCCAGGGGCGACACTTTGGGCTCCATCGCCCGCAAAAATGGCCTTTCAGTCAAGGCCTTGCAGGAGGCTAATCCAGGTGTTGATGCAAGGAAACTCCAGATCGGTCAGAAGGTGCAGATTCCCGCTTCATCGACCGCGCTGGCCGCAAATGCCACTGGCGGCGCCACCGCTGACGCGACTGCGGGCGACGGCTCTGTTTACGTCGTGAAATCGGGCGACATGTTGTTCAGAATCGCCCGAACCCACGGCACCAGCGTCAAGAAGATCATGGCCATGAA
>DASYNM010000559.1:0-3931 GCA_036008545.1 Verrucomicrobiia bacterium
CTCACAACACCTTTGTTCGTAAGGCTTTGTGTCCAAACGCAAAATCCGTCGGTTTCGTTTACGCTTTTACTTCCACAGAATAATCCTCTCGACAGCCGAGGCGAACCTCCGTATATTGGCAACCAATCGCGGCCTGCTCGAAATGGAAACCTACGCCTATTGCAATCTGCTGGTGATTGCCGTCACCTGCTGGGTTTCTTTTCTCGGATTTCGCGATCCTGCCTTTAAGGAAAAGTATATTTTCTGGCCGGAGGCCGTCCTGGCTTGGGGCCAGCCCTACCGCTTAGTTACCAGCGGGTTTCTGCACCTTGACGTCCGGCATTTGGCAATGAACATGGTTAGCTTGTATTTTTTCGGCCCACTCATCGAACGGGTGTATGGTCCGGCGCAGTTTCTGACCATTTACTTTGCCGCGCTGATCGGCGGAAGCCTTCTTGCTCTCTACGTGCATCGCTATCACGATTATCGGGCTTTGGGCGCCTCGGGCGCGGTGGCGGGGGTCATTTTCGCCTATATTCTTCTGTTTCCAGGCGGGAACATTGGTGTTTATTTTTTGCCGATCCGCATACCTGGGTGGCTGTTCGCAATTATTTATTTGGTCGGCTCATTTTACGCCATGCAAAAGGGAATGACCAACGTTGGCCACGACGCGCATCTGGGTGGCGCGTTAGTGGGTCTGTTTACGGCTGCCTCCTTTCACCCTTCCGCCATTCGCTACAATCCATGGTGGTTCGCCGGAATTACGGTGGGCACGGTTCTTTTGTTCATTTACATGGCGCGAAACCCGTTGTTCCTGCCGCTGGAAGGTTTCGATCTTACCAAGAAAAAAGCTGGCCCGGGCAGACGGCCGGCATGGCTCTCTATCCGGCACATCTTTGACTTCGCGCGCAGAAAGAACGCGACTGCTGCGGGACCGTCCAGCCCGTCGGAGCGCGAAGCCGATGCGATCCTGCGCAAGATATCCGAAAGCGGCTTCGACAGCCTGACCAAAGAGGAGAAGGAAATGCTGGTCGACATTTCCAACAAGTTTCGACGGCGAGCGGTGCGGGAAAAACCAAAATCAGGATTTCCGCTTTAAGCAGAAATCAACCTTGGGCAATCGAACTTCTTCCCCTGTTGGGTCTGCCTCGCCTGCAAAAAGTTTTGGTTGCGCTTACTTTTTCTTGCCTGCGGATTGTTTGGCCGCGATGGCCTGCGCCTGCTTGTGGTTGGCGGTGTTCGCCTTGGCTTGTTTTTGTGAGGACATCTTGTGATTCGATTTCGGGGATCTGTCGCCCATAATATTATTTCTTTTCTTTTTGTTTCTGCACGTTGAATCGCCGACGGCATGGAAGTTTCGTCCCGAGGCACAGTCACTATGGCCTGCCATCCTGTGCTTGTAAAGGGTAGCCGCGAAGTTTGACTGCCGCAGTAAATCAGGAACGGGGCAACGCGCGGCGCAAGCGGCGCACCAATTCCGCCGCCGACATTTGACCGGGTGCAGTGGCCCGGTCAATGTAACCGTAGGTCAGGCAGGAGCCGAGCGTGGCAAATTCGATTCTGGTCTTTGACCACGCCCGACCCATGCCGATGACGCACAACGGCTTCTCCCACCGCCGCCCCAGCAACGCGCGCAACACTTCCGCGTCGCTCTCGTGTTTGATCATGGTGGAAACTTTTGCGATCGAACCAATGGCGTGCGCTTTCTTGACGATCTCGCAAAGTTCCAGCAAGGGCGGCGTTTTCCCGAAATCATGGAACGAAATGACGCTGGCTTTCTTGAGTCGCTTGGCTTCGCGTGCGACTGCGCGGCAGATGACGCTGCTCAGCTCCACATCCACGGCGGCCAGCTCTCGCAAGCCTTGCCGGTAAATCTCCAAGCGATCTTCGTCGTCGTTTTCCCAATTTCCTCCTTCAGCACGGAGCCGGACCGTCAGGAGCACCGGCTTGCCTCCGGATTGGAGGGCGGCGCATCGTTTCAACCAATCCGCCGGGCGCGCCATCTTGTCCAGGCGCACTTCGACGATGTCGCCGCAAAGCTTGGGCTTTCGCGTCAACGACGAGAGGGTGCCCACTACGCGCGGCGTCGCCCCAACCGCCAGCGTGGTGGTGGCAGTGCGAAAGAGTACGTTCGATTTGCTCATGAGCGAATTGATGATGCGGAAAAAACTTTAAACCTCAAACCTCAAACTTTAGACTCGCCCAACGTATGACCAAGACCATCATCAAACCGGCCGGCGCACCACCCGCCGGCGGACCTTACAGCCACGGCGTGCGCATCGGCGATCTGCTTTTTTGCGCGGGCCAAATTCCAACCATCCCAGAGACCGGCCAGCTTGTGGCCGGTGATATCAAAGTCCAAACGCAACGCGTGCTGGAGAACATCAACCTCGTCTTGAAAGACCAGGGATTGACTCCCGCGAATGTCGTGAAGGCCACCGTCTTCATGACCAATCTAGCCCAGTTTTCCGATATGAACGAAGCTTACGGACGCTTCTTCTCCTCTGATTTTCCCGCGCGCACAACCGTCCAGGTGGCCGCTTTGCCGAGGGGCGCGCAAGTGGAAATCGAAGTGATCGCGCATTATTGATTGTCGTGCCACTGGCCTTTGAAATCGCGATCGCCTTTGCCGCTGGGGTGTTGGTCGGCTGGCTGCTGTGCCTTTTGCGACGGCGTCCAGCGGACGGGCGCCTGGAGGAGGAATTGCGTCAGCAAGTGCAGGCGCGGGAAAAGGAATTGGCCGCCAGCCGCGAGCAGCACACCAAGGTCAGCGCCGCGCTGGCCGCCGCCGAGGCCAATCACAACGCCGCCAAGAGCCTGCTGGAGGACACACGCAACACTTATGCCGAAAGCCTTCGCGCCGCCAAAGAGTCTCAGGAGAAGGCCCTGGCCGATTTGCGCGAGACCTTCAAAGCGCTCAGCGCCGACGCGCTGAAACAAAGCGCGCCGCAATTCCTGCAACTGGCCAACGAAACGTTGGGCAAATTCCAGGAGACGGCCAAGGGCGACCTGGCCACGCGGCAGCAAGCCATCGCCACCTTGGTGCAGCCATTAAAGGAGCAATTGGAAACGTACCAACGGCGCTTGCAGCAAGGCGAATCCGCGCAGGCCCAGATTCTGGGCGAGGTGAAAAAGCAATTGGAAGGATTGGCCCAAAACAGCCAGGCCCTTTCCACTGAAACATTGCAACTGCGCAAAGTCCTCAGTTCCAACCAGGCCCGCGGGCGCTGGGGCGAGGAAACCTTGCGCCGGGTCGTTGAAGCCGCCGGCATGAGCCCGCACTGCGATTTCAGCGAGCAAACACAGTCCGACGACAAAAAGCCGGATTTGCTGGTGCATCTGCCCGGCTCACGCGTTATTATTGTTGATGCAAAAGTGCCCGACCTCGATTTTCTCCAAGCCCTCGACGCCGCCGATCCCGCCGTGCGCGCCCAGGCCCTGAACGTCCACGCCAACAAACTCAAGCAGACGATCAAGGATTTGGCCAAGAAGGATTATCCCGCACAATTTCCCGGTTCGCTGGATTACGTCGTGCTCTTCCTGCCCGCCGAATCGCTCTTCAGCGCCGCGCTGGAGGCAGACCAGGACCTGATCACGTGGGCTGCGCAGAACCAGATCATTCTGGCCACGCCGGCATCCTTGATCGCGATCTTGCGCGCCGTTAGCGTCAGTTGGCAGCAACACGCACAGACGCAAAATGCGCGCGAAATTTCCGAAGCGGCGCAGGAACTGTTCAATCGCGTAGCCACCTTCAGCGAGCACTTCGAGAAAATTCGCGCCGGCCTGGAAAGAGCCAACTCCGCTTTCGACGCCGCCGTGGGCAGCTACCAGCGCATGGTGCGCCCCAGCGGCGAAAAGTTGCTCAAGCTCAGCGGCGGCGCCGCGAAAGAGTTGGCGGACATTGAGCCCCTTGACGCGACGTTGCGGTTGCCGTCTGTCTGAAGGAACCAGA
>DASYNM010000560.1:0-11556 GCA_036008545.1 Verrucomicrobiia bacterium
GCGCGACACCCTTGAAGCCGGTGCGGGTCTTTGCCACGAGGACGTTGTCCGCACCATTGTCGAGGAGGGCCCGGCGCGCATCGCCGAGTTGATTGAGTTCGGGATGAACTTCTCCGAACGCGAAGTCAACGGCCTGCGCGAATTGGACCTGGGCCGCGAAGGAGGACATTCCAAACGCCGCATCCTCCACGCCAAGGACATCACCGGACGCGAGGTCGAACGCGCCTTGCTGTCCGCAATTGCCGAGCACCCGAACATCGAGATATTCGAAAACCATTTCGCCATCGACCTCATCACCGCGCATAAATTGCCCGGCCCGACCGACGCGGCCAATCGTTGCCTGGGCGCTTACGTCCTGGACAAAAATAGCGGCGCCGTCGAGACCTTCGCCGCGCGCGCCGTGGTGTTGGCAACCGGCGGCTGCGGCAAAGTTTATCTGTACACGACCAACCCCGACATCGCCACCGGCGACGGCGTGGCCATGGCCTATCGCGCCGGGGCGAGCATCGCCAACATGGAGTTCATCCAGTTTCATCCGACGTGCCTGTATCACCGCAAAGCCAAGTCGTTCCTCATCAGCGAAGCGGTGCGCGGGGAAGGCGGCGTCTTGAAAGACATCGCGGGTGTCCCTTTCATGGACAAATATCACCCGCTCAAATCGCTGGCGCCGCGCGATATCGTGGCGCGGGCGATCGACAACGAGATGAAAAAAAGCGGGGCGGATTTTGTGTGGCTGGACATCACGCATAAGCCGGCTGATTTCGTCCGCGAACGCTTCCCCAACATTTATGCCACGTGCCTGGAGTACGGCATCGACATCACCAAGGAGCCGATCCCGGTCGTGCCGGCGGCGCATTATCAGTGCGGCGGGGTTGTCACGAACGTGGACGGGCAGACGGAGATTCCTGGACTCTATGCCGTTGGCGAGGTGGCCTGCACCGGCTTGCACGGCGCCAACCGGCTGGCCAGCAATTCGCTTTTGGAGGCGCTGGTGTGCGCCCATCGCGCCGCCCTGCGCGTGCGGGAGGACATCGATCCGCCCAACGAATGGATCCTGCCTCCGTGGCAGTCGGGGCAGGCGCAGAATGTCGATGAACTGGTGGTCATCCACCACAACTGGGACGAAATTCGGCGCGTGATGTGGGACTACGTCGGGATCGTGCGCACCAATAAACGCCTCGAACGGGCGCGCGCGCGCATCGCCAATTTGCAGGAGGAAATCCAGGAGTATTATTGGGATTTTATTGTGACAAACGATTTGCTGGAATTGCGTAACATCGCCACGGTCGCTGAGTTGATCATCGCCTCCGCCCTGCAACGGCCCGAAAGCCGCGGACTGCATTACAATTTGGATTACCCCAACGCGGACCCGGCCTGGGCGCAGCGCGATACAGTCTTGCGCAAGAAATCATAAAAATCGGCACGCTTTGTGCAGCACATGGGGTGGGATGATTACTATTCGAAGAATGGGAGGGTCAGTCGTTGTCCTTACGAGGCGTTCGAGTCGTTGCTGGCTGGCACTGGCCGCGGGAGGCTGCTTGCTGGCTTGGACAATTTCGGCACAGTCCTTCAATGTTCTGTACACTTTTTCGGGTGTGGAAGGAGCTGCCGACGGCGGAAACCCCTCCAACTTGACGCTGGCAACCAATGGAATGTTCTACGGCACCTGCGTCAACGATGGTTTCCAGGGCTGGGGCGACATCTTCCAAATCTCGGCAGCGGGTGCTCTCATGCCGATGTACTCGTTCACGAACCTAGACCCGGTCCCTTACGACGGCTCCTATCCCTACGCCGCGCTAACGCAAGGCACCAATGGTTTGCTTTACGGCCTTGCCCAAAGCGGCGGCTCGAACGGAACCGGCACGATCTTCAAGGTGACCACGAACGGAGCATTCACCAGCCTCTACGCGTTCTCGCCGCTCGTTACGCAACGCGGCCATGGGACCCCACTGTCCACGAATGCCGACGGCGCGGTGCCCAAGTACGCGTTGGTCCTGGATACCAACGACGGCAATTTCTACGGGACCACGGACCAGGGAGGCACGAATAGTTACGGGACGCTGTTTCAACTCACACACGCGGGAAAGTTGACCGTGCTATACGCTTTTTCAAACAGCGTTGATGGGGCATCGCCTCGCGCGCCGTTGCTGGTTTACACGAACGGCGATCTTTACGGAACGACCTTTTACGGCGGTTCCAATGGTTCCGGCGCCGTCTTCCGAGCCACCGCGGCGGGTCAGGTCACAGCGCTCTATTCGTTCACCAACGGCATCGACGGAGCCAATCCCGAAGCGGCATTGATTGATGGCAAGGACGGCAATCTTTACGGAGTATGCTCGGCTGGCGGATCAAATGGGACCGGCTCAATTTATAAGATTACGACCAATGGCGTTCTGACGCCGCTTTATTCCTTCAGCGCCGGCTCTAGCTCCTTCTCGGGTCAATATAATGTTGACGGCATCAATCCGAATTCCCTGCTGCTCGGCAGCGATGGAAATTTTTACGGCACAGCCCAGTTCGGCACGGCCAGCGGGGACGGCTGCATTTTTGAGATCACGCCAGCCAACGCGTTCAGCCTGCTATATGCATTCACTTACGACGAAGACGGCGGTCCCAACAGCGACGGTGCTTACCCCGTCAGTCTGCTGCAGTACTCTGACGGAAAGTTGTGCGGCACAGCCATTGGCGGCGGCGCGAATAGTGCCGGCACATTCTTTACCCTCGGCCTGCCGCCTGCGATTACGTCGCAACCGACCAACCAGTCCATCGCCCTTTACGGCAACGCCAGTTTCAGTCTCACGGCCACTGGATCGCCGACCTGTCAATGGCAGTTCGACGGCGCCGACATTTCCAATGCGACTAACTACACACTGGCCATCACCAACGCGCAGATCGCCGACGCGGGCTCGTATCAAGCTATCCTGACCAGCACGAATGGAGGGACTGAGAGCTCCGTCGTGACCTTGAGTATTACCAATGTCCCGGCAACCTTGCCCTCCACCGCTGGCTCCTTGCTCTACGGAAACGGCCAGTTTTCCATGGTGGTGACCAATCTCACCGGCCAAGGCGCAGTCGTCATCGAGGCCTCCTCCGATCTGGTCCAGTGGACGCCGATTTACACCAACGCATCCGGCTTTGGCGCCGCGCCTTTCATCGATTCGACGGCGGGGAATTATGCTGTCCGGTTTTACCGAGCGACCGCGCCTTGAGAGGCGAGATCAAAGACTTGTAATGCGTCTGAATACGACTGCATCCGGGTGAAACGCCATCAAACATTTCTTGCATTACCAATGAGCAAGGCTAACATTCGGCAACCAGCAGATCGACGCAAATTATGCCGCAAAAGATACGCATGCCGGTCAATTCGAGTAATGTACTCTCCGTCATCATGGGCGGAGGCCAGGGCAGCCGCCTCTTCCCTCTGACACGCGAACGAAGCAAGCCGGCCGTGCCGTTGGCAGGCAAGTACCGGCTGGTCGATATCCCCATTTCCAATTGCATCAACTCGGGCTTGCGACGCGTTTACTTGTTGACACAGTTCAATTCCGCCTCGCTCCATCGGCACATTTCGCAGTCCTACAAATTCGACCAGTTTTCTGGCGGGTTCGTGGAAATCCTCGCCGCCGAGCAAACGTTTTCGGACACCTCATGGTATCAGGGCACGGCAGACGCGGTGCGCAAGAACCTGGTGCATTTCCTCAACCACGATTTCGATTTCCTGCTGATTCTGAGCGGCGATCAGCTTTACCGAATGGATTTCCGCCAGCTCATTGCCGACCACGTGGAGACGGAGGCGGACATTACGGTTGCGACCATCCCCGTGCCGCGCAGCCAGGCGGGGGCCTTCGGCATCATGCAGGTCGATTCCTCCATGCGCATCATCCGATTCGTGGAGAAGCCCAAGGAGCCCGCAGCGTTGGATTCATTGCGAGTGGACCCAGCTATCCGGGAGCAATTGGGGCTGCCGCCGAAGGAGGACTATCTGCTGGCCTCGATGGGTATTTACCTCTTCAAACGCGAGGTTGTCCTCAAGCTGCTCGACAACACGCACACCGATTTTGGCAAACACATCATCCCCGACGCCATCAACACGCACAAGCTGCAAGCCTTTGTTTTCCAAGGTTACTGGGAGGACGTGGGGACCATCCGCTCTTACTTCGAAGCCAACCTGGACTTGGTTTCGGAGTTGCCGCGGTTCAATTTTTTCGACATGAGCGCGCCCATTTTCACCCGCCCGCGCTTCCTGCCGGCCTCCAAAATCAACGCGGCAGAGATCGATCACGCGATCATTTCCGATGGCTGCATCATCAACAAGTCGCATGTCAATCACAGCATCATCGGCGTGCGCAGCATCATCGATGAAGGCTCCACTTTGACCCGCACTATCATGTTGGGCTGCGATTTTTATGAACCGGAAAGCTCCATCCGCCAGTACGCCGAGCGTGGCTTGCCGCGCATCGGCATCGGACGCAACACATGGATTGAAAACGCAATTATCGATAAGAACGCGCGCATCGGGGAGAACTGCAGGATTTCACCCGTGGGCAAACCGGACAAGGTGGACCACACTCATTATTACGTCCGCGACGGCATTGTGATCATCCCCAAGAATGGCGTCATCCCGCATGGGACGATCATTTAAAAAATGGGCGCGGTCGGCCGTGATGGCGGGATGGGTGACTTGGGCGGGTGGTTGCGCGACCCCGACTGGCCCAGCCGCTCCGGCGACTCCTCCCCTGAAGACTCCGCCATCGTCTGCCGCTTCAAGTCAATCCGCCGCCGACCAGCGGTTTGTCATCACTTCGGCGCTTGAGCCCGTCATCCACGTTGTGAGCGTGCGCTTGATCCATCCGCGCGGCGACTTTCTGAAAATCCAAGTCAACGTTCAGAACAAGACTGAAGTGCCGCAGCGGTTCCATTACCGCATCGAATGGTTTGACGCAGACGGAGTGCAATTGCAGTTTGTCGGCGGGGAGTTCAGGCCTTGGGTGCTCTTACCTCACGAAATGTCATCCATAGCGGCCACGGCGCCGACGCACGCGGCGGCGGATTTCGAGATCGAATTTGTGCCGTAAAACGGGCTGATCAGAACGTCGCAATCAACCCATTTTGCGAAGGGCGTCGCGCACGCGGGCGGCTTCCTCGTAGTTCTCATTGCGGACGGCTTCGTTGAGGGCACTCTCCAACTTTTCGCGCGGTGTCATGGGGCGTTTGCTTTGGATTTCCTGGAGCCACATTTCCAAGGACTGTAACTCGCCGCTGGTTTCCAAAAGATCCTGCCGGTCGTGCTCACGGTAGAACTGGCGAATCTCCTCCAGTCCCTCTTCGACGATGCGGATGACTTCCTCGTAACGGTTGTCCTTGAGAGCGATGGCGCCCCTGGCCCGCACGCGCATCATCAACAACTGCGGGCGGAATTGTTGGAGCGTCCAGGCGAGGTCTTCGGAGCCGGCGTAGCGCTGCACGAAATCAAAAGCTTTGAGATTTCGCTCAGCGTCGTGGATGACGTTTTCAAATTCTTCCAGTTGGAATAGGCAGATGTAACGGTGATGATACTGAATGGCTTCCTGTTGAAGCTTGCCGCAGTCTTCGGCGGTCAAGCGGAAGGTTTTGTCGTCGTTGGCATGTTCCCGGCGGAACCGTTCCAATTGCTCTTGATAATGTTCGATGAGTGATTCGTGGCCGAAGGGCCGTTTGCCATCCGGCCGTCCTTTGGCATTCATCTGCAAGAGTCCCAAGTCCACCCGGAGTTGAATCTTCTCCAGCCCATCCTTGCCGCGGAACTTTCGGACGACAACCTGACCTGGTTGATAATCCCATTGATCCAGCAGGGCGGATATATCGAAACTCATAGCATGAATATGGACGCCGAAAGCTCCCAAGTCAACGCTAGGATGCAACGGGTATTTTCCATTCATAATCGTAATCTTAGTCCTAATCTCTAATTCCTGATGGCAAGCAAGAGATTAAGATTAGGATTAAGATCAGGACTGGGCTACGGTTTAGCTCGCAATGTCCAAGCCTATATCGTCGACCATCGATGTCAGGATTCACGCTAGTCAGTTCCCGGAAAGCGTGCAGACTGCCCTGCTGGAAGGACTTCGGTCGCGGCGAATCGCGCCCAAGTTCCATTATCAGAGTTACAAGCAAGCACAGCTCTGGTTGGCGCTGCACCGCGCCTGTTCTCCGGCTTGGCTGGACCCGGAGTGCGTCGCCATTTACGAGCGGAGCTTCGCGGCGGTCGTTGGATTTATCCCGGAGCGGCAGGTTCGTTTGATTGGTCTCGGGTGCGGCGGCGGTGCCAAGGAAGCGCGCCTGCTGCGCCTGCTGGCCGCGAGCGGCAAGGAACTCTCCTACGATCCTTGCGATGTCAGTGTGCCGCTCGTGCTGGCCGCATCGCACGCGGCTCAAAACGCCTGCGCCTCCGTGCCTTGCGATCCCCTCGTGTGCGATCTGGCCCTTGCCAGCGATCTGCCTGGAGTCCTCAACAAAGCAGGTGAGGCCGATGAACGGCGAATCATTACTTGCTTCGGCCTGCTCCCCAATTTTGAGCCGGACAACCTTTTGCCCACGCTCGCGGCGCTCATGCACGTAGAGGACCTCCTGCTCTTGAGCGCCAACCTGGCGCCCGGCGCAGACTATCGCGCCGGAGTGCAACGCGTCCTGGCCGGCTACGACAACCCCGAGACGCGCGCGTGGCTGCTGGCCTTTCTTTACGATATAGGCACCGAGCGTGACGATGGATGCGTGGATTTTTCCATCGAGGAAAACGCGAGCTTGTACCGGATCGTGGCAGACTTTTGTTTTCTGCGTGAACGTGTCCTGACGGTCCACGACGAGCGCTTTGCCTTTCGCTCCGGTGACGCGGTGCGGCTGTTCTTTTCCTACCGTCACACGCCGGACCGGGTCCGGCTGCTGCTGCAGGCGCACGGCATGCAGGTCGCGCAACAGTGGACTACTGCATCGGAGGAGGAAGGGGTTTTTCTTTGCCGAAAAACCGCGGGCTAGAGAACCCGCATCGTGTCCAGCACCGCACGGACGCGTGGAACCTCGTGCGTGCGGAACAAGTCCGTCTTGCCCAGCGCCGCCAGGACCGCGAAAAACGGCTCGGCGCACCGCACTTCCGGGCCGAAGTATTCAAATGCGTGCGGCAGTGCGTGGCAGACGGGAAAACCAAGATCGCGCAGACGAAAGGTTTGCAGAAAGGTCATCATCTGGTGCCTCACGCGCACGGCGCTGTCTTGTAAATTGCGATAATAGAAACCCAGCCCCGGATCGATGATGATTTTCTCCACTCCATTTTTCACGGCCAAGTCTGAGAGAGCTGAGAAATAATCCCGCATCCGCCCGACAACATCCCCACTCAAGTCGAACTCGCCGACTTCACGCACGTTGGGGCCTTGCACGAAACAGAGGATCACCGCCGCCTGGTGTGAGGCTGCCATGCGGAATATTTCAGGCGCCTCTTGCGTACCGGTCAGGTTGACAACCTTCGCGCCCGCCTCCAGGCAACCTCGCGCGACCTGCGCTTGATACGTTTCAACAGAAACGAGCAGATCGGCCGCAGCCAGCGCCTGCACCACCGGCAGCAACTTGCCTTTTTGCACCGACTCAGCCAACCGCGCCGCGTGGGCCAGGGTCGATTCTGCCCCAACATCGATAATGTGCGCGCCCTGAGCGTGAAGAATCCGGCCACGTTCGATGGCCCGTTCGGCCGTGAGGCAAACGCTCTCACGATACCAAGAATCAGGGGAAAGGTTTACGACCCCCATGATGGCAGGGGCGGAATTAAAAGCGAAGAAGTGGGAGCCGATGGAGAATTCGCGTACCCTCGCGCTCGCCGTCGCCCGGTGGCTTTCCAACAATCCGGCCAATTGCTCGAGGGACAACATTCAGGTCCGTGTTACTTCTGACGGGCGAATTGCCGGAAAAGTTTTAGTTGCTCAGGATGGCTTTTCCAAAAGCCGACTAGTTTCTCCAACACCGCCAGCGTCTGTGGACGAAGGTGATGCTCGATGTCTTCCACCTCCGCCGCCACTGTCCTCTCTTCCAATCCGAGCAAACCCAGCAGTTCAGTCAAGGTCTGGTGCCGTTCCTTGATGCGCGCAGCCACGGCGCGTCCTTCGGGCGTCAGGTTGAATCCGCGGTATCTCTCGTAACTGAGCAGGCCCCGCCCCGCCAGGCGCCGCACCATGTTGGAGACGGTCGAGGCGGTCAACCCTAATTCCTCGGCTACGTCCGTCACGCGGGCGTAGCCCTTGCGTTCGACAAAATCCGAGATTCGCTCGAGATGATCCTCGGTCGAGTCGGAGAGCGCGTTGGATACCCCGCGGCTGGTCCTTCGTTTCACTGGCATCACGGGATGATTACCACATCTCTTGAGCCCATGACGACACTTTTTGATGGTGTAAATTCTGTTAAAACTGAGCAAAGTCGATTACAAGCAATTATGAGCGACTCACTGCGGCAAGTGGACCGCACGTATGTAATGTGGAAAAATCGCCGGCTGTCTTACTTCGCCGGTTGCGATTATTTTCGGCTCTCCAGCCATCCCGAGGTTCTGCGCGCAGTTCATCAGGGGTTGCAGACGCACGGGTTGAACGTAGCAGCTTCGCGGATGACCACGGGCAATCACCCGCTATTCGCACAATTGGAAAAAGCTTTAGCCAGCTTCTTTGGCGCCCCAGCTGCATTGCTCACGGGTAGCGGTTACGCCACCAACTTGATCGTGGTGCAGGCGTTGCGGGATGAATTCTCGCACATTTTGATGGACGAGAATGCTCACCTGAGCCTGCGCGATGCCACCCGTTTTTTTGTGGGACCTGTGCTGGAGTTCAAACATCGCGATGCGTCCGACCTTGCACGCCAATTGCGTCGCTTGCGCGGCAAAAGCAGGCCGCTGGTGCTGACCGATGGATTGTTCGCGCGCGATGGTGAACTAGCCCCGCTGGCCGCGTATCTGAACATCCTGCCGGCGAGGGGGATGATTCTTTTGGATGACGCTCATGCGGCGGGAATGATCGGTGCGACCGGAAAAGGGACCGTGGAATATGCCGGTGTTCCACGACGCCGCATTATTCAAACGGTGACGTTGAGCAAGGCCTTTGGCTGTTACGGCGGCTCGATTTTGTGCGAAGCTCGATTGCGCCAGAAACTCATGACGGGAAGCGCGATGTTCGCTGGCAGCACGCCGCTGCTTCTGCCGTTGACCAACGCGGCGCTTAAATCGATGGAAGTGCTGCAGGGCGATCCGGGGCTGCGCTGCCGCTTGAGCCAAAACACCCAATATGTCAAAACAACCTTGCGGGCGCGCGGCCTGTCGGTGCCGCACACGCCTGCGCCCATCATTTGTATTGTGCCACATAGCCCGGCTGAGACTGCAAGAAGGAGGAGGCGCTTACTCGGCCACGGCGTGTACCCTTCTTTCATTCGTTACCCGGGTGGGCCGAAAGCGGGCTATTTTCGCTTCGTAGTTTCGAGCGAGCATTCCAAAGGGCAATTGGACGATTTGCTGGAGGGATTGAAATGAAGAAGGCTTCATTGGCGCTTTTGGCCGCGAGCACGTTGCTTTTTGCGCGAGACGCTTCTTCACGAACGGAAAAGGGCTCTGCGGCGTCGCGCGCGGCTATTCTTCGCCCCATGATCCTCACCGCACAGAGCGGTCGGGCAGTCCCCGCCGCCGCAGCGGTGACGCTGTACGTAGGGCTTGACTCGGTTTTGCCGCCCGTGACTTCCGGCAAATTGGAATTGTGGCTCAAAGCGGATGCCGGCGTGATGACCGACGCCTTCGGACGCGTCCGGCGGTGGCAGGACCAATCGGAGAATCGCAACGACGCCTTGCAGGCCAGCCCGTCGCAGCAACCGCTATTGGTGTTCCCTCCTGCTTTATCCGGCAGGCCAGCCCTCCGCTTTGACGGCCAGATGGTTACGCCTGAGCCACGTGGCGGCGGCCATCACATTTGCATTGGCACGTATTTGGAGGGCGCCGGCCGCGTGGAAATTCCTGGTGCGATGACCTCCTTTTGCGTCCACATGCTTGCCGCCCCGTCCACACGTGAATATCTCCTTTGGATGGTGGGTGAGCAAAACGCAAGACTCTGGGGCGAATGCCGAGCCGATGCGATAGTCGATGATCAGATGCATTTCTCTTTTTGGGCATACGATTTTCACGCGCCTTTCGCAGTACCTGCAGGAAGTTATCGGATCCGAGCAGACAGGCTGGCCGTCAGACTGGATTCGATTGAAATGATTGACACCGCAGCAACCGGCACACTTAAGTTTAACTTGCCTACTTCCAATGCAGGAAAGCCGGGTTTGGGATACTTTGTCGGCGGTCTCGATCCCAATGAAACGTACAGCCGCAATTTCAATGGCGACATCGCCGAACTGATCATTTACCAGGGTGCGCTAAACAACGCAGATTTACAGGCCGTGGCCGATTATTTGCAGGACAAGTACTTTCCCGTTGAACGTCTGAATGAGGCGACGACGCAGTGGCGTTTGAACGGGACCAACATTGCCGGAGCGACCAATGCCACGTTGGTCCTGACCAACGCGGCTCCGGCCATGTCCGGCTCCTACTCCGTTGTAGTTAGCAACGCGGCAGACGTCATGGTCAGTTCCAATTTTGTGATGTCCATTGCAGCTCCCGGGCCGACTCGCTCCCCGTAATATGCAACCCGCTTGCATTTCATCACCCGAGGGGTTTAGCTTCGCTATGCGGAAAAGGTGGCTTTTGTCACTTGGCTTGGCGCTGGCGGTCGGTCTAACTGCATTCATCTGGCATACGATTCGTTCACAGTGGCTGCCATCCGAGCCGATGTATCAGGGCAAGCCGTTGAGTTCCTGGTTGCCGGTGGTGCTTTTCGAGAATCCAGGTGGCGTCCACCACAGCCCCGATCATTACAAGGATGCGCTGGCTGCGGTGGGACCGCCGGCGGTTCCATTCATCCTGGCCAAGTTGCGGAAAAGCGATTCAGCCCTGGCCAACCGCTACCGCGATCTATGGCCGCGCTTTCCTGCCTTGCTCAAACGCGTGTTGCCCAAACCCAGCCCACCCGACTACTCCACCTGGAGCGCTGCGGCAGCACTAATATCTCTCGGCACCAATGCTATCCCTGCGCTGGAAGACGCCATGAATGACGGCAATCCCGCGATTCGTGAGGTGGCGGGACAAGCCCTCTGCGGAATGGCTGGAGGTGCTCTCTCCACCAAGGACACGGACCGGATATTTGGACGCGCCATCAAGGACAGCGATGCCGAGGTTCGTGTTTACGCGGCGTTCGCCTTGGCGCGGATTGGCCCGGCGGCTTCCAATTCCGTGCCGGCGCTTATCAATGCCCTGAACAGCTCGCAAAACGGCCGTACTCCAGGCACGACGTTCTATGTCCGCGCGGGTGCCGCTTCCGCCTTGGCCGCCATCGGGCGGCCAGCGGCGCCGGCCATTCCCGTGTTGACTCGGCTCATCCCTGCTGCAGACCACGATACCCAATGCATTTTCACCAATGCCTTGCACACTCTGGAATTGCAGACAACGGATAAATAATAGGATTGAGC
>DASYNM010000561.1:0-2656 GCA_036008545.1 Verrucomicrobiia bacterium
GCTTTTTCGCCGCGAGTATTCATGGTTTTCAGTAGCACAGGCTTCAGCCTGTGTGGGTTTGGATCGCACTCAGACCCAAAAGCACACAGGCTGAAGCCTGTGCTACTTGCGCCCCCATTGTGCCAGTCCCCGCGCACCGAAGTGAAGCCGGAAATCGGCCATCTAGGAGTACTGCTTCGTTCCAGCTCTATTGTTCGTGCTTGTATTACAATCTGCCGCATTCATGAGATTCCCGGAGCCGGATATGTCTGAACCAAGCGAAAATCAGTTCCGCGTCCTACGATTGTTCCACCGTATAATGCTTGTGTCCGTCGTTCTTTATGCTATTGCGGCGGAGATTTCGGCAAAACCGTCCGGCCACCTGCCGCCGCAACTGGCCCTGGCCCTAACCTTGGCGGCCGGCACACTGTTGATGGTTGCTCTCGGCTTTCGCATGAAGAAAGTCCCTGAAGCAGTCGAATCCATCCGACGAAATCCGCAAGACACTAAGGCCCTCGCTCGGTGGCGACAAGCCCATCTCACCACGATGGTGCTTTTGCAATCGGTTTCTCTTTTCGGATTTGTTTTGCAATTTCTGGGAGGAAGTTTCCGGATTGCATTACCATTTTACTCGGCATCCTTTTTGCTCCTCCTACTTTTGGCGCCTCGCAAAATCGACGGCACACTTGACGGTCCTGATTCACATTCCCAGGATAAATAACCGAGGCCAAATCCATGAGCGGAGAACTTTCAGGGAAGACTGCAATCGTCACAGGAGCGGGCCGGGGCCTGGGCCGGTCCATGGCTTTGGGCCTCGCGCGCGTCGGGGCGAATGTGGTGCTGACGGCGGCGCGCAATCGCCGGGAAATTGATTTGGTCGCGGAAGAAGCCGCGAAAAGTCCGGCAGCCGGCAAGGTCAGCTCGCATATGGCCGACGTCGCGAAGGAAGAAGATTGCCAGCGCGTGGTGAGCGAAACCGTGCGCGAATTCGGTGCGGTGCACATCCTCGTCAACAACGCGGGACGCGGGATGCGTTTCGTCAGCGAGAAATTTTTCGATACGCCCACGAAATTTTGGGAGACCGACCCTGCAGTCTGGAAAATGATCGTCGACACCAACATTAACGGCCCATTCCTGATGTCCCGCGCCGTTGCGCCGCACATGATCAAGCAACGCTGGGGTCGCGTCGTCAACATCTCGATCAACCACGAAACCATGCGCCGCGCCGGCTTCTCTCCGTATGGCCCGTCAAAAGCCGCGCTCGAATCCGAAACCATCATCTGGGCGCAGGATTTGGTCGGCTCGGGCGTCACCGTCAACGCACTCTTGCCAGGAGGAGCCACCGACACAGGGATGGTGCCGCAAGATATTCCGACCAACTTACGCAAGCAACTCCTCCATCCCGACATCATGATCCCGCCGCTCCTGTGGCTCGTTTCCGAAGCCGCGAGCGGAGTAACGGGCAGCCGCTTCGCCGCAAATCTTTGGGACGCCGCACTCGCGCCGACCCAAGCCGCCGAAAAAGCGCGCATGATGGCAGGTTGGATTCCGCAATCTACGTGAGCACCGAAGGTCTGGCCATTTCCCTAAATTGCCGTTGACAATAGTTATTGAAAGAGGTACACCTCACCGCAAGTGAGGAAGTTTCGGGTGGGGCGTCGAGTGGACTTATGGCCCTACCAAACTCATGTCATCGCGAACATTGCGATCGGCCCTACCGTAGTCGGAGTGCACGTCTCTCTTCAAGGTCTTTAGATAGTTAGTCGCCGTGATTCATGAATCAGCGCCAAGCTTGGATAGGTTTGGAGCGAGATATTTTTTGTCAGTTACTCCGGAATCATCGGATTGATTCGGGGACATTTTCGCACGGCGGAAGCTTGCTTCGGCAGCTTCCTTGAACCAGGAGCAATTGGAAAATTGCAACGGGTGAGGCTCAGGGACACATTCCCAACCGATTATTTTGAACAGGAGGTCCAGAAATGAGTTCCTTACGTTCCGTGGGGAAGAGATCTTGTGCTGATCGCCTGCAGAAGGCTCTGCGAGTGCTGGCAGGCGCTATGGGAGTGCTGCTGCTCGGTTTGCCGGTGTTTTCACAGGGCAATTTCGGGCGAATTCTCGGAGCCGTCGCGGACCAGAGCGGCGGCGTCGTGGCGGGCGCGACGGTGACCGTTATTGACACGCAACGAGGCGTGGCGCGAACTCTGAAGACCGACGAGGCGGGCGAGTATAACGCTCCGACTCTGATTCCCGGTACGTACACGGTGCGCGCCGAGGCCAAAGGGTTTAAAACGGTCGAGCGCCAGAACGTAGTTCTTGAGGTCGGCAAGGAAGTTCGAGTGGACCTGACTGTCCAGCCCGGTGAGCAAACCCAGACGATCACGGTTACGGAAGCCATCCCGCTGGTGGAAACCACAAACGCCACTCTGGGCGGCACACTCGACAACGCAGACATCAACGATATGCCCCTGAATGGCCGCAACTACCAGAATCTTCTGGCTCTGCGCCCGGGCGTGATGGTGCAGCCGGGAGGCTCAGCCTGGAGCCAGAGTACCAACAACATTCGCCCCGATGAAAACAGCTGGATGATGGACGGCGTCATCAATGTCAGTTTCTATGACGACCGCCAAGTGGGCAACGCGCCAAGCGCTTTCACTGATGCGGCGACCATCGTGCCCAT
>DASYNM010000562.1:0-12553 GCA_036008545.1 Verrucomicrobiia bacterium
TGGTGCCGGGATCGACGTTGAGGTAGGGATCGAACTTTTGCAGCGACACCTTCAAGCCCCTGTTTTCCAGCAACGTGCCCAACGCAGCCGCCGTTAGGCCCTTGCCGAGCGAACTCACTACCCCGCCCGTGACAAAAATAAATTTCATGATGCTTTATTTGCGGCCATTCTTCAGCAGCCACTCGACGCGTTTGACATCCGCCGGCACATCCACGCCCACACAGTCATAGCTGACCTTGACGACTGCGATGGCAATGCCGTTCTCCAAAGCGCGTAACTGCTCCAACCGCTCCGCCTTTTCCAAGGGCGAGACCGGGAACTTCACCAGGCGCAAAAGCGTCTGGCGGCGATAACCGTATATGCCCACGTGCTTCAAAAACGGAAACGCCGCCAACTGCTCTGCGCCCGTGGCGGCGTCGCGGACAAAAGGTATCGTGCGCCGCGAGAAATATAAGGCATGGCCCGCGGCGTTGACAACGACTTTTACAACGTTGGGACTTTCCCAATCCTCCACCTTCTCGATCAGCGTGGCGGCGGTGGACATTTCGTTTTTCGCAAGCGCTCCCGCCACCTCATCGATCACACGCGGGTCGATCAACGGTTCGTCGCCCTGGATGTTCACAACCGCGTCACAGCGGCAGTTCTGGGCCACCTCGGCAATGCGGTCGGTGCCGCTGATATGTTCGGGCGTGGTCATCTCCGCGCGGCAAAAACCCTGCGCCACTTCCCAAATGCGGGTGTCGTCGGTGGCCACAATGACCTCGCTCAAGGCCTTGGATTTCTGGCAACGCTCGACGACATGTTGGATCATCGGCTTGCCAGCGATCAACACCAGCGGTTTGCCAGGAAATCGCGAAGAGTCGTGACGAGCGGGAATGATGCCGACAATTTTCATGGCGAGCGCAAAATCCATTTCGCCGCCGCAGGCAAATCATCCACGACCACGGCCCCGCCCAGCGCATCGGGGTGTTCTTGTTCGAGTTTCCGTCCGTAGCCGGTGCGGACCAGGATGGACTCTTTGACGCCGGCGTTCCAGCCGCATTCCAAATCGGTCAATTTATCGCCAATGATGTAGCTGGAATGGAGATCGAGATTAAACTCATCGCGCGCATCCAGCAGAAACTGGGGCGAAGGCTTGCGACCGCGGCTGGGCTGGCCGGGCGCTTCCGGTGCGACATAAATCTTCTCAAAGCGCACCCCGCTGCGGGCGAAGCATTCCGTCATCCGGTCATGGACGTGTTCCACGTCCTTCATGGTAAAGTAACCGCGGCCCACGCCCGATTGATTGGACACGACGAACAGCACGAACCCGGCCTTTTGCAGCCACAACAACGCCTCAGGCGCGGCCGCGAAAGGCGCGACGTTTTCCGGGTCCGAGAGATACTCCCTCTCCTCGATTAGGGTCCCGTCCCGGTCCAAAAAGACTGCGCGAATCAGATTCAACGGGTTGTATTAAAGCCAATGTGAGATCGGACTTCAAATGGTAAAAGTTCTCCGGCCTGCCGGCTAATAGCGTTGAACCCCTATTCAGACGATTTTCAATGCGGTGTGAATTTGCACTTTGCCCACGGCTGCAGCAGTCATATCATGCGGTCGTGAGTGTTTTGCTGATTGGTTTCCTGGGTGGGGTGCTGGCCACCAATGCGCCGCCAGCCCCAAGCAACGCCGTGCCCGAAGCGGCGGTTGCTTCCATCCCGGTCATCGACACGAATGACCCGGTCGAAAACGAATACTACAAAGTCATGGTCGATGACGATGCCGCTGAGAAGGAAATCCTGGGCTGGATGGAGAATGCCGACGCTTCAGCCAAGGCCGGCGGCGGGGCTTCCACGCTAACGCTTAATTTGAAAATCCAGCAACGTTTGGATGGCATCAAACAGGAATACGAGGATTTCATCGAGCGGCATCCCCGGCATGTCAACATCAGGCTGGCTTTCGGTAGTTTTCTTAATGACAACCATGAAGATGAGGACGCCTTCAAGCAGTGGGAGAACGCCCGCCAATTGGCCCCGACCAACCCGGCGGCCTGGAACAACCTGGGCAAATATTACCTGGAGCACAACAACATCACGAACGCCTTCACCTATTACGGCAAGGCGCTTGAGCTGAATCCTTCGCAGTCGGTTTATTACCACAACCTGGCCGCGGCGCTTTATCTTTTCCGCGACGCCGCCCGCGAATTCTATCATTTGGACGACGCTCAGGTCTTCGACAAGGCGCAGACCCTTTACCGGCAAGCGATAAAGCTGGATCCGGACAATTTTGTTTTGTCCACCGATTACGCCCAATCCTTTTACGGCATCAATCCGCCTCTTTGGAAGGAAGGCCTGGCGGCGTGGGAGGAGGCCCTGAAGCTCGCGCATGACGACGTTGAACGGGAAGGTGTCTATCTTCAAATGGCTCACATCCATCTGGAACTTGGTGAATACGACCAGGCCCGGTCGAATCTGGCCGTGGTCACCAACGCCGATTACGCCAAATTGAAAGCGCCTCTGACCCGCGACCTAAACCGGGCGTTGTCCAGGCTCCAGACCAACGCCCCGCCAGCCGGCAACCCGGCAAAATGAAACTGCCTTGCGTCGCATCGGACGCATAGGACTGGTTCAGCACCGCCAGCGAACGCGCTGGCTTATTCTTGGTGCTGACTTGGCGGCGCATTCTGTTATATTGACGCTCGCATGGAGTTGCCTCATCGCCTGGCCGATTTTTGGCCGCATGTCGTGGCTGTGCTGCATTTGCTGGCAGCGGTCCTGGCCTCGGCGCATGCCGTTCTGAACAAGCGCGATACCAGGGCCGTCGTTCTCTGGATCGGTTTTATCTGTTTACTGCCCCTGCTCGGTCCGGTGCTTTACTTGTTGTTGGGCATCAATCGCGTCCGGCGCAAGGCGCTACTCTTGCGCGGCGTGCCTATCCGCCCTCAGGGGGCGGTTGAGCCAGAAACAGCCGGTTTGCCTCCGGCGGCGTCCCATCTTCAACAATTGAGCGAAGCCGTCGGCCGGATCGTGCATCGGCCGTTGGTGCCGGGGAACAAAGTAGAACCGCTGGTCAACGGCGACGCCGCTTATCCGGCCATGCTGGCGGCCATTCAAGAGGCCAAGAGCACGATCGGCCTCTCGACTTATATCTTTGACAACGACCAGAACGGGCGCCGCTTTGTCGAGGCCTTGCGCCAGGCGGTAGAGCGCGGGGTGCAGGTGCGTGTTATTGTTGACGCCGCCGGCGCGCGTTATTCCGTGCCTTCGATCATTCCGGCCCTGCATCATGCCCATGTGCCGGCCGGACGCTTTCTGCCGACTTTGGCACCGTGGCGATTGATGAGCATGAACCTGCGCAATCACCGCAAAATCATGGTAGTGGACGGGCGCATCGGCTTCACCGGCGGCATGAATCTGCGCGAAGGCAATCTGGTTGCCCAAAACCCGCGCCACCCGGTGCGGGACATGCACTTTCGCATGGAAGGACCAGCGGTGGCGCAATTGCAGGATGCGTTTGCCGCCGATTGGGCGTTCGTCACCAAGGAAGTGCTGTCCGGTCCAAATTGGTTCCCGGCCCTGGAGGCTACGGGCAGCGTCGTGTCCCGCGCCAGTCCCGACGGGCCAGACGAGGATTTCGAGAAACTCCGCTGGACGATACTCGCCGCACTTTCGTGCGCCCGCGACTCGGTCAAGATCGTCACGCCCTATTTTCTGCCGGACCCGCCGCTGGTTTCCGCGCTCAATCTGGCGGCCTTGCGCGGCGTGCGGGTGGAGATTGTGCTGCCGGAGCATAGCAATCTTCCTTATGTTGACTGGGCCTCGCGCGCGATGTGGTGGCAGGTTCTGGAGCGCGGCTGCAAAATCTGGCTGGGTCCCCCGCCCTTCGACCATTCCAAGCTCATGCTGGTCGATGGCCAATGGTCTCTGGTCGGCTCCGGCAACTGGGATACCCGCAGCCTGCGCCTCAACTTCGAATTCAATCTGGAATGCTATTGTCCCGAACTGGCGGCATCCTTGGAGAGTATCGTCCAATCCAAATTGCAGGGCGCTCGACAGGTCACCAAAGAGGAAGTGGACAGCCGCGCTGTTCTCATCAGACTGCGCGACGGCGTCACGCGCTTGTTGGATCCGTTCCTGTGATGTATTTGTGATGGCTGATGTGAGTTTGATTCGGTCCAATCTGCGTTTTTACGCTCGCAGCCATCTCGGCACGTTGCTCGGGGTGACGGTGGCCGGCGCGATTCTGGTGGGCGCGCTGGCAATGGGCGATTGTGTGCGCGAAAGTTTGCGCGACTTGGCCTTGGCCCGTATTGGCCGGACGACCTTCGTCATGGGTTCTGGCGACCGCTTCTTCCGCTCCGCCCTGGACGATGAAATGCCACAGGCGGCGGCAGTTCTGCAATTACCAGGCACGGCTGCCACACCGGATGACTCTGCCCGCGCCAATCACGTCCAAATCCTCGGCGTGGACAAGCATTTTTGGGGCTTGTCGCAGAATGCGCTGCCGCTGGATATTCCGCCTGAATCCGTCGCCCTCAACACCGCGCTGGCGCAGCAATTGCGCGTCAAGGCCGGTGACACGATCATCCTCCACGTGCAAAAACCTTCACTCCTCTCGCAGGAAGCACCGATTTCGCCGCGCGAAGATGTATCGACGGGGCTGCGTGTCAAAGTCAGCGCGGTGGTGCCGGACGCGCAGTTTGGACGATTCGGTTTGCAGGCCAACCAGGCCTCGCCGTTGAACGCATTTCTGCCGCTGCCGTGGTTGCAAGCGAAGGTCGATCAGCCGGGTCGCGCCAATCTCCTTTTAACGAGCGAAACCACCAAGCCAGACTTGAAAAAACACTGGACCCTCGCCGACGCCGGCTTGGAATGGCGCGATGTGCCGGGCGGATCGGAATTGATTAGCGGCCGAGTCTTTATCGATCCGGAAATCGTCGAGGCCGCGGGCGGCGGAAATGAATTGGTCTTGACATACTTCGTCAACGAATTGCGCGACGGGCAAAAATCTACGCCCTACTCGATGGTAACCTCTGCGGGCACGCCCCTGGTTCCGGCGGAAATGCCCGACAACGAAATCATCGTCAATCAATGGCTGGCAGACGATTTGCAGGCCAAGGCCGGGGATGAATTGCAGCTGACATATTTTGTTCTGGGCACGACGCACCGTCTGGAGACAAAGACAAACACTTTCCGGATTCGCGGTGTCGCGCCGATGGAAGGTCCGACGGCGGACCGCACGCTCATGCCTGATTTCCCCGGCATCGCCAAGGCCGAGAAGACGGAAAACTGGGACGCCGGCTTCGCCATCGACATGCAGAAAATCCGGCCCAAGGACGAAACGTATTGGAAGGAATATCGCGGTACGCCGAAGGCTTTCATCACGCTGGCGGAGGGCCGGCGGATGTGGGGCAATCGTTTTGGCGACGTAACGGCGATCCGCTTTCCGGCAGGCGTCTCGCGCCCGGAAGTGGAGCGTCAGATGCTCGCCAAGCTGGACCCGGCCGCCATAGGCTTGACGTTCACTTCCGTGCGCGAGCAGGCGTTGGCGGCCAGTTCGCAATCGGAGGATTTCGGCCAATTGTTCATTGGCTTTAGTTTCTTCCTCGTAGTCGCGGCGCTGATTCTTCTCGCTTTGCTCTTTCATCTTGGCCTGGAACGGCGCGGCACCGAGATCGGAGTATTGCTGGCCGTAGGCTGGCGGCCGGCACAAGTCCGCCGTTTGCTCCTTTTGGAAGGCACGGCCATTGCGGCCTTGGGCGGCCTGCTCGGCGTGGCAGGCGGGATTCTTTATGCGAAGGCGATTTTGTACGGGTTGGTCACGCTGTGGAGCGCGGCGGTGGCGGAATCTCCGCTGCGTTTTCATGTCACCACACAAACATTGGCCACGGGAGGATTCTCCGGCATTTTCATCAGCGTGCTGGTCATCTGGTTCGCGGTGCGCAGCCAGACCAAACGCCCGGCGCGCGAATTGCTGGAACAAGGCAACGAATTGGAGCGCGAAGTGGCAGGCGCAAAACCCAAGAGGCGCTGGGCCGGTTGGATTGCGCTCGTTAGCGGCCTTGGCGCGCTTGGTCTGGTTGTTGCGGCGCTGGCTAAACACGATACGACCGATGCCGACTCTTTTTTTACGGCCGGCTCACTACTGTTGATCTCCGGTGTGGCGGTGGCGGCCGTATGGTTTCGGGCGCTGGCGGCGCGCGCGGTGTCGCGTCCACTGACCTTGGCCAGCCTCGGCGTGCGCGGTTGCTCGCGGCAACGCTTGCGCAGCCTGTCCGTCGTGGCTCTGCTGGCCAGCGGCGCTTTTCTGATCGCCGCAGTCCAAGCCTTCAAATTGGACGCCACTCGCGACGGCGCCCTCCGGTCATCGGGGACGGGCGGTTTTGCCTACATCGGTGAATCGTCGCTGCCGATCGTCCAAGATTTGAATACCAAGGCCGGGCGCGAATTTTTCGGTCTGGACGAAAACACTCTGAAAGACGTCGCCGTGGTTGCTCTTCGGGTGCATGATGGCGACGACGCAAGTTGCCTGAACCTGAACCACGCTCAGTCGCCTCGTTTGCTTGGCGTGAATCCGCAAGAGCTGCAAGATCGGAAGGCATTCACATTCACTCAAGGGTCCAACTCTTGGCTGTCATTGGAAAAATATCCGTCGTATGCCTCCAATACGTCCCCTGCTCCAGACGAGATTCCGGCCATCGGCGACGAACCCACAATCAAGTGGGGACTTCACAAAGATATTGGCGACACCGTCGATTACACCGATGAACATGGCAAGCCCTTTAAAGTCCGCATCGTTGCCATGCTGGCAAATTCGATCTTGCAAGGCAGTCTGGTCGTAGCCGAGGCGGCCTTGGTCCGGCATTTTCCCGGCGAGGCGGGTTATCGGATGTTCCTGGTGGACGCGCCCGCAGGCGAAGGGGCGGCAGTTTCCGCGGCGTTGGCGCGCGGACTGCGCGGGCGCGGATTGGAATTGACGGCGACTGCAGATCGTCTCAACGCTTTTAACGCCGTGCAGAACACTTTTCTCAATACGTTTCAAGTCCTAGGCGCCTTGGGCCTGCTCCTGGGCAGCGCCGGTTTGGGCGTGGTCGTGCTGCGTAACGTGCTGGAACGGCGCGGCGAACTGGCTCTCCTAACGGCAGTCGGTTTCACGCCGCGCGCTTTACGTCGGCTGGTGGTGGCAGAGCACGCGGTCTTGCAGGCGCTGGGCTTGTTGCTCGGCATCGTGGCCGCCTTTTTGGCCCTGCTGCCGGCCTTGCTTTCGCCCTCGGCCCAAATATCATACCTTGAGTTAACGGCGACGCTGGGCCTGGTGTTTCTGAGCGGATTGTTCTGGACCTGGGCCGCTGCGCGCCTGGCCCTGCGCGGGGAATTGTTGCCGGCGCTGCGAAATGAATGAAATCCGTCGAAGGAGATGAAGTCAAGATGAATAAGCAAAAATTACCCGTCGCCTGGCTGGCGCTCACTTTTTTATGTTTGACGCTCCACGCCGCCGCGGACGGCGCTGGCAAGATTCTCTACGAAAACAATTTAGAGAAAGCCGACGTCGGAAAAGTGCCCGACGATTTTTTGGTGTTGGATGGCGAATTCGCGGTCCGCGAGAGCGAGGGTAACAAATTCCTGGAACTGCCCGGCGCGCCGCTGGACACTTTTGGCGTCCTGTTCGGCCCGACCACCAACAGCGGCGTGTGCGTCAGCGCGCGCATTTTTGCCACAGGCAAAGGGCGGCGCTATCCGCAGTTTGGCGTCGGCATCAACGGCCAAAACGGATACAAGCTGAAGGTTTCCCCGGCCAAGGACGCCGTGGAAATCTACAGCGGCGACGATGCTGTGGCGACGGCGGCGTTCCACTGGAAGACGGGAACATGGACGATGCTCAAGCTGCAAATCCGGCAGACCGACGGCCCGGCGTGGAAAATCGAGGGCAAAGCTTGGCAGCAATCCGAAACTGAACCGAAGGAATGGACGATCACGCTTGATGAAAAGACGCCGCCTCGAGCGGGCCGGGCCTCGATTTGGGGCAGCCCCATTTCCGGCACGCCTATCCGGTTCGACGATTTGCTGTTGACCGGTGAATGAGTCGGGAACGCACCATGAACTGCAACCGCGAATAAACGCCAATGAACGCCAATGAGGAACTTCTGCTCAAAGATGAAGTTTACCAGATTGTCGGCTGCGCCATCGAGGTACTCAATGTGTTGGGCCACGGATTGCATGAGAAGCCCTATGAAAACGCCCTCGTTGTCGAGTTAGGAATACGCGGCGTGCCGTGCTCACAGCAGGGACGATTCGATGTGTTCTACAAGAAGGTTAAAGTGGCAGAATACATGCCTGACCTCATTGCATTTACAAGCGTCGTAGTAGATACAAAGGTCATCGAGGCCATCACGGATCATGAGCGCGGGCAGATGTTGAATTATTTGAAAATCACTGGATTGAAGGTGGGGGTTTTGCTCAATTTCAAGAGAGCCAAACTAGAATGGGAGCGTTTAGTTTTGGATCGTAATCGCGTCCCAAAAAATCAACCTCCCATCAACTTTCATGAAAGCTAATGGAGACCTTAAACAGGTTCGGATCATTGGCGTTTATTGGCGTTTATTCGCGGTTCAAGATCGCCGCGAATGAACAAACCTCGTAAGCGAATGTTTCTGCTTTTGCGAATCGGTCTATTTCTCCTGACGGTTTACGTCCTGTTGCGCTTGTTTGAATACAAGCAGATTTTCCAGCCGTCGCGCAAAATGGACTCAACGCCGGGACAATTGGGCCGGCCGTTCGAGGATCTTTTCATCCCGGTGGAAAACGGCCAGCGCATTAACGCTTGGTATTTCCCGGCCACCAACACCGCCAGTCCTGTCATGCTGGTTTGCCACGGCAACGCCGGCAATATTAGCGATCGCCTTGATCTAGCGGCCCTCCTACTAGAGGCTGGAGCGGGTGTTCTTCTGGTCGAATACCGCGGGTACGGACGTAGCGACGGAAAACCGGGCGAAGAAAGAACGTATCGCGACGCGCAGGCGGCTTATCACTGGTTAATCGCCAAGGGCGTGGCGGGAACGAACATCATCGCCTACGGCGAATCGCTGGGCGGAGGCATCGTCTCCGAACTGGCGGTGCGCGAGGCGGTCGGCGGCCTGATTCTACAAAGCACCTACACCAGCGTGACCGCCTTGGGCGCGGAACTTTTTCCGTGGCTGCCCGCGCGGCTGGTCTCCACCATCAAATACAATACGCGCGCCAGATTGCCAAGGCTCCACGTGCCGGTGCTCATCCTCCACAGCCGGCACGATGATTTGATCCAATTCCATCATGCCGAAGAAAACTTCGCCGCCGCCAACGAACCGAAATTCCTGCGCGAGATCGGCGGTGGACACAATGACGGCCTCTTCGTCAGCCGCCCGGCGATGCTGGCTGCCGTCCGGGAGTTCCTGCAAAATCCAATTGTCAACCATAGCCATGTCCAGGCCGCGCCGGTGCCTGGAAGCGGCTAGAAGGGGCCTTCACTTCTTGTAAATTTGAATGCCAAACCGCTCCAATATCCAGGCGATAATCAAGAATGAAAAGAAGCAAATCAATCCCACCGGGGCGACAAATATAAAAACGGGGTAGCTGCCAGTCCGAAAATGCGGGAGGAAATCACAGAAATATAAGATCGAGCCGCCGATCCCCAGAAGCAGATGCACTAAGAGCAGCATGCGTCCCGATAAAGTCAACTTGCTCAAGGGTGATGGCTGCTGTACCATTCGAATTTGCGAGTCGCCGGATTGCGCACTCATCTGCGGGGCAGGCGCGATAACATGGCAGGAATACTACTGCGGGTGAAAGAAACACGGACCTCGGCACCTGTTGCCTCAAGAATTTGCCACAAGCTCTCTACGGCCTCATCGTAAACATCGTGCAAAGAAACTGATTGACGCGCATGAATTTGCCTGGCCAAACGCTTTATTTCACTGGGAGAACCCTTAAGCGCGCGACTAAGCCGCTTTCTAAGTTCCGATTTTGCGTGGTCATCCCAGCCGGTGAACCCAGCGTAATTTTCCTTCCATCGCAGAATTTCAATCGTTGCCATAGCCGCTTAAGCCTTATTCTACAACGACTGAATCTCATCTTCAAAGGTTAAAACCCTTTGTGGTACGGCGGGTCGAGCCCTGACCTTTTCCGACAAAACCCATTCACGGCTCGAAGGAGTTTCGCCCTAACGTCTTACAATCAAATTGCGGAAGAAATCCCATCATCTTTCTTCTCAGCCGGTTTTCCGGTGCGTAGAATGAGAAGCCTGTGGCGGCGACGCTTTATGATTTGATTCCGAAAGGCGAACGTCCCGGCAATGATGCTTTGCTGGGTCGCTTTCTCGAGTATGTCGAGAGCCGTGGCCTCCAACTTTATCCAGCGCAAGAGGCTGCCATTCTGGAATTGTTCGAGGAGAAAAACGTCATCCTCAATACCCCCACCGGCTCCGGCAAATCGCTCGTCGCGGCGGCGGTGCAATTCAAGGCATTGGCGCAAGGCAATCGATCCGTTTATACCTGCCCCATCAAGGCGCTGGTCAACGAGAAATGGCGCGCCCTCTGCGGTGAGTTTGGCCCGGACAACGTCGGCCTGAGCACTGGCGACGCTTCGGTGAACCGCGACGCGCCCATTCTTTGCTGCACCGCGGAAATCCTGGCCAACATCGCTCTCCGCGAAGGCGCAGCGGCTGGCTTCCAGGAAGTCATCATGGACGAATTCCATTACTACGCCGACCGCGAGAGGGGCGTGGCCTGGCAAGTGCCTCTCCTTACTCTGCCGCAGGCAAGATTCCTTTTGATGTCCGCGACGCTCGGCGACACTACGTTTTTCGAGGAGGAACTGACCAAACGCAATGGGCGGCCATCCGTCACCATTCAATCCATCGACCGCCCCGTCCCACTCGAATTTGTCTATTCGGAAATCTCGCTTGCGCAAACACTGGAAAGACTCGCGAGCGAGGGCAAAAGCCCCGTCTATGTCGTGCATTTCACGCAATTGGAGGCGGCCCAAAGCGCGCAGGATTTTACGAGCATCAATGTTTGCACGCGCGAAGAAAAAAACGCGATCGACAGCGCACTGGAAGGATTCAAATTCACGAGCCCGTATGGTCCCGACATCCGCCGCTGGCTCAAACACGGAATTGGGCTGCACCATGCGGGCCTCCTGCCGAAATACCGCGTCTTGGTGGAGCAACTGACGCAGAAAGGATTGCTCAAAGTGATTTGCGGCACGGATACGTTGGGTGCCGGAATCAATATGCCAATCCGCACCGTGCTTTTCACGCGGCTCTGTAAGTTCGACGGGCAGAAGACCGCCATCTTGAGCGCGCGCGATTTTCACCAGATCGCCGGCCGCGCCGGAAGGAAGGGATTTGACGATCGGGGATGGGTCGTGGCGCAAGCGCCTGAGCATGTGATCGAGAACATCAAGCTGGACGAGAAGGCCAAAGGTGGCAAGAAGTCTGTCAAGCGCAAGCCACCGGAAAAAAACTTCGTCAATTGGGACAAGCAGACTTTCGTCCGCCTCATGCACGCGCCGCCGGAGAGGCTGGCCTCACGCTTCCAAGTGACGCACGCCATGCTGCTCAATGTGCTGAGCCGCGAAGGCGACGGCTGCCGAGCGATGCAAAGGTTGATTCGCGATTGCCACGAAACGCCCAAAGCCAAAAGGGAGCATACCAAGCGGGCCTGGCAACTGTTTCGTTCGTTGGTGGACCGGAAGATCATCGAATTTATGCCGACGACCGAGGATGGGGCTTACCTGCGCATAAACGTGGATTTGCAGGACGATTTTTCGATGGACCAAGCTCTTTCACTTTATCTGCTTGACACGATTCCATTGATGGATCCACAGGCGCCCGATTACGCGCTGGTTCTGCTCACACTGGTGGAATCCATTCTCGAAGACCCGGCTATCATCCTGCGCAAGCAACTCGATAAGCTCAAGGATCAGAAGATGGCCGAGATGAAGATGGAGGGCGTCGAGTACGATAAGCGAATCGAGGAGCTAGAGAAGCTTGAACACCCGAAACCCAATCGCGAATTCGTTTACTCCACCTTCAACGCGTTCTCGGACAAGCATCCCTGGGTCGGCCAGGAGAATATCCACCCGAAATCCATCGTGCGGGAAATGTTCGAGAACTTCCGCTCCTTCGCGGATTACATTCGCGACTACGATTTGCAACGCGCCGAGGGCGTTTTATTGCGCCATCTCAACAGCGTTTTCAAGGCGCTCGCGCAAACGGTCCCGGACGCGGCCAAGAACGATCAGGTGCGCGAGATGGAACTTTACCTCGGCACGATGATTCGCCAGGTGGACTCCAGCCTGCTGGACGAATGGGAGAAGATGCGCGACCCGAATTATCAGCGCGCCGAAACGAAGGAAGTCCGCCCCGCCGGCGCAGAAGAGCCGGACGTCACGCGCGACACCAAGGCGTTCACGGCGGCCATCCGCAATCGCATTTTCGGTTTCATGCGCGGTCTGGTGAATCAGGATTTCGAGCAGGCGCTGCTGCACCTCAGTTCCGCACAAGATCACGACGGGCAAACGTGGACGGCGGAGCGGTTGGC
>DASYNM010000563.1:0-12548 GCA_036008545.1 Verrucomicrobiia bacterium
GTAGTGCTGCAATAAATTACCGCGCGATTGCCATCGCGCTTAAGCTGTGAGCGCGGCGCGTCTTCTGCCGCCCTTAGCGAGGCGAGAAACTTGTCCTCGTCCCACGGGCGAAGCAAAACATAATCTCCCCACTCGGCGTCCGGGTCTTTGACGCCGTATTCAGCCAGCTTCGGCCCTTGCTTGATGGTCGCCGCGCTCGGCACGTAACAGAACCGGCACGCGTGTGAGCACCCGATAGCCACATTGAACGCCCAACTCGAGAGGCTTTTATAGACAAAATTATTCTCCGCAATAATAGCCGGCGCGTGCCACATGCCAATGCGTTTGTCGGCGCTGCTCTGTAGAACACGAAGGCTTCGCGCCTCCAGACGCGATTTTTCCTGAACTCGCATCGATTCCACTGTTAATATTTCATTTCTCATCGATTCTGAGTGAATTGCCTAAACAATCGGATTGGTCCCGTTCGTTTGTCATTACGCGTGCGGCTTTTTCAATGTTGTGAAAAACAATTGATTGCATGGTAGCACAATATCCTTTGCTGAGACCTTTTCGCTCCTCTTTGGTTTTCCTTTTGGTCCAAGAACAATGACCTCTTCATCCTTAACAAGGTCTTCAATGGTTTCCGCTATAAGTTTTTCATCTGCAATTGTCTTGTTGCAATACATTGCAGCGAAGTCTTGGAACAGAACCCCATCTGCATGACTATCGTGAATGACGCGCGCGAAGTCACATTTTAGCCCTCTCTTCGCAATATCTCTTGTCAAATCATCAAAAGCAAAGCCATCCAGGTAGCCGACTCGCTCCGCGTCAGGTTTATATGTAAGCATATTCAAACCAAGATGTCCGAAGTGCCGATGCCCATTCGCATTTCGCCAATGAACATCAAGCATTGCGGATCGGGCCCGAATATGAGGTGCTAAATGAAGCAACCAATAGCCGCGATGGTTATCAATTGGCGCAATATAAAATGGCGAAAAGAACGGCGCGCCAGCGACTTTCTTAAACGCAGGCCCTATCATGGATTCGATGATATACCGCCAGTCACATCCCGATGTTTCTTTTGCACGGATCAATTTCTCAGCGGAGATTTCCGAATCCAATCCAAGATTCGAGAGCATATTTCGGAACTTTGTCTTGTCGCTAATGAAGTCCGTAAACCATGTGACTGCGAAATTGATGATGAACTCGGCTTTATTGTTCAGGTCTGCCGAGATGGAGTTCAGCATCCTCGGATCAACGTCGGTATAGCCACACTGATCGAGGAAGAAAATGACTCGTGAACCACCACGAGTGAAGCGATCTTTCGTTTTCGCCACGATTTGCGCATGGTGTTCGTGAAAGCTCCCACGATGTAAGAAGATGGTTTTGCCTAGCTGATGCTTATACGTCGAATTTTCCAACTGCCATCGAAGACATTCAAAGCTGGCTTTATTTTTTTCTACAAAGTAGTAATGACAGTCAATGGTGAGCGGCTTCTGGCGATTTACGTTGATTCTTGCTTCTGCCGCTGCCACCGCTTGGAGAAAGACAAAAGGTGAGCCAAACTTTCCACCAAGATAGGCTCCGCCGCCCGCAAACCCATCGACGAGCGTGATCTTAAAGGTATCGCGCCCAAAACCGTCTGCACAAAGAATACAGATATAATCTTCGACGTAACTGCGAAGGACGTTTAGCTTCGCCTCGCTGTGTGGCTCAATTGACGGCAAACCTCCACTTTTCCAATCTGTCCATTCAAATGAAGCCATAAAACTCTGATCTCATTCTTCGTGACCAAGATTATTGTCTCCCCCGGGGCAAAGCCAGTTTAAACCCGTAAAGAGATTGACAACGCGTTTTGCATATACTATCCATTTGGGTAGTATATGACCGGACCGACCCGACCGCAACAGCGATTATTGGATTTCATCCAGGCCGAAGCCCAAGCCGGCAGACCCGTCCCAACGCTCCGTGAAATCGCCCATCGGTTTGGTTTTCGCAGTCATCGAGCCGCGGCCTGTCATTTGGAAGCGCTTAGGCGTAAAGGGCTTATCGAGTCTGAACGCGGTAAAGCACGATCGCTGCGGGTCATTTCCCCGCTGGCCAAATTCCGCAGCCTCATCACGGAGATACCACTCTTCGGTTCCATTCCGGCTGGCTTCGGGCAGGAACGGGAGCAAGAGGCCGAGGGCTGCGTCGCGGTGGACATCCAGACGATTGGTTTCAAGCCGACCCGCCACACCTTTGCGCTGCGCGTGGTGGGCGATTCCATGATTGGCCGTCATATCTGCGAGGGCGACATCGTGATTTTGGAGCACGGGCCGGAGCCGCAGCACGGCCAGATTGTGGCCGCGCTCGTGGACCGCAATAGCACGCTGAAAACTTTCGTGCTCAAAAACAACAAGACCTTTCTCAAGGCGGAAAACCCGAAATACCCCGACCTCATCCCTTCGGAGGAATTGATGATCCAGGGCGTGTTCCGGGCGCTCATCCGAAGGGCGCGGGAATGAATCATGCAACGGGGCGCATTTCATTTTTTGAACGAATTTGTTCTACTCCCTCTCCTCCACACACTTGTGGAGGAGAGGGCCGGGGAGAGGAGGTTCGTTCGCAGGGTTCCCCTCTCCCTATCCCTCTCCCCGCCAAGCGGGGCGAGGGAACATAATCCAACGATTTCAAAAGTAATCACCAGAAAGTGAGATGCGCCCTCATGCCGCCGCGCTCCATTGTTCATCTTGACGCCGACGCCTTTTTTGCCGCTGTCGAGCAGGCCGGGGATCCCAAACTGCGCGGCAAACCGATCGCGGTGGGCGGCGAAAAGCGGGGCATCATCGCTTCGGCTTCTTATGAGGCCAGGCGGTTCGGCGTCTATACGCCGATGCCCACGGCCCGGGCCAGGAAGCTCTGTCCCAAGCTGATTGTCCTGCCCGGCGATTTCGAGCGATACGAACAATTCTCCAACTGGATGTTTGGTTATTGCTACGACTTCACGCCGGAAGTCGAGCAAACCTCCATTGACGAGGGCTATTTCGACCTCTCCGGCACGCGCAAGCCGGCGGCGGAAATCGCGCGCACGATCGGCAAAGCAATCCGACAGCGTTTGAAAATAACCGTCAGCGAAGGCATCGGCACCAACAAGCTCATCAGCGCCGTCGCTTCCAAGCTCACCAAACCGTCCGCGTTCAACGAAGTGCCGCCGGGCCACGAAGCCGCGTTCCTGCGTCCTCTGGCCAACAAATGGCTGCCCGGCATCGGGCCAAAAACCAGCGTGCGCCTCAACGCCGCCGGCCTGGCGGAAATCCGGCACGTGGCGGCGACGCCGCTCTCCATGCTGGAACTTTTGCTCGGCAACCAGGCCACCGTCATTCGCCAGTTTGCCAACGGCATCGACGAGCGGCCGCTTATCCCGGAGCGCGAGCCGCAAAAGTCCTTTGGCCACCAGGAAACTTTTGCGGCCGATCTCACCGACGAGGAATACGCCGAAGCGGTCTTGCGGCGGATGGCGGATAATCTTTTCGCCACCATTCGCGAGGAGAGCCGGAGCATCCGCACGCTGACGGTGAAAGTCCGGTACAACGACATGGCCGAGGATCAAGCCAGCGAAAGCCTGCTGGAGCCGACCGATCTTGAGACCGACGTGTACGGCCTCCTCCACACGCTGCTGCGCAAAGCGTGGAAACGCCGGGTGAGCCTGCGCCTGGTGTCGCTCAAGCTCTCCCATCTTTATGATGGCCCACTTTTGAGCGAGCTGCCGATTCTGCCTGCCGCGAAACGCCACGATTCCAACGCGCGTCTGGCCGCGCAAATCGACGCGCTGCGAAAAACCCACGGCCACGCGATCATTTTGCGCGGGCATGATTTTCGCCTCCGCGCTCCTCCGGCGGACGCGATGGCCAGGACGCCTGCGCCGCCGCCGTCCGCGTCACGTCGCGGCATTTTTTTGCAGCAGCGGGAGACTTTGGCTTACGTGCCGCTGCGGGCGCACAGCCACTATTCGTTTCTTGACTCGACGCTTTCGCCGGCAGCGCTGGTCAAGCTGGCCCAGCAGCACAGCCTGCCCGCCGTGGCGCTGACCGATACCGGCAACCTGCACGGGGCGGTGGAGTTTGCGCTCGCCGCCAAAGAGGCCGGCGTCAAAGCCATCCTGGGCGTCGAATTGCGCGTGGCGGATCAGCCGCTGCTGTTGTATGTCGAATCGGCGCGCGGGTATCACAACCTCTGCCGCCTCCTTTCCACGCACGCGGAGCGCACGGCCAAAGCGGCCGATGAAACGGCGGTCGCGGCACAACAACGCCTCCCCTTTAAGCTGGAGGAGTTTGACGGAGGCACGGAAGGCTTGATCGCCGTCAGCCCCGATCCGTCCCTGGCGGCGCTTTTTCCGCGCTCCTTTTACGCGCTGGTCACCGCGCGCGGCGGCGCGGACGACTTTCCCGCAGTCGCGTGTCCGCCGGTTCATTACGCCACGCCGGCGGAACGGCAAAGATATGACATCGTGCAAAGCATCCGCACGCTGACGCTTTTGCAGGAGCGCCATGCCGAAAAGCGGAGCGGCGGACGACTTCACTTTCGCGCGCCCGCGGCCATGTCGGAGAGCTGTCAAGAACATCCCGACTGGCTGCGGCACACGCTGGAAATCGCCGAGCGTTGCGAGTTCGAGCTTCCGTTCGGCAAGCCGCAATTCCCCGCCTTCACGCCGCGCGATGGTTCCAACGCCAAGGACTTTCTACGCCGCCTGGTGCTCCAGGGTTTGCAAGAGCGTTACGGGCCGCGCGCGGAGAAATATCGTCCGCAAGTGATGGAGGAGTTGGGCATTATTGGCGAGGTCGGTTACGAGGAGTATTTTCTCATTACCTGGGATTTTTTGCAGGACTGCCGGGCGCGCGGCCTGGAGTGGATCACGCGCGGCAGCGCCGCCGACAGCCTGGTCTGCTATTGCCTCGGCATCAGTGGCGTCTGCCCGATTCGGTTCGATCTTTATTTCCGGCGTTTTCTCAACAAGGAGCGGATGGCGCTGCATAAACTGCCCGATATCGACATTGATTTTGCGCACGACGTGAAGGACGAGGTCGTGCAACTCATTTTTGCCAAATACGGACGCGACCACTGCGCCGTGGTCGGCGGCTTCTCCACTTTCCAGGCCCGCAGCGCTTTTGCCGAAGTAGCCAAAGTACTGGGCGTGGCGGAACGCGAGGTGCGCAAGTTGACCGAGCATTTCCCGTGGGGTTTTGGCGGCGGCTGGGTGCCGGATAAACCGACGCCTAGCGACAACGCCGGGTTGATTGAGATGCTCAAAGCCAGCCCGGAAAACCGCGATCTTCCCCTGGATGACGAGCCTTACAAAACCGCGCTCGAAACCGCCGAGTTCCTGGACGGCATGCCGCGTTATCCCAAAATGCACCCGTGCGGCCTCGTCCTCTCGCGGCAGCCGATGCACCAATTGACGCCCACCTTCATCGCCAACAAAGGCTGCTCCACGACGCATTTCGACATGGATTCCGTCGAGGCCGTCGGCCTGGTTAAAATGGACATTCTGGCGCAAGGGGGATTGGCCGCGATGCGCGATGTCAAGAATATGTTGGGCGCGCGCGGCCTAGCCGTGGATTTGGAGCGTTGCGTGGCGCGCGAGCAGGCCGGCGGCAAGCTCCTGCTCGGAGACCCGGGCGCCGACGAGCCTTGGGGCGACCCAAAGGTGTGGGAAATGATCGCCGGCGGCCACGCGCGCGCGGTTCACCATATTGAAAGCCCGGCCATGACCGGCCTGAACCGCATGTGCAACGTGCGGGAAATCGACGGCCTGATCGCCATCGTCAGCGTGATTCGTCCGGGCGCGGCCAACGAAGGCAAGAAGCTTTCCTTTACGCGCCGCTACCAGCGCCTGGAGCCTATCGCCTATCCGCATCCCTCGCTGGAAACGTGTCTGCGCAGCACCTACGGGCTGGTGGTCTATGAAGAGCATATTCTGCAAATCTGCGAAGCCTTTGCCGGCCTGCCGCCGGGCCGGGCGGACGTGCTCCGACGCGCGCTCAACAAACAAAAGCGCGCCGTCATCGAAGAAATTCAGGGCGAATTTTTTGCCTCCTCTCTCGCGCACGGCCATGCGCCGGAAAAAATCGAGGAAGTGTGGGGCCTGGTCACGGGCTTTGCCGGCTACGCCTTTTGTAAAGCGCACAGCACCGCCTACGGCGTGGAAGCGTATCAATCGGCCTGGCTGAAACGCTATTTTCCCACCGAATTCATGGCGGCGGTGCTCACCAACGGCAAGGGCTTTTACGATCCTTTGGTTTATGTTCTGGAATGTCATCGGCTCGGCTTGAAACTTCTCCCGCCGTCGGTCAACGAGCCTGGCCCGGCCTTCGTGCCGCGCGACCAGGGCCTGCGCGTTCCGCTCACCCGCATGAAAGGCCTGACCAACCGGACTTCGGATCGGATCATCGCGGCGCGCGCGCAAGGCCCCTTCGCTTCGCTGGCGGATTTTTTTCACCGCGTCACACCGTCCGGCGAGGAATTGGAATCGATGATCCGGGCCGGGGCGTTCGACGAATTCGGCGACAAACGAACGCGCCAGTTTTGGCAGGCGCAATATCTGTTGCGCACGTTCGGCTCATCGTCCGAGCCGAAACAGGGCTGGCTGATGCCGCCGGACGACCCGGCCAAGCTGCCGGAACTGCCCGTGGTCGAGCCGACGCGCAAGGAACGGCTTCACGCGGAAACGGAATTGTTCGGCTTTGCCGTCAGCGGCCATCCGCTCGAACTTTTCGATAACGTCGCCTGGGACACGTATTGTCCCGTCCAGCGCCTCGGCGAATTCGTCGGCCAGACGGTTTTGCTCTGCGGGCTGATCGTCGAGCAGCGCGTCCACCATCAAATCACGGGCGAGCCGATGAAATTCCTGACGCTGGCCGATTGGACCGGCATGATTGAAACGGAACTTTTCGCGCAAACCTACAAAACCTACGGCCTGGCAACGGTGCGCTATCCGGTGCTGGAAGTGGAAGCGCGAATCGAGCCGTTCGAGAATGGGTGCGGGTTCAGTCTGCGGGCGCTGGCGGCTCGGAATCCTCGCGCAAAGATAAAGCGGGAGGGATGAGCGCCGCGAGTCCCACTTTCCAAGAAGTTAGGGCGTCGTGGAAGTCCGCCCTCCCGAAAAGCGGATGGTGTCGAAGTTTGGGGAGCGCGGGCGTCTCGCCCGCCGTGTTTGGCGTCCCGCCAAACACATCCAGCATCCGACGCATCCTTCAACTACAGAACCGGTGAGCTGAATGGCTCGCCTTCCGATTCTGCTCGCGTTACTCTGCCGCTTACCGATTATGGAAAACGCTCAATTCTCACTGCGATTCGGCCATATCGACCGGACGGTGAGCGCCGACTTGAAGAGGAAGGTGGGACGGATGTGCGCCTTGACCCCCGAGCGGCGCGAAGAGTATCTCAAACGAGTGGGGACTTACGACCGGCACTTCGGGTGGTTTGCTCGCAAGCCTGAATATTGAAGGATCAATTTATGCTATCAGCCCACTGTTTCTTTCGGGGAAACTACATGACACCGACCGGAGCGGAAAAGCTGCTGCGCAATCTGTGTGATGTACCAGAGCTAGTGCCAGACCTCTGGAATATCTTTGAGCCAATCGACAAGCCTTTCAATCCAGGTGATCTGGCTCCAGTTATATATGGATCTATGGTGCCGCCTGAAAAAGCCACGAATTGTATTAGAACGCTAGCATTCTTTGTGCGGACGACAAAGCCACGTTATGGTCTTACGATTGATCTCCGCCTAGCTCCTGTTCAGTGGGGTACGGCGCATAATCGCATTTTGGTACGTTTTGAAGAAGCATGGGCTGAGGGCGAGAAAAAGCTGGCACAGTATCTACTTTCGAGCGTCCTCCCAGAATTCCCTGACTACGTCAAAATTGTCGAATCAACTCAAGAGGATTCCAATCGCCTGAAGGAATTCCGCCGGTCGCTTTCGCCGAGTGAGTTCCTCGAATCACTGCAAAATAGGACCGTCACAGCGCCTTTTGGACCATATGGCTGTCTTGAGGATATTTACTGGTTCAACTACTTCGGACGCGTGTACGTTGACTTCATCGGCATCGAGCGGTTGTCGGCGGCTGCGTGGGCGCACGTAGAACCAAAAGGCGGCGGTCTAGCGTGTTACGCATCGTCAACGATTGGTGACCCCTTCACTCGGCAGCAACGGGCCAATATTGCTTCCCAGCTTGAGGAATTTATATGGACTCCGGGTTGTAAGCCCGAGAGCAAGCGGATTCCTAATTTCGATTTCTCCGCGCAGGCAGAAGCGCTTCGGAAGTAACCGGAAATCCGTGAATTTCCAAACAACAAACGCGCCGCACAGCGACCGAGGCAGTCGCGCTCCCCCAAGCGTTTCGGTGGGTTCAGTCTGCGAGCGTTGGCGCCTTGAAATCCTCGCGCAAAGAATTGACGGCGAAGCGGTTTTCGGTTAGTTTGTTTACGAACGTGATGAATGTAAACAATTTATGGCATCGACCGTCGTTAGTTTGAGAGTGTCCGAAGGCCAGGCGAAACGCTTGCAGCGCAAGGCGCGGCGACTGGGCCGCTCGGCCAGCGAAACCGGGGCCATCCTTTTGGAGGAAAGCCTTCGCCGGGAAGAATTTGCTTTCATTGATTTCCGCGATTCACCCGTCGGACGCCAAGCCTTCCTTCAAGGTTCAAGACTTTCGGTCTGGATGATTGTGAAAATTGCCCGGAGCTGCGGCGGCAGCGTCCAGAAGACCGCCGATCATTTGCAGCGCCTGCCGATTCATATTCAGGCGGCGTTGAACTATGCCAAGGCGTTTACCGAAGAAATCGAGAGCGCCATCAAAGACAACGGTGCGTATGATTTTTCCAGGATTTCCCGAATGCTGCCGCAGGCCCGTTTATTTGAAGCGCCCGCCAGGAAGTCGCCCCACAAATAAAAATGCTGCGGCTGCTTTTAGATGAGCATCTCTCCCCGCGCATCGTGAAGCAATTCCGGGTGAAGTGGCCTCAGGCGCAAATTGATTCGGTTCTGACGTGGGAAGACGGCCGGCTGGCCGGGTCGCCGGACGACGTTTTGCTCGCGCAAGCACGCGAGCGCGGGCGGACGCTCGTGACCTATGATCAATCCACCATCATCCCGCTGCTCAAGGATTGGGCCGAGCAAGGCATCGGGCATGGCGGAGTCATTTTCGTGGACGATCTCACTATCGCCCAAAACGACATCGGGCGGCTAACGATGAGCTTGGGCGCGCTATGGATGGCGGAGAAAAACTCGGATTGGACGGACATGGTCGTCTATCTCACACGAGGGTGATGCGCGGCGGACGCACTATAAGGCCGGGTTTTTGATTTGAAAATTGTGGGTTGAAACTGAGCCTTTCGAATCGTTGGTTTCTCGAATTCTAAGACGCAACTCAGGATCACGCAGCATGGGTAATTCCAAATACATATTTTCCGCCACGACCGTCTGGACCTGCCCGGGCTGCTTCTCCTCGAAATTGACTTCATGATTCGGCACCTCGTGTTCCATTCCGGATGCGTCCAAAAAATAAAGTCGCCCGGTCCCGTTCCACGCCGTTCGGAAAGCTTGTCCGCCCTGTTCTTCCCGCCGAAAGTGCAACGCAATGCCGTTGGTGTAAAATGCAGGCCACATGGTCGGCTGGCCATGAAGGAAGGCAGGAAGTTGATGTCTGACTAGCTTGCAAAGCAGCCTCTGCCATCGTCCACCGCCATAATAAAGTTGTTGCCCGGAGTCGGTTCCAACCAGAACGAGCCTGGACCCATCGGCCAGGGGAATGATCAGTTTCGGTTGGGAAGGCCAGCAGAAAGCGAGAACAACAAGGCCAAGGCAGAGCAAGCCTAGAAAAATGATTCGTGCCGGCTTTTTGATGAGCCTCATGTCAACGTTGTTGTTTACTTTGACACAACCAGCAACCCGGCTTTGGCGCGTATGTCGTCCGATGCCGCGCCAACCAAAATCTGAAACGGCCCGGGATTGACGCGGAAGGCATGAATCGTCTCGTCGTAAAATGCCAGTTTCTCGCCGGGAACAATAAACGTGACCTTCTTCGACTCGCCGGGCTTGAGGTGAATTCTTTGGAAGCCCCGCAGTTCCTCGGCAGGACGCTTCACAACAGGCTTCCGCTCGTGGACATAAAGCTGCACCACTTCGTCGCCTTCACGCTGGCCGCTGTTGGTGATGTCGATAGCGGCGGTAAGCTGGCCCTCCGGCGTGATCCGCCGCTCTGACAGCTTCAGCTTGCCGTAGGAGAATTTTGTGTAGCTCAGCCCGTGGCCGAAGGCGAAGAGCGGCTGGCCTTGCAGATACATATAGGTGAACCCCTTGGTGATGTCGTACTCATTCTGCGGCGGGACCTGGCTCTCGGACGCATAGACCGTCAGCGGCAGGCGGCCGGCCGGATTATAATCGCCAAAAATCACGTCCGCGATGGCGTCGCCGCCCTCGACGCCATTCCACCATGCTTCCAGGATGGCCGGGACGTTCTTGTTGACCCACGGAATTGTCAGCGGCCCGGCGTTCAGCAAAACGACCACCGTCTTCGGATTGGCCGCGACCACCGCCTCAATCAACTCTTCCTGTCTTCCCGGCAACGCCAGGTTGGTGCGGTCTCTTCCTTCCGTCTCGATGGCCTCTGTCGTACCAACAAATAGGATGGCAACGTTGGCCTGACGCGCTGTGTCCGCGGCGGCCTTGATCAATGCCGTTTCGTCGATCGCCGCCTCCGGTGTGGCGTTGGTGCCATTGCTCCTTCGGTTGGACCGCGGCGCAATGTTGCAACCTTTGGCATAAAGAATTTCAACGCCCGTGCCCGCCCGGTTTTTGAAACCTTGCAGCGGGTTGACCGGATGGTCGGGCATGCCGCTGTAAGCGCCGGGCGTGAACATCGCAGCGTGCGGGCCGATGACAGCTATGCGTTTGAGTTTGGTTCTATCCAGCGGCAGAAAATAATTTTGGTTTTTCAGCAGCACCATGGCTTCGCGCGCCGTCTCCAGGGCCAAGGCGCGGTGCTCAGGACTGCAAATCATACTCGGAGAGATGCGGGCGTAGGGCACCAAATCCGGAGGATCGAATTCACCGAGGCGGATGCGGTCGCGCAGCACGCGATAGAGCGCGTCGTTCAACCGGTCCTCGGGCAGCAGACCCTGGCGGACCGCGGCCGGAATATATTTCATGAACTCGTCATCGGAAAAGTCGCAGCCGGCGTTCAGTGACTTCGCCACCGCTTCGACATAGCTCATCTGCCCCTTCTCATGCCCGTTGACCATCGTATTGACACCGCCCAGGTCCGAAACCACAAACCCCTGGAACCCCCATTGCTGCTTGAGAATCTCTGTCAACATGAAATGGTTGATGTTGTTCGGCACACCGTTGATGGCGTTGTAGGAAGCCATGACCGATTGCGCGCCGCCCTCCACCACGCAATCGCGGAAGTGCGGCAGCCAATACTCGTAGAGCATCCGCTCGCTCACCTTGGCCGAAAGCTTTTGCCGGTCCCTTTCAACATTGTTGACAGCATAGTGTTTCAGCGTGGAAGCCAGTTTCAGATACTTCGGGTCATCGCCTTGCAAGCCCTGGACGTAGGCCACGCCGAGGCGCCCCGTCAGATAAGGGTCTTCGCCGTAACATTCGTCGATGCGCCCCCAATAAGGATTGCGGCTGATGTTGATGACGGGCGCGCGATAGATCAGGCCCTTGTGCTGCGCCGCGATGTCGGGCTGCTGGTGCCAAAGATTATAGACGCCACGGGCTTCGTCGGAAATGGCGGTGGCAACTTCGTGAAGCAGCGCAGGATCCCACGTGGCGGCCATGGCGATAGAAACAGGAAACATGGTGGTCGGACGATCCCAGCAAACACCGTGGAGACACTGATTCCATTTGTCGGACTTAATGCCAAGACGTTCCACTCCGGGGCCTTCATGATTAAGGAGCGCGGCCTTTTCCTCCAGCGTCAGGCGCGCAATGAGGTCGAGCGTGCGTTTTTCGACTGGTTGGCTGGGATCGAGGTAGATGGGTTTGCCGGCTTCCTGCGCTTGTGCGGCCTGCGAGAGCGCCGCCAGAAGAAGCATGGCGAATCGTGAGCAAATCAAAACCAAAGGTCTGCGCGTTAGTGAAGGCATGGCTGCGAATCTTATGAAACACCTCGGCAAAAACCAATCCTCTAGACAGTTCATCGACCATGTGGCGCAAGTTGCGTTCGCCATTCCTGAATCGCTTCCGCGCGGGCGGCCGCCTCTCCCCAAGGGTCCACGTTGAATTTTTCGCCGAGCCGGACACGCAGCGCGTTGGCAACTTGAATGCGCACGGAGAGTCGCGGATCGCCCAAGCCGTCCAGCAACGTCGCCGGCTGACGCGACGCCAGCACTGTCAAGCGTTCAGCGGCCATGCGAACCATCCGCTCATCGCGCCCGGCACAAAGCTCAAAAAGTTTCGAAGCGCATTGACGCGAAGCCTCGGCGTTGGTGGAGGCGAGAAGTTGATCCACATCCGCCAGCGTTTTCTTGGCGAGGGCCTGACGAAGCACAACCTCCCTCGCGTTAGAAAGGCCATTAGTAAG
>DASYNM010000564.1:0-8844 GCA_036008545.1 Verrucomicrobiia bacterium
ACCAATGCACAGTTTGATTTTCCTAGCGGCGTGACGGTGGACGCAGCGACCAACTTGTACGTGGCAGATCAACTCAACTCCACCATACGGAAAGTCACAGCCGTTGGAACGAACTGGGTCGTCACGACGCTGGCTGGCCTACCCGTCAACGTTGGCACCAACGACGGCACCGGTAGCGCTGCGCGGTTTGTTGCGCCCGCCGCAGTGGCGATGGACGGGGTGGGTGACCTTTATGTGGCGGACGCACAATCCAACACCGTTCGGCGGGGATTCCTGCACAATGGGTCTCCAGCTATTCTGACCAACGGAACAGGTTCGACGTTTAGCAACGGCCTGTTCGGCTTTAATCTCACGGCGGCGCCGGGGCAAACGGTGATCGTGGATACTTCGACAGATTTGGTGACGTGGCTCCCGATTGGGACAAATACCATCGGCCCCGCGGTGCTGCCCTTCAACGATCCGGGGAGCGCAGCATCTTCCAATCGCTTTTACCGTGCCCGCTGGCCGTACCCGCGCAGACCCCTCGGGGTTTACGCCAAGCTCGTTCTATCGGACATCATCGGGTCCAAGACCAATAAGAACTGGGATGCCTATTTCAATTGTTTCTACCAGCAGCTCCTGGCCAATCCGGCTATTTCGGGCCTTACTCTCCAGGTGCATTGGGACTTGGTCAACACCGGACCCGGCATCTACAATTGGGACTATGTCACGAACGCTTTTTACGAGGTGTCGAACTGGAACACTTTAAATCCGAATGCACAAAAAACCATCCAATTTATTGTGACACCGGGGTTCAATTCACCCCCGTGGCTATTGACCAACATTGTAAACACGGACGGATCATGTGACGGGTTGTTTAACGATCAGGGCGTTCCCCAGAACTGCGGCACCGTGACCTTCGTGGGTTACAATGAAAACGCGGACGGCAATGTGCTTCCGCTGCCTTGGAACCAGACCTACAAGGTTGCCTGGTCGAATTTCCTGTGCGCGTTCAACAATCAGTTTGGGGACAACCCTTGCTTTGTCTCCATCTCCGTCGCCGGCCCTACGGCTGGCTCTGAAGAGATGATCCTGCCCAATAACGGCAATACGTGCCCATGCCATACCAATAACGCCTGCGGCGTTAACTGCCCTTCTGGCACAAACGGGGAGCTGCAGCCCAACGGCTTGATGCCACGCCAAATGTGGAACCAACTCCTTACAAACTACTACGGCCCCTCTGGCGATGACTCCAATGATGCCTTCGTCCAAGAGTGGGAGAACGCCATCAAACTATACGACGGCATCTTCCACGGCGTAACCCTTGTGGTTACGCCAGGCGATGGCGAAGGCTTCCCATTTATCTCGACGACACAATCATCCACAAACCCGTTCTGCCAGTCCCGTAGCGACGTAAGTTGCACAGCGGTGGCGGCCATTCTCGACTACTTCGAGAACTTCCATAGCGCCAATGGAAATGGGAAAGCTACCCAGGTGAGCGGATTGGCAGCCACGGGTGCCACTCTGCTTAACAGCGACGCTGGTATCGGCAGCGTGAAATTCCTCTCGGCACAATCGGAGACGGCGAGCCCTTGGGATCAGATCATTGGCGGGGCCCAGTTCGATCATTCCTTCGCGGGGTGCCTTCCAACCAATTGCGCACCAAACCCGGAGCAGGAGGAATTCAATGTTCTGGCAACTTTCTTCAACGGCACGGAGGCCGTCAACGGCACTGTTACTTTTCCCGGCCTCTTCCTGGCAGTCACCAACGAAAGCGCGGTCAATCTACCGCTCACGAATCCTGCACCTCTCAATTATCTGCAAGTGTACAACCAGGACGTCCTCTACGCCGAGAGCAATGGCTGCAGGTGGATTGACGGCACAGGCGGAACCAACGGGGCGCAATCCATTTACATCTCCGCGCAGGAACTGCTCAATCAGGCTAGCGAACTCCTCTTCATCATTGGCGAAACGCCATATGCACGGGCTCCGGCCCCGTCGTATCCACCCGCCTGCACGAACTCGCCTCCAGCCCCGTGCCCGCAGCCCTGATTCACGCCATGTCAGCCCGTGCTTGTTTAGAAAGGATGAACAAGATTCGGAATAGGAAGTTCAAGAATTGACGGACGGAGCCTGAAAGCCTTTTATCCGGTCATGCTGTAGTTTGAACTGAGGGCCGCTCCGGATTTGTTATGACTCATCCTGTCATTTCCCTGGCCAAATTGCGTGCTTTATGGGTGTTACAATTTTGACTTGCATTGCGCGGGAAAAGGCGCGACATATTCTACAGAGCATGGAAAAACCGCTGAACTTCCGGTTTGAAATTCCGCGGCCGCCCGTGGGCCCGCTGGTGGAGGTGTCGTCGCAGGAAATGGAGAAGCACCTGCTCAAAAAATTGGAGGAATCGGAGAATAACCCAACCCCGGCGCTGTGGCAGTTGGCGCTCTTTTACAAGCAAATCCGGCAAAACGGCAAAGCCCTCACGCGCTTTCAGGAATTGATACCTCTGCTGCCGGACCCGGAAGAAAGAGCCAAGTGCGTCCTCTACATGGGGCAGACCATGGAGCAGACGGGCAATTACGCCGCCGCGGCCGGATACTACAAGCAGGCGCTGGCGTTGGAGCCGATGCACACTTGGACCTGGTATTTGATCAACGACAACCTCGGCTTTGCACTCAATGTCATGGAGCGGTTCGCCGAAGCGGAGCCTTACTGCCGGCGCGCCATTGAAACCGATGCCAATCGCCCCGATGCCTATAAAAACCTCGGCCTCGCTTTGGCTGGCCAGGGACAATATCGTCAGGCGGCCCAGTGTTATGTGGCCGCCACGCAGGTCAATGCCGCCGACCCCAGAGCTTATCATCTGCTGATGGATTTGCTGCAGAAACATCCCGAGTTGGAGTACGATTTCGAGGCGGCGGCGGCCGATTGCCGCAAGGCCGTCGAGACCGCAGCCCGCAAAGTCGAGGCCATGAAACCGGTGGTCCATCGCGGCTGGAAAAAACACCTGTTTCTCCTTCGCGCCAAAGCTTGGGCCATGATTCGGCGGCTATGGACCGGCTCCCCGACAGATACAGCCGGAACCCGGTATTGAGCCGTTGGATCCCGCAGATCGAGAAAAGCATCGCGGCCAGAAAGCTCTTTCGCGACGGTCAAGAAATCTTGGTGGCTGTCTCCGGTGGCCTCGACTCCATGGTCCTCCTCCATGTCCTGCACCACTTGGCCGGCGCGCATCGATGGAAGTTAATCGTCGCGCATTTCAATCATCAATTGCGCGGACCGGCGGGCGACGCGGATGAACAATTGGTCCTCCAAACCGCCCAGCGCCTCGGTTTGCGGGCGGTTTCGGGACGCGCGGACGTCGCCGCAAAGGCGCGCGCGGAGGGGATTTCGCTGGAAATGGCCGGGCGCAAATTGCGGCATGATTTTCTGGCCCGGACGTCGCGCCGGCACTACATCCACTCAATCGCCCTGGCGCATCACGCCGACGACCAGGTGGAATTGTTCTTCCTCCGATTATTGCGCGGCACCGGGGCGCGTGGCTTGGCGGGGATGCAATGGAGCAACCCTTCCCCGAGCGATCCGTCCATTGCGCTAGTCCGTCCTCTGTTGGATCAATCCAAGGCGTCATTGCAGGACGCGGCCCAAGCGGCCGGCGTGCGCTTTTCGGAGGATGCGACCAATGCTTCCATGGATATTTACCGGAACCGCGTCCGCCACGAATTGCTGCCATTGCTGCGCCGGCATTACCAACCGCGCCTGTTGGAACGCGTGCTGAGCCTGATGGAAATATCGGGCGCGGATGCGGAAGTGGTAGCCCGACTCGCGGAGCGATGGCTGGCCGCCAAGAGGCGGGTCAAGTTTGAACGGCTGGCCGCAGCGGTGCAGAGAAAGGTCGTTTATTTGCAGTTGCTTCAAATCGGGCACGCGCCGGACTTCGACCTGGTGGAGCGATTACGAGCGCAAGAAGGCCAGCCAGTGTCCATCGGCCCGCAGCAATGGGTGGCACGGGATGCAAGCGGTCTGCTGCACGCCCGGAAAATCAAGGCGCCGGAGTTTGATGCAAGCCGCGCGGAGATGGTATTGACTGCTAAGCAAGGGCGGGCGGCATGGGGCGACTTGGCCCTGGCATGGAAGATCTTTCAGGCGCCAGGCGCGGGATTTCGCCGGGAACCGAACGCGGAATACTTTGACGCGGACAAAGTTGGCGGAAGGATCTGGCTGAGGTATTGGCAGCGGGGTGATCGTTTTCAGCCCATTGGGATGAAATCGCCCCGCAAATTGCAGGATTTGTTCACCGATTTGAAAGTGCCGCGCGAGGAGCGGTATCGGCGCGTCGTGGCCGCCACCAGCGGGGGCGAATTGTTCTGGGTGGAGGGCCTGCGGATGGCGGAAGGCTTCAAGCTGGTTCCTGGCACTGTCCGGCGCTTGAAATGGCAGTGGCGACGGCGGAAACTATAACTTCGGACTGGTGTTATGCAGGGATATGCGTATATTTAAGGGCATGAGTTCGAGATGGACATGGGCCTGCGTGTTGGGATGCGCCGGTATGGCCGGCCTCACAACCGTCGCCGCTGCGGAGGATTCTACCACGGCGGACGCCAATCCCTATTCCGTCATCAGCGACCGAAATGTTTTCCACCTCAATCCCCCTCCGCCGCCGCCCAAAACCGATGAAGCCCCGCCCGCAGAGGAACGCAAATTGATCCTGACCGGGCTTATGAAAAAGCACAACGCGGAGCGTGACGCGGTGGAAGTTTTCCTGGCTATTCCGCCCAAGGACGGCAAGGAAAGCATGATTTACCTGACCCTGGCGCCGGGCGACAAGGAACATGATGTGGAGCTGGTCAGGGTTCGTTTCGACAAAGAAGAAGTGGATGTCATCAACGCGGGCATCCCCGAAACACTCTCGGTCAAGAGCAACAGTTATGCGTCCGCAGTTCCATCTGCGACACATATAGGCGCTGGCGGCGCGCCGCCGATGCCAGGGGTGCCCGGCTTCGGCCATCGCGGTGGCTTGCCTGGGAGGAGCGCATTGCCGATCCCTGGCCGGCCTTCGGCTGAAGCGGGGGCGAGCGGAGGTTCAGCCATTATCGCCGGAGGCGGCGCCAGCAGCGGTTCGGCAATTGTTGCCGGCGGCGGCGAAGGACCTGCCAGTTCGGCGTATGGCCGTGGTGCTCTCGTTAGCGGAGGATCTCCGTATGTTCCGCCCGGCAATAACGTGGGCGAACAAATCGCCAATTCACTCTTCAATCCGCAGACTGGCCGATATCAAGCGGCTACTCCGGCCGCTCCGACTGCTCCGCCGGCACCTCCCGAGGTTCAGGCCGCCACTATGCTTTTGCACGAAGCTGCGGGTGGCCCGCCCGCACCACCCATTCCTGGCGGTGGCGCTCCTGGGATTCCGTGACGAAATTCCGCGCGAGCTACGCTAACTGCGCAAGAACTCCGCTCCGGCCCAATCGGCAAAGCGCAATCCCTTGCTTGTCAAGTTGAACCGATGCTGGTTTAGTTCGCCGTAGCCAAGCTCCATCATGCGGTCGATCTCCGGCTTCCACTCCTGGCGCAAATCAAAACCCGTCCGGCGCTGGAATTGTTCCAGCGGCCAGCCCGCAGTCATGCGCAATCCAAACGCGGCGATCTCTCCGGCGCGCGCCAGCGGCGGCAGTTCCTCGGATGATTCGATGGCTCGCCGGCCGCTCTCAAGTTGCTCGCAATACCTCGTCGTGTTGGCCCAGTTGTGCGTGCGAACGCCGCGAACATATCCGGCCGCGCTGGGGCCCAGGCCATAAAAGGAGCCGCCGCGCCAATAGTTGACATTGTGCCGGCAAGCCCGGTCCGGCAACTCCGCGCGAACTGAAGCCAATTGACGGGCGAAATTGGCCACTTCGTATTGTTGGAACCCGGCGTCCGCCGCCGCCAGCAAAAGCTCGTCATACATCGCGCAGGCCAGGTCCTCGTCCTCCCGCACGGCGCCGGACCGCAGTTGCTCGAAAAGCGGCGTATCCTCCTCGTAAATAACTTCGTAACAGGAAAGGTGCTCGCTGCCGAGCGCCTTGGCCTCGGTCAGGGTTGCGCGCCAGGATTCCATCGTCTGGCCGGGGATGGCGAACATCAAATCCACGTTCACGCTCTCGAAGCCGGCTGCGCGCAGGATGTCGAATGACTTGAAAATCATTTGACGGCTATGTACCCGGCCGAGCCTGTCCAACAACTCTTCGTCGAAGGATTGGGCGCCCATCGACACCCGGTTGACCCCGCCACCGCGCAGCAATTTGGCCTTGTCCAAAGAGACGGTGGCCGGATTGCATTCCACCGTCCATTCCGCAGCTTCGTGCCAGCCGAGCCGCCGGATGGTTTGCAAAACGCGTTCCCATTGCGCGAGATTCAGCAACGAAGGCGTGCCGCCGCCGAAAAAAATCGTCTTAGGCTTCAAATCCGCCGCCACCAATTCCATTTCCCGCAGCAGCGCCTCAACGTAGCGGTTGATCAGTTGACCATCACCCGCCTCTGAATAAAAAGCGCAGTAAGCGCACTTTTTGGCGCAAAACGGCACATGCACGTAGAGGTGTTCAACGGTCGATGGGTCGGACATCGCCATTAGTTGTTGGTTTTCGTGTTATCCCGCATGAGCAATCCGCGATAGCGCGGAGGCAGCAGTCCCGCCGCCCCGGCGTTCTTGCCGGCAGATTCCGTATTCTCGACATAGTGATATTCCCCGTTGTCTTCCTGCCAGATTTCAACAACCACCGGCTTCTTTCCAGTGTGGGGGAAGAATTTCTCAAAATGCATCGTCTTGGCCTGGGCCAATTGCTGGGGGCTTATGACGGCGCCGAGGTCCGTCCACATCCGATTCATCAACTCGTCCATTTCCTGGGGGAACGGCGGGATGGTCATGACCACATGGCCGGCGGCATTGTTGGAACGCTCAGTGTGACGGCGCTCCAATACGGTGAAATCCCGCTGATATCGCCGTAAAATCTTATTGACATTTTGGGTCTGCTCCTTGCTCAGTTTCAACTCCATCACCGTGCGACGCCCAATCCCGACGCCCTCGGGCCCGGCCGCAAAGGCTTCCAGCGCGCCGGCCGGGATCACGGAGGATTTCGGTTCGGCCCAGTGTTCCCGGAGGAGAATGTAAGTGACAGTCAAGAGCCAGATCGTGCCCGCCGCCAGCGCGAACCGCGGCAGCCAGCGCCACTTGCGCCGGCCATTGCTGCGTGGCATGTCGCCCGGCAGGTTGTGGTAGTGGCCCGTGGCCGCCTCCACCGCCGCGCGGAATTCGTTGGCGTTTTGGTAACGCCGTCGCGGCTGCTTGGCCAATGCACGCGACACAACTTCATCCAGACGCGGGTCCAATCCGGCCTTGTCGGACGGCGGCGCAAATCGCCCCAACGGCAAATCGTTGGTCAGCATCTGGTAGAGCACCACACCGAGGGCGTAGAGGTCCGTGCGCCGGTCCACTTTCCCCGGCTGGTCCAACTGCTCCGGCGCCATGTAATGAGGCGTGCCCATGACCATCGCGGGCTGGCCGCCGGCGGCCCAATCCTTGGCCTTCTTGCCAACTAACTGGGCCAGACCGAAGTCGGCAATCTTCACCCGGCCTTTCTTATCGAGTAATATATTTGACGGTTTGATGTCCCGATGCACGATGCCCTCTTCGTGGGCGTATTGCAGCGCGTGACAGATTTCGATCACAATGCGTTGCGCTTCATCGGCGTGGATGGTCTTTTGCTCGATCAAAGTCCGCAACGAGACGCCATCGACATACTCCATGATCAAATAAAAGAATCCGCCTGCTTGCCCGAAATCGAAAACGCGGACGATATTGGTATGGTTGAGCTTGGCCAAGGCCTGCGCCTCACGGGAGAAACGTTGCGCGAAGGCCGGATCCCGCCCCAATTCCGGGGAAAGTATCTTCAGCGCCACCATCCGGTCCAACTGCGGTTGGCGCGCCTTGTAAATAGTCCCCATGCCGCCGTGGCCGGCCACTTCCATGATTTCCAGGCCGGGAAAGAGGGGCGCCAGTTCCGCTGGAGTCGGCGGCGGCAACGGTCCTTCGGACGGTTCCGCGAAGGAATCGACGCCCTGCTTGCTGCCGCACTCGGAGCAGGGCGCGCCCGGCGTCTCGGCGGATATCGCCGCGCCACAATGCCGGCATAATCGGATGGTGTCCATGAGCACTGGCACGTATGTACAGAGTCAGAACCGGGCCCGAAGGTTACTGGAATCCGACCGAAACTTTCCTCCTAGATCTGGAAGTCCGTTTTGGTTCCGTGCTTTTTCCTCGTTACTTTAATATCAATCTTTTCGTATGTCACCAGCGAATTAGGCGGCACGCTCTCCGTCAAAAACACGCTCGCCCCGATCGTGCTGTCGGCCCCAATCACCGTCTCCCCTCCCACAATGGTCGCATTGGCATAAATCGTCACCCCGTCCTCCAAAGTGGGATGCCTCTTTTGGCCACGAAGAGCCTGGCCGCCCGAAAGCGAACGCGCCACGAGGCCAACGCCTTGATAAAGTTTGACGTGCCGTCCTATAACGGTGGTTTCCCCAATGACCGTGCCAGTGCCGTGGTCGATAAAGAAATGCGAACCGATCTCCGCGCCCGGATGCAGGTCGATCCCCGTCCGGCCATGGGCCCACTCGGTCATCATGCGCGGGATCAAAGGGACGTGTTGCCGGTATAACTCATGCGCCAGCCGTTGCACCGCAATGGCTTCGATAAACGGATAGGCCACGATCACCTCCTCCTTGCTCAAGGCGGCCGGGTCGCCTTGGTAGGCGGCTTCGGTGTCGGTTTGCAGCAAATCCCGCACGCGCGGGAGATTGCCTAAAAACTCCAGCGTCAGCGCATGGGCCACT
>DASYNM010000565.1:0-5181 GCA_036008545.1 Verrucomicrobiia bacterium
TGGGAGGCTTCTTGGCCAGAAAAGGCGATGGCGAGCCTGGGTCAATGACCTTGTGGCGTGGCCTGGAACAATTGAGCCAACTGACCCTGGGCTACCAACTAGCAAAACTTTGTGGGTAATGCTCAGCCCCAAGGAGAGGGAACTGACCTGCGCTACGCTGGAAAAAGCCGACGAACGGTCGTGCTTACCTAAGGCTGCAAAAGTTTCTCCCTCTCCTTGCGGAGAGGGCAGCACCGCTACCGGTGCATCCCATCTGTTGTTCTGTTCTGGGGGTGAGGGAGAGCGTTCCCTCGCCATTGAATACTCCCGGATCAGCTTTCCAAAATCGCAACAGCGGTGGCGTGCTTTTCCGTGTGGCTGAGGCTGACATGGACCAGCCGGCCGCCGCGTTCGTCAAGTAGAGTTTTGCCCTTGTCGTGGAGCACGATGTAAGGTTCGCCCGATTTTTTTCGGCAGATTTCGATGTCCTGCCAACCCAAATGTCCGCCGATGCCAGTGCCAAAGGCCTTGGAGACCGCCTCCTTGCCCGCAAACCGCGCGGCCAGAAACGGCCCTGGCGACTTGTGCGACAGGCAATAGGCCAATTCGGACGGGCGCAGAATGCGCTCGATGAAACGGTCGCCAAACCGCTTGTAAGCCGCTTCCACGCGCTCCACTTCGATGATGTCGATGCCGGTGCCGAGGATCACAACACGTTGGCTGCGTCAACTATTCGTTTCACCGGGTGCCCCCATCAACAGCAGCATCTCCCGCACGGCGGTGGCCAGGCCAACTACAACCGCGCGGCTGATGATGCTGTGGCCAATGTTTAATTCGACCAGGTATGGCACTTGCCGCAGCACGGCTAAATTCTGGTAATTCAAGCCATGCCCGGCGTTGACGCGCAGCCGTAAATCGTGCGCCTGCTTGGCGGCGGCGATCAATCGGTCCAATTCCACCGCGCGCTCGCGCTTGCGATGGAAATTCTCCGCGAAGGCGCCGGTATGCAATTCGATAAATTGGCTGCCCACGCGCGCCGCGCCTTCCACTTGCTCGGCGTCCGGCGTGATGAAAAGGCTCACCTCGATGCCCGCGTCGTTCATGCGTTGGCGCGTCTCGGCCAGCGACGCCCAATGACGCGCGGCGTCCAAGCCGCCTTCGGTCGTGACCTCGGTGCGCCGCTCCGGCACGATGCAGACGATGTCGGGTTTAATCTCAAGGGCGATGGCGACGATTTCGGGCACGTTGGCCATTTCGAGATTGAGGCGGGTTTTGAGGACTTGCCGGAGTTGGCGGACATCGCGATCGAGGATGTGGCGGCGGTCTTCGCGCAAGTGAGCGGTGATGCCGTCCGCGCCGGCCGATTCACAGATCAGGGCCGCCTCGATGGGGTCCGGCTCGCCGCGTCCGGTGCCGCGATAGCGCGCCTCGCGCAAGGTGGCGACGTGGTCAATGTTGACGCCGAGCTTTAACATGGAAGGCCGATTCTTTGTCCTAATTCTTGTGCGCAGGCGGCAAACCCGGGCCCGACACTTTTGCCCTGGGCAGCAAGCTGTAGTCGATCGGTCCCACCGGCGCGTCCGCCAGCCAGTGCGAGAGCAGAACCAATTCCAACCCCGTGAGAAGAAACTGTGAATTGCGCACCACGGTCAATTCGGTTGGGGAAGTCCTGGTCACTTCAGTGGCGGTGTTGCCCAGAATAGGCGTACTCAATTCAGCCAGCCAAGCTTCCGTAACGGCCAGCGGGGTTGTTGTTTTATTGTCCTGAGGCGATGGCTTGGGATTTTGCGCGGCTTTTTTGCGGTGAGCGCTCTCCTGAGGAGCCGGCGGTTGGAAACCGGGCAAAAGCTCGGTGAGCACCCGCCATTGCCTCAGGCGCAAACCGGTCAGTTCCCAATCGTAGTAAACAACGTCGTCGCGTTGCTCGAACTGACTCCATAAATCGTCCGACGCAGCAACAAATTTCGGCTCCATCGGAAAGAACTTGGCCACCAGGAAATCCCCGCTTTTGTCGTGAGCGGCCTCCAAGGTGGGAGACGTCAACGCCAGGTGGGTCCACAAGAGCTTGTCCTCCTGTGGCATCCAGCTCAAGTCGGAGTGACCGTTCGCTGCCAACATCGGATTCAAGACAGTGGGCGCGTTCGGACCCAGCTTGCGGATGGTATTGGTGGCGTCCGCGACCGGCCAGGCGGCATAACTCTCCAGCGGCATCTCCCGCAAGGCCCAGCAAAACAGTTCGTTGGTGAGGGGTTGACTGCTGAAGCGCGACAGCGTGTCGCACGGGCTTAGAAAGGCAGCCAAATCGCGCGAGGCCGTGAAACTGCTGAGCGGGCTGCTGACCAGCTCCTTGGGGATGCGCCACGGCTCGGACTGCCACGGCACGTCCTCCGGGTAGGTGACGTAGGCTGTCGCACGCATTCGGCCGCGGCTGGCGGTCACGTCCACAATGGTCCGAGCCAGTTTGAGCGGACAATTGGACAGCGGCGCCCAGTTGGCCAGCAGCGGCCAGTCCACCTCCGCGCTCAGCCAGCTATCTTTCATTACCGGCCCGGGCCGGTTGTCTTGTTTGATATTTTGCAGGTATTCTGTGCGCACGGCCAGCAGGTCGTCGCCACGGCCGGCCACGATCCAATCGCGCGCCCGGAGAATCCAGATGGAATTATTGTCGGGGCGGTTCCACACACGGCCGGAAAATCCTTCCGCCGTCAGCGGCTCACCCGGGCCGCCCAACGCCGTCACGATGTGATTCTGCCACGCCGCCGCGCCCTTCTCATCCAGCCGCGCAGCCAGGACAAAATCCATCCGGGCCTTTTCGTGTCCGCCGAAACTTCCCATCGACTCCACTTGCAGAATATCGCCGAGCATCGGGCGCAGTTGCGCAGCCGCTTCACCGCCGGGGACAAATTGCAACCCTTTGGCATAAATGCCGGCCAGCCTATCCAACACAAGGTCCACAAATTGCCGGGCAGGGGGAAGATTGAAAATTTCCTTGGATCGGTCAAAATTGGTGTTTCCGGCCAGGTCCGAAGCGCCGGCGAAATGGTATTGGATCGCCACGGCATCTGCGCCGCCGGCCGCGGCGGCGTTGAAGGAGAGACCGGCAAAGGCCAAGGTCGCCGGAACGGCCGCTAAAAACATGTTGCCAATTCGCATAAAGAGCGTTTTTGTCTGCCAAAAAATCGCCGCCTTGGCAAGGCTGCGCGAGAGAAATCTTCCGCGCACCCGTCAAATCGAAAATCGGCAGGGCGAGCTCCGTCGAGCCGTGACTCGATTCCGCGGAATCCAGTCAGGGCTCGACGGAGTCTCGCCCTACCACCAAAAGCATTATTTGGATTGGGCATAAGGACAGCACAATGGGTCACCGACGACGATGTCCTCCCAGGCAACGAAATGGGAGGCGGCATAAAAACTTTCGGCCATGGTATATCCCGAAGTATATCGATCCAACGCAATCGTCGGGGAAGCAATCGCCTGCAAGAGCGGTTCGTCCACGTAACCTTTCCCGCAGGTCAGGCCATGCGCGATCAAATCGACCAGGAGCGATTGTCCGCCCTGGGTGGCCAGGAAAGTCCGGGCACTCGTCGAGACGGCGGTGTCGGACAAGGACCCCGGCGCGAAGAGAAGCGTTTGGTAAGCTTGCTCGGAGAATTTAGGATCGTTGCTGCCCCAAGAGAAGTAGCCCAACAAATTCGAGCGCTGGCCGACAAACGATTCAGTCAAATCTAATTCGTCAGGCAGTCCGCGTTTGGCGAGCACGTCATGAGCGTGCCGCATGTCGGCATTGAATTCGCTCCAATCTGACTCCCGCAAAATAATCTTCTCCCGGATGGGCGCGGGCTGGGTCGCTTCGTCGCCCAATCCAAACGCCGGCTGAACGTCCAGGAGCACTTTTCCATGCGCAATTCCGCGTTCCGCCTGCAGCGCCCGCGACACCAGCGCCCTGGCGTCCGCTTCCGTATAGCCGTCCAATCGAGTGACCAGGTATCCGCCGAATCGGGCGTGGGAAAAAGGTGTGGTCGCATTCCAATAGCGGTTGGAAATGGCGCAGCCGATCGCGCCGGATCCAGTAATATCGATTATTATAGTGTGGGGGAGATTGGTATAATCCAGCGCCGCAAGGTAGCTATCAACCGACGGATGCCCGCGAACGCTGGCCGGTTCGCGGTTGTGCTCGTCGCAACTGCCCAAGGCGGCCCCTAGGATGCGGATGGGAATGCCTTTGGTCAGCACAATAAATTCCATGTTCTTGTGCGTGGCCAGATACGCCCGAATGGGAGATTCGATGGATTGCGTGTAGGCGGCGAGGGTGATGGTTTCGTTGTCGGTGCTCAAGGCGGAATCCTGGCAGTAAACCGCGACTATATTCTTGACGTGCCGTTTGCGCGCGTAGTCCTCTGCGATGGCCTTGGAGATCGGGCTGTTGTCGTTGACCACCAGCAGCACTTCGTCGGGACTGCGTTTTCTGGCAATCGTCTCGTCGCGGGCGAAAGCTAAGAATGGAAGCAGCTCTACAAACACCAGATACTTGAAGGGCAGTTTCCAGAAGGAAGTTTTCTTCAATCGCATTCCATGAAAGCTGCCTGTCGAATAACGGATCGTCAATCATCCCGAGTTGGCAAACTTCTGCGCCGAATCCTGCGCTAGACGGATCGGAAAACAACATGTTGACATGGCAGGAACCAACCACTTTACAATCCCTGCCTTAATGCAAATGACACAATGCGAATGTTCGATGGCCGGAATGCATCAACGAGTGGAAAGCAGAGCTTCTTTCCGCGCCAAGCTATTCGCGCTGCTCGCGCTGGTTGGACTTGTGGCGCTGACCAATGGCTGCGCCGCCCTGGCCGCGCTTCCCATTGGGTCGCTGGTGGGTTCTCCGAATACGGCGGCGCTGCAGATCAACAACACCACCGAGGTCCGCCTGCAGGAGAGGAATTTCATCGTCATCAAGACCAATGTGATGGGACACAGCTCAGGATTTTCGCTCTTGGGCGTCGTGACCATTGTTCCAGCGAGATTCACCAAGGCGATGAACCGCCTTTATACGCAAGCCGAGATGCAGCCGGGCCGGCCTCAGACGCTGGCGAACCTGATCATGGAACAAAACAGCACCTTTTGGATCCTTTTTTCCATCCCGCGAACCTCGATCCGGGCGGATGTCATCGAGTTTACTCCGAACACAGTGACGGATCTCCCGGCGAG
>DASYNM010000566.1:0-4797 GCA_036008545.1 Verrucomicrobiia bacterium
AGTCGATCCAACTCTGTACCCCTTCGTGCTCTTCGTGGTGAAAAAGGGTTTCGAGCTTACGTAAGTCGTTGATTTTCACGATATTTGCCGATATTTCCACTTCTTTCCAAGTCGCTGGGGACTCAAATTGGGGTTCGACAGAGACATAACAACACAAGAATTGGACCGCATTTCGCGGTCTGTCTCGCCCCACCGTCAAGGGGTGTTTCCTACCGCGCGAAAATCTGGCGGATGACGTCTTCGATGGGCACTTCCTGGATGTCAATATCGTTGACAGGCACTTTGTCGAGCAGCTCCTTGCAAACCGCGATGACCTGGTCGCGCTTGACCTTGAGCTGAATGCAATTGGGGTTGTTTTCCACAAGTTCGCCGTAACGGCTGAAATCCAACGCAGGGAAACTGGCCCCGGTTTGCCAGGAGATGGTGACGATTTTGAAATCGGCAAAGCGGTCGATGATTTCGCCCAGGCCGCCATCGAATGAGATTTTCCCTTTGTCAATAATTATGACGCGGTGGCACAACTCCTGGATGTCGGTCATGTAATGGCTGGTCAGCAGGATGGTGGTTTTGTGGCGGGCATTGTGGTGGCGCAAAAATTCGCGCACCGTTTTTTGCGAGACGACATCCAGGCCAATGGTCGGTTCGTCCAGGAAAAGGACCTTGGGCTGGTGCAGCAGGGCGGCGATGAGTTCCATCTTCATCCGTTCGCCCAGCGAAAGTTCGCGCACCATCACGTCCAATTTGTCGCGCACGGCCAGCAAGTCGGTCAACTCATCGACCGTGCGCTGGAAGGTGGCGGCGGGCAGGCCGTAAATTTTGCCGTTCAATTCCAGCGATTCGCGGGCAGGCAAGTCCCACCAAAGCTGGTTCTTCTGGCCCAGCAACAGCGCGAATTGCCGGCGGTAGCCGTCCAGCCGCTCCCACGGCACGAAGCCGAGCACGCGCGCCGATCCGCCGCTGGGATGCAAGAGGCCGGCGAGCATTTTGAGGGTGGTCGTTTTGCCCGCGCCGTTGGGGCCGAGAAAGCCGACCAACTCGCCTTGCTCGACCGTGAAGCTGACCTGATCAACGGCCACCGTCTGCTCGTAACGGCGATGAACCAGACCGCGCACGGCGCCGCGAAAGCCCGGCTCTTTCTTGTAGGTGCGGAAGGCCTTGGTCAGCGCTTGGACTTCGATCAGAGGCATTCTGCTCCGATCAGCGGAGGAGTTGCTTTTCCAGGTAGTGAACGACCTGCCTAACGTGGGAGTCGATTTCCATGCGGTCTTTAACCAGGCGGCACGCGTGAAGGACGGTGCCGTGATCGCGTCCGCCGAAGGCCTCGCCGATGGTATTGAGCGAGCTTTCGGTCATCTGCCGGGCCAAAAACATGGCGATCTGCCTGGGAAAAGCGATGTTCTCCGGGCGGCGCTTGCTGGTCATGTCGGAAATGCGCAGGTCAAAATGTTCGGCCACCTTTTTCTGGATGATATCGATGTTGACCGTGTAGCGGCCTTCCTCGTGCAGGACTTCGCGCAGCAAACCTTCGACCGTTTGCAAGGTCACTTTCTTGCCGGTCAGCGAGACGAAAGAGGCGACCCGGATTAACGCGCCTTCCAGCCGGCGAATGTTGGTGCGGATGCGGCTGGCCAGAAAATTGATAATGTCCTCGGGCAATTCCACGCCCATGGCTTTTTCCTTCTTGCGCAAGATGGCCATGCGGGTCTCGACATCCGGCGGCTGCATCTCCGTGACCAAACCCCATTCAAAGCGCGAGACCAGCCGATGCTCCAGGTTTTGGATTTCCGCCGCCGGGCGGTCGCAAGTCAAGACGATTTGTTTGTGCGCCTCGTGCAGGGCGTTGAAGGTATGGAAGAATTCCTCCTGGATGCGCTCCTTGCCGGCGAGGAATTGCACGTCGTCGATCAACAGCACGTCGGCCTGGCGGTACTTGCGGCGGAAGCGGACGAGCTGATTGTTCTGAATGGCGTCGATGTACTCGTTGGTGAATTTTTCCGACGAAAGATAAGTCACACGCGCGCTCTTCTTGCTGGCGGCCACATGCTGGCCGATGGCATGGAGCAAATGCGTCTTGCCCAAGCCGACGCCGCCGAAAAGAAAGAGTGGGTTGTAGGATTTGCCCGGTGACTGGGCTACGGCCATCGCAGCCGCGTGGGCGTGGTTGTTGTTTTCGCCCACGACAAAGCTCTCGAACGTGTTCTTCGGGTTGAAAGCCAGTTCGCGCAGGGCAGGGATGTTGCGCTCCGTGGCTTCCGGGGCCGCTTTGGTCTTGCCCTTGCCTTCAGGGGCCGATAACCCATTGGCCGCTCCGGCTGGATTGACGTGGAATTTGACCTTTAGATTCTGGCCGGAAGCCTGCATGAGGACGTCGTGAATCAAACCCAGGTAATTGTCCTTAAGCCAAACTTCGCAGAAATCGTTGGCCACTTCCAGCGTCAACGTCTCGTCTTCCAACGCGGTAGCCTTAATCGGAAGGAACCACAAATTGTAGATATCCGTGTTCAACATGGCGCGCAGTTGTTGCTGCGCCGCAGCCCAGACGATGTCGGCGGATGGTTGCATGTCAGTTCGGTGAAAACAGCGACAAATCCCTAATTTTCAACATTTATTCACCGGCGTATTCCTGTCTCTTCCAACGAGATTCTCCCTCAAGGCAAAAACTGCCTTCCCCATTCTGATTTTGACCCTTAAAGGCGCCATCTGGCGCCGTGCCGCCTCGCGGCTCTTCGGAAACACTTATAAATACCTTATGGTGAACATGTTGCATCTGAATCATTTTGTCAATTATTTTCTCGTCTCGTGCCGTCGCGGAAATCATTGATTTCACTTTCGGCTGGCGAGTGTGTTTTAATCAAACTTGGCCAGCCTGACTAGGAGAACATATTAACTCTTATTCACGACTTATTCACAAATGAAAAAAACCCTTTAATATCAGGCTTTCCATGAGGTTTTCTCTCGTGGAAACCCCCGATTTTAGCGTTCGAAAAATTAGACATCATAATACAAATAGAGTTCGTAAGGATGAGGGCGCAGGCGCAGGGCGTCGGCTTCTTTGCGCTTGTGGCCGATCCACATCTCCAGGAAGTCGCTGGTGAACACGTCCCCTTGCAACAGGAACTTGTGATCTTTCTCCAGATAATCCAACGCCTCGCTCAAACTGGACGGCACCTGCGGCACTTTGGCCAGTTCCGACGGCGGCAATTCATACATGTTCTTGTCCATCGGTTCGCCCGGATCGATCTTGTTGAGCACCCCGTCCAAGCCCGCCAGCAACAGGGCCGTGTAACATAAATACGGATTGGCCGTCGGGTCCGGCGGCCGATACTCAATCCGCTTGGCCTTGGGACTCTCGCTGAAGGTGGGGATGCGGATGGCCGCGCTGCGATTGCGCGCGCTGTAGGCCAGGTTGACCGGCGCTTCGTAACCGGGCACCAGCCGCTTGTAGGAGTTGGTGGTCGGACTGCACAAGCCGCACAGCGCCTTGGCGTGCTTGAGCACGCCGCCAATGTAATAGAGCGCCATCTGGCTCAAGCCCGCATACTCCTTGCCCGCGAACAATGGTTTGCCTTTCTTCCACAAACTCTGGTGCGTGTGCATCCCTGAACCGTTGTCGCCGAAGAGCGGCTTGGGCATGAAGGTGGCCGTCTTGCCGTGCTTGCGGGCGATGTTTTTGATGACGTACTTGTAAAGCATCATGTTGTCGGCCGTCTTGACCAGGGTGTCGAAACGGAAATCGATTTCCGCCTGGCCGCCCGTGGCCACTTCGTGGTGCTGCCGCTCGATCTTGATGCCCAATTGCTCCATGACCAGGCACATCTCGGTGCGGATGTCCTGCTGCGTGTCGTTGGGGGCGACCGGGAAATAGCCTTCCTTGTTCCTGATCTTGTAACCCAGGTTGGGCTGCTCATCCCGACCGGTGTTCCAGATGGCTTCTTCCGAATCGACCGAGTAAAAACAGCCGTTGGACTTGCTGTCAAACTGCACGCTGTCAAAGATGAAGAATTCCGCTTCCGGTCCGAAGACGGCCTGGTCGGCCAAACCGGTGGACAACAGATACTTCTCCCCTCGTTGGGCGATGCCGCGCGGATCGCGGTTGTAGGCTTCCTTGGTCCCGGTTTCGGCGATGGTGCAGGTCAGGGACAAAGTCGGCACGGCGCAGAAGGGGTCGATGAAGGCGGTGGCGGGGTCCGGCATGGCCAGCATGTCGGAGGCTTCGATGGATTTCCACCCTCGGATGGAGGAACCGTCAAAGCCGAGACCGTCGGAGAAGGATTCCTCGTTCAACTCGGACATCGGCACGGTGAAGTGCTGCCAGGTGCCAAATGTATCGACGAATTTGATATCAACCATTTTCGCCCCCTGCTTGCGGGCCATCTCTATCACGCTCTTGGGATTGCTCATTTTTCTTGCTGTCGGTTCAATTCGTTTCATCTCTGCGGACAAGCAGTCCCCGTCAGGAGCGATTCCCGCGGGGACCAAAATCAAACTGCTTCTTCGCCCGATTCCTCGGTGCGAATTCGGATGGCGCTTTCGACATTGCTGACGAAAACCTTGCCGTCACCGATCTTGCCAGTGCGCGCCGCATGCACGATGGCGTCAATGGCCTGTCGCATCAGCGCATCGGGCACGACCACTTCAACTTTCATTTTCGGCAGGAAATCGACGGTGTATTCACTGCCGCGGTAAATTTCGGTGTGGCCCTTTTGCCGTCCAAAACCTTTGACTTCCGAAACCGTCAGGCCTTGCACACCGACGCTTGCCAACGCTTCTTTGACTTCTTCAAGTTTGAAAGGTTTG
>DASYNM010000567.1:0-24139 GCA_036008545.1 Verrucomicrobiia bacterium
AAGCTGCAAAAAGCCGCCGCTGGCATGCCCAAGGATGATTCGCCCGCCGCTGCTGCGGAGCGCCAGAAGATGGCGCAAAGTTTGTCCGACCTCGCCGAGCAGGCACGCGAGTTGGGTCAAACATTGCCTAACCTCGACGACGCCATCAACGATTTGAAGAACAGCCAGAACGAAGCGTTCCAGAAGGACATGGATTTGGCCACAACCGACTTGGAGAAGACGCAGGAGCTATCCAAGGAATTGCAAAAAATGCAGCAGCAGGCGGACCGCGACGGCAAAGACCTCCCCGAACAATTGAAATTTGGCCAAGCCGAACTGGCGCAGCAAACGCTGACTAAGATGGCTGAAAAAGTTCGTTCCGGCCAAATGACGCCGGAAGAAGCGGCCAAAATCCTGGACGAAGTTTCCCGGTCCGTGTCCCCGGCCGCACCCTATGGCGATGCGGCGCAATATCTGCATGAAGCCTCGCAGCAATTGCGCGGCGACAAGGCTAGCGCGGCGCAATCCCTGGCTGCTGCCGCAAAGGAACTTGAAAAAATCCAGGCGCAAATGGCCGATGCCAAAGCTTTGCAAGGTTCGCTGGACGCATTGAACAAAGCCGAAATGTGTTTGGCCACCCACACCGGTTGGGGCCAATGCCCGCATTGCGGCGATTGCAGCGGACGTTGCCTGGCTGCGGGGCATTGCTTAAGCCTCGGCAAGGGAGCCAAAGGCGGACGCGGCGTTGGCACTTGGACCGACGATGATTCACAATTGTATCCGCAGATGAGCGGCTTGTGGGACAATAGCGGTATTAAGCGTGCAGACTCAGATCCGCGCGGATTGACGGACCGCGGCGACCCGCAGTTGGCCGACAACCTTTCCCCCACCAAGCTGCACGGCCAGATCAGTCCAGGTTCACCGATGCCGAGCATCACGTTGCAGGGAGTCAGCATCAAGGGGACCAGTTCCGTCGGCTACCAGGAAGCTGCGACTGCGGCGCAGAACGACGGCAAGAGCGCGCTGAACCAGGATCAGGTGCCCAGAGCGTACCAGGGAGCAGTGCGGGATTACTTCGACGACGTCAAGCCGTAGCGGTGCCGTGAAGGCGGCAGTTCTTATTGACGTTACTCAACGCGTCATCGCGATCGCCAATACAGCGACCACGACGATTGCCACCAGCCACCAAAACCAATGAATCCCATGAGGGATGGGCTTCTTTTCAGCGTGAAATTCGCGTTTGACGAATTGATCATAGTCAAATGAGTCGTCGGGTAGATCAAGCCCACTGGCGTAAGCCTCCTCCGACCACCCGGTGTGCTCATCCGCGCCGCATTCCGGGCAGGACTTGGCCCCTGCGGGAACGTCCGCGCCGCAAGTCGGGCATGTCTCCGGTGCCGTCACTGAATTCAGTTCAGGTCTAATGTGGCCTGGAGTGGGAAAAGGCGCCGACTATCCCGCGGCCGCGCCACATTTCAGGCGAGATCGCGCCAGGATCAATGCTCCAACGGGCCGCCAGCAGATGGACTTTCTCGCAATTGGCGGACAAGGCTTCGCGCAGGGCGAAAGGGTTTTGCTCGGAAGCGTAGGCCAGGCAAAGCATGTCCAAATCTTTCTCCGCTGCGGTGACAGGTCCCTGGTTCCAAAGTGTCTCGTCCGCCCAGGCGTAGCCGCGAAAAACTTGGCCCCGCTCCAACAAGGCCCAGCCATGGTGATGGACCACGCGGCTGACACTGAAGAATTGAACATGCCCCAACTTGCGGCTGAGCGTGGTCAAAAAATGATAGCAGCGATCCGGGTCCTCCGATGGTTCTGGCAAACCCGAACCGACCACCAGGACCCAGCCGGAAATCGGCGGCGAAATGAAGAGCTTGTCGTCACGCGCCTCAGCCAACCCTTGTTCCCACGTACAGGAAGTAGCGCGATGCAGATGGAGGGCGGCTTGCACAACGGAAGGATCGGCGGCCTTGACGGCCAGCCAGCGCGAAGGTTGCTCGAAGGCCGCGGAACTGAGGGGCGTCCAATGTCTCGCGCTGATTTTCTCCTGCTTACAAAAGGCGGCGCGACGCCAGGCGAGGTAGAAGAAAAAAGCTCCTATTCCCAAAACGACTCCAAATGGAATCAGCATCAGGAGCCGCACAATTTCGCTGGCCTCGGGCTGGCTCATGCCTGATTAATGTAATCCGACTTTGTTACTGTTCAATGGAAAATCTAGTTTTTTCGCGCGGCATCCTCTGCATTCTTCGGCTCGAACTTGGCGATGCACAAATTAGTCGTTGTCTTGTTCGCCCTTGACGTCGGACCCTCGACGTGAAATTCGGCCCCGACGGCGCTTTCTCTTTGCTAAGGTCTGACGCTGGAAAGCTGCCCGACTTCATCCGGCTCCAATGTGCGGACGCCACATTTTTGACCAACTGATGTCAACAAGAATCAAATATTCGCGGCGCGAGTGGCGGGCAGCAGCAGCTCGAAACCTTCGCGGGCGGCTTCCACCAGGAGCGGGGATTGGTGACGTTGAGCCATCGCTCGCGCCCGCGCCACCATGCGCGAGATCTGCTCGTCTGTATGTTCAGGGTCGTGATGAAAAAGAAAGAGCCTCTGCACGCCTGCTTGCATGGCGAAGGTCACCGCATCCTCGAAGCAACTGTGCCCCCAGCCGATGTGGTGCCCGTACTCTATGGCATCATATTGCGAATCGAGAATGAGCACCTCTGAATCGCGGACGAATTCCAGCGTGGCGCGATCTTCCTCCGGGATGGAATTGAGTTCTTGCGGCGCAGCCTCGTCCGCGCCGGCCTTGCGACCGGTGCGAAGTTGTTGGAACAATTCAACGTCCGGCAAATAGGAAATCGAGCCGCCGGGCGTGAAGAGACGGTAACCGCTGCAAACGCCGGGATGATTCAGAAACTGGGCTTTGACCGGGACATTGCCAACGCGGAAGCTCATTTCTTTTAGTTCGCGGATGGTGATGGCCCCGGGCATTTGCTGCATGCTGATCGGGAAGTAAGGGCTTTCCATCTGGCTGGAGAGCGTGCTCTGCAATCCCTGGCGCGCGCCTTCAAAACCGTAAATTGTCACCTTGTTCTTCAGGTTGTAGGCGGGCGGGAAAAACGGAAACCCCTGGATGTGATCCCAGTGCGTGTGCGTGATGAGGATATTCAGGTTGATCGGACGATCTTGGAATTCCTTGACCAGCGCCAGGCCGAATTTGCGAATTCCCGTGCCTGCGTCAAGCACAATGATGTCGCTGCCCACACGGACTTCGACGCACGAGGTGTTGCCGCCATAATGGATCGTCTCGGGCCCTGGCGCAGCAATGGAACCGCGCACGCCCCAAAATTTCAGGCGCGTCTCGGAGCCGCCGCCGGGATCGCCCTGTGGTGGCGGCCGTACGTCGCTCTGCCCGTTGGCAGACAAACGCTGCAGCATTTTTCCGAGCGAGTGGGGATCAATCGGTTTGGCGATAAACTCGTCTGCGCCGGATTCCAGGGCGGCAATTTTCTCCGCGACCTGGCCGCTGCCGGCAGCGAGGAGAACGGGCTTGGTAACCGTTTCATTTTGATCGGCCAAACTGCGGCACGAAAGCGCGATGTCAGACCAGGGAGTTTGCCAGTCGCATATAATTAATTCAGGTTGATGCTGGCGGGCCAGAGTCAGCGCCACGTCGGCGTCGCCCGCCTCCAGAACTGACCAGCCATGTTCGTTCAATCCGGGTATTAACCGGCTGCGCAAAGCCTCTTCACCCAAGATGACCAGAACCGTTTTCATGGCGGCAGCGTATCCTTTCATGTTTGCCGGCAGAACACAAGGCTTTGTTTGACAACCTTCGTTACCCGCGGGAAGAAAACAAAGGCCGGGCGCATGAGGCACCCGGCCTTTGCTGCTGCGAACACTTATCCGTCAATTGACCGTGATCCGGCGAGGTTTGTCCTTCTCCGCCTTGGGCAGGTTCAGGGTCAGGATGCCTTGCTCGATCTGGGCGTTGATCTTTGCGGTGTCGATCGTTGGATCCAATTCAAAGACCCGGCGGTAATCAACCGGATTGGATTCGCGATGGACCACGTTGGCCGAGGGCTCAGCCTGGCGCCGGCCTGTGATCGTCAACAGGTTTTCCTCCACGCTGACGTCCAAGCCTTCTTTTGCCACCCCGGGCATCTCTGCCTCCAGGATGTAGCCGTCCTTGGTCTCGATGACGTTGACATTGGGCAGGGCGAACGTGCGCTCCTGTTGAACCGGCTGCACACGAGCGGCCCTGTCCTCTTTTTGAGTCACTGTATTCATAAGTTCTTTCTCAATTTGGGCAAGTCTCGCTCGCCCAGCGGTTGTGGTTGTTATTTGACCGAAATCGGGATCTGTTTCGGCTTGGCGTCCTCTGCCTTGGGCAGAGTTACCGTCAGTACGCCTTCGCTGTACGTGGCCTTGATCTTCTCGGACTCCACGCGGCACGGCAAGCTGACGCTGCGATGAAAGCGTCCCACCCATCGCTCCGAGCGATAAACTTCGGCGTCCTGACGCTTCTCCTCTTGCTTGCGCTCTCCGGAAAGTGTGAGGTTGCCGTTATCGAGCGAGATCTGAATGTCTTCCTTCTTCAGGCCGGGCAGCTCCGCTTTGACAAGCAAGTTGTCCTTGTCCTCGTAAACATCGACTGCCGGGAACCAACCTTCCAACAACTGCAATCCATGTCCGTTCTCAGGTTTCGCGCCCACCAAGTGCCCGAAAGCCAGGTTGAACAAACTATCCACCTCGTCCCGCAAACTCGTCATTCGACGCAGCGGAGCCAAGCCCCAAAAATCAGGTCGTTGCCATCTTGTTAATGTCATAATTCATCCTTTCTTTTCTTTCAAAGTTCGTGAGCACACTGCTCACCTGTTTAACTACTCACGATTTCTAAATAGCGTAAGCCATGCCAAGAAATCGCCAATAACGTAAACACTTACATTTTAACATGTTACGCAATTCTAATCAACCCACATCTCACTATAATGAGCCACTATGTCTCTTTATTGCAAAGTGAATATGGGTCATTATGTCTCTCAGCGAGAGCGGAAAATGCATTCCAGTTCGCGTTCAGAAATGAAACTTTTCCGGACTAAATTTGGGTTTAATCGAAAGCGTGGCCGGCGCAGCAAAGAACGTCGCGCACCTTGTGTCGCACCAACTCCTTGACGCTCGCTCGCGCGGGGCCGAGATACTTGCGGGGATCGAATTCCTTCGGATTCTCGGCAAAGCATTTCCGAATCGCGGCAGTCACGGCCAGGCGCAAGTCGGTATCGATGTTCACCTTGGTGCAACCGACGCGCCGGGCGATTTCTATATCCGCTTCCGGGACGCCAGCGGTGTCTTCGCCGAGCTTGCCGCCGTATTTGTTGATTTCCTGGACGAGGTCTTTCGGCACGCTGGAAGCGCCATGAAGAACCAGCGGATAATCGCCCAACTCAGCGTCCATCAGCGCCTTCTTAATGGCGCGCAACCGGTCCAAATCCAGCCGCTGTTCTCCCTTGAACTTATATGCGCCGTGCGAATTGCCAATGGCCACCGCCAGTGAATCGACGCCCGTCTGGCGGACGAACGACACCGCCTCCTCGGGATGGGTGTAAACGCCGCCTTTGGAATAGCTCCCGCCTTCTTCGCCATCGTCGTGCTGGGCGCCGACGAGCATGCCCAACTCCCCTTCTACCACGCAGTTACGATTGTGAGCGTACTCCACCACCCGTTTGCAAATCTCGACATTCTTTTCAAAAGGCTCATGGCTGCCGTCGATCATCACGCTGGTGAAGCCCTCGTCGATACACTCCTTGCACAACTCGAAAGAATCGCCGTGGTCCAGGTGGATGGCGATGGGGATATTGGACGTGCTAACTGCGGCTTCGATCAGCTTTTTGAGATAGACGGGGCTGGCATACTGCCGGGCGCCTTTGGAGATTTGAAGCATGACGGGTGCTTTTTCCGCCTCGCAGGCCTCGACGATGGCCTGCAACAGCTCCATGTTGTTAACGTTGAAGGCGCCTAGGGCGTATTTGCCTTTGAGAGCTTTAGCGAACAGGTCGGTTGTATGTGTTAATGGCATAAATTTGGCTTGTCGTTCCTGCGGGCCAACGCGCGAGAGACCACGTTCCCCAGGCTCCAGATACTAGAAAGTGCTCCGGCAAAGTGGAAGCAAAAATTTCGGGCCGGTTTGGACCAAGGCCCATGCTGCCTTGACGCAGGGGTCGCCGCCCGCTGCGGAATTCCATAGGTAAATGGCAGAAGATGCCATCGTTGGGGTGCGGTTCAATGGTTCGTGCTCGTTTCATCCCAATGCTCGCTTTATTTCTCAAGTGAACCATCTGCAACATTGTTGGTAATCAAGGGGATCGAACTTTTTGCCCTGTTCGGCGGAACGCTGACTGGTTTGACTGAGTGCGACTGAGTGCGACTGAGTGCGACTGGAATCCACCGAGGCCAGGCCGCCGGAAATCCGTCAAATCCGTGAAGTCCATGGTCCAACTCCGAAAGAGAACCACGGATAGCACGGATAACGCCGCGAAACCTGGCCAAAGGCCCGTTTTCGCCACCGCCTGCGTCCCTATGATTGACGATCTTATGATCCATCATGGCCACGATTCTAACTCAAATCACAAAAACCAAAAAACCTACCGTAGGCTTTTTGATACGATTTGTTTTGGAGAGGTTCGCCGCGCGCTTCCGCTTCAATCGCAACCACTTGCAACGCAAAAACTCGCCAAAAACCGAAAAAACGCAAAATAAAGTGCAAAACAGTTCCCGCCAGACCCCCGTCTTTCTGCAAAATCAACGCTTATTCTAATTGGTTAGATTTATAAGTTTATTTTAAGGATCGGTAAGGCCAAGACTCCGTCGAAGCCTGACTAAATGCCGCGAAATCGAGTCACGGCTCGACAGAGCACCAAGCGACGGCTGGCTTAGGCGGCACGCTGGCTCACCGCGCCTCCTTCTCCATGCAGGAGAGGAGTCGCAGGTCCAGCCAGGCTTTGAGCTCGCGGGCGGCGGTGCCGGAGACGACCAGGGTGGCCTGGACGCCGCCGCGGCTGTCGCCGTCGCTGACTTGGCAGTTAAAATATACTGTACAAGTCGTTCCGTGCTCCGTGGTTTCAAATTCGGCGTGGGTGACGTTCTCAACGTTAATGTAGCAATCGCCGATTTTGACCAGTCTCATAGGCGGAAATTTATTGGGGAATGTTGCGATTGGCCAGGCCGCGCTCGGTTTGTTTCTGACGGAATTGCTCGTAGGCGCGCCGGATGTGCGGATGTTTGTTGCCCAGGATGGCCGCGGCCAGCAGGGCGGCGTTGGCAGCGCCCCCTTCACCGATGGCCAGCGTTCCCACCGGCACGCCTTTGGGCATCTGCACCATGGAGAGCAGGGAGTCCATGCCGTGCAAGGCTTTGGATTCCATCGGCACGCCCAGCACGGGCAGGACGGTCTTGGCGGCGGTGACGCCGGCCAGATGCGCCGCGCCGCCCGCAGCGGCGATGATGACTTCCAGCCCACGCGCGGCGGCGGAGGAAGCCCACTCGAAGAGGAGGTCGGGCGTGCGATGGGCGGAAATGACCTGGACTTCGTGCGGGATTTGCAGCTCGGCCAGTTGCTTGGCGGTATGTTGCATGGTGGCCCAATCGGACTGGCTACCCATGATGACGCCGACGAGCGGTTGCGTTTGTGTTTCTGCCATGCGAGGAGTTTAGGTTTGAAATTTCAAAATTCAATTTTGAAATTGCATCGGACGCATCTGGGTTTTTGGAGGGCCGCAGTCGCTAGCGCAGGTTTCCAACCTGCTGTGTCGCGGATTTCTAATCCGCAGTCGTTGACCCGTCTGAGCCTGCCGACTGGAAGTCGGCGATACGGCAGGTTAGAAACCTGCGCTACCAAAAGTGAGATTTCAATGCGCGGCCTCGTCGAGGGCTTTGAGGACGTCCGATGGGGTCAGCGGAAAAGTCGGCAGCACCTCCGGACGTTTGGTGACATCTTTGGAATAGACGAGGACCAAAGGCACGCCCGCCCGGTCATAGTGACGCAAGACTTCTCCGATGGCTGGGTCGTCGCGGGTGTAGTCAGCCACGAAAGCCACCGCGCCGATTTGCTGGAGCTTGGCGCGGGTGGAATCGATCTCCAGGCCAGTTGCTTTATTAAGTTGACAGGTTAGGCAACTCTTGGCGGTGAAATCGACGAGAACCGGGTGCCCTGCCCGTTGCGCCGCTTCCACGGCCTGCGGACTCCACGGCTGCCAGACGATTTGGGAGGAGTGGCCGCCTAGCACGAACGAATAATCCAGGACCACCAGCACGAGGCACAGCACCGCCGCCAGAGCCTGGCGGCGCGTGGCGCGTTGCACGAATTCGCCCCACATCCACGCCGCCAGCGCCAGCACCACCAGAAAAAGCCCCAGCCACAGCACCGCGCTTTCGTCGTTGGCCGAGAGCCACAGCAGCCAGAAGGCGGTGGCGAGCATCGGAAAGCCCATGGCAATTTTGAATTTTTCCATCCACGCGCCGGGCTTGGGCAGCCAGCCCATCCAGCGCGGCTGCGCGCACAACAGGACAAAGGGAAAGGCGAAGCCGATGCCCACTGTCAAAAAGAACAGCACGATGACCGTGGCTGATTGCGCCAGGGCAAAAGCCAGCGCGACGCCAAGGAACGGCGCCGTGCAGGGCGTGGCCAGAATGGTGGCGAGCGCGCCGTTGAAAAACGCGCCGGGAAATCCCTGGCGCGAGGCCAATTCGCTGGCCGCTCCGGTCGCGCGCGAACTCAAGGTGATCTCGAAGAGGCCGAAAAGATTCAGCGCAATCAACGTCACCAGCACCGTCAGCGCCAATTGCACGTTGGGATGGCGGCGAAAGAGATCGCCCCAGTTCGCGAGGCCGCCGGCCTGTTGCACGCCGATGGCCAGGGCGGCCAGAATTAGGAAAGAAACCAGGACGCCTAAACCATAGACGAGACCCAGATTCCGCACGCGCCCCGGCTTCTCGCCCGATTGCTTGACAAAGCTGAGAATCTTCAGCGCGATGACGGGCAGAACGCACGGCATGATATTCAAAATCAGCCCGCCGAGAAAGGCGAAGCCAAGCATCGTCGCCAGGACGCCCGCCGCGATCGGTGGGGCGCTTTTCTTTTCCGCCGCCGGTGGAGGATTAATGGCCAGCGCAACTTCGACCGCCTGCGCCTGTGGCGAATCCGCATGGCTCACGAGGATGCCCGTCAGGTGATCCGGCCAGCCGGCGTCGTCGTTCTTGGTGAGCATTTTGCGTAACCGGATGGCGCCGCTATTGGTCGGCAAAATCTCCGTCGTGCCCTCCACGGAAAATTTGGCGTCGGCGTACGGATAGAAATCGGCGGGAGTTGCGCCTGTTTTCCACTCGATAACAACCGGGCGCGAATTGCTCACGACTTGACTGCTTTGCCATTGCGCCGTGGCGGCATCGGCCTGCGCGGGAGGCGGAATTTTTTTGCGCCATTGCTCGATCAACGCGGCGTCCGCGGAGGGTTTGGTTTCCGCGCCGATGTTCAGCGTCACCTCATTTGTCCCCTCGACCATGACGCATTCCTGCGAGCACTCCATCCAATGCACGGCTGCCGTGAGAGTGACAGGGCCGGGGCGCAAGCTGTCCGCCAGCTTGATCGGTGTCAATAATACGACTTTATGGGTGTAAATGTAGGTGACCAGGGCGACGTCCCCGGCCTTATCGACTTCCTTCTCTGGAACGGGCCAATTGATTTCGCCGGCTGAGACGCCGTCCGGCAACGTCCATTTGATTTTGACCGGGTCGCCGGCGTCGCCGCCGTAGCGCCAATAGACGTGCCAGGTGGGAGGCATATCCATTTCCAAGCCGGCCCAAATGGTGTCACCCGGCCGCGCCGTTTCGGCGGAGAGAATCAGGTGGGTGTGGGTCTTGGGCGCCGCCAAGGCGGGCCAAGCCAGGCTGGCCGCGAATAGGAGGGCGATCCGCCACCAACGATTGGCCACCGAGGCAGTCATGCTAAGGACGTTCGTTTGGCGCACACCGACAATATGCCCCCACACGCGAAAACCGCAAACCGCGGGTTACGAGGCTGGCTTGGTCTCCGGGACCGCCACGCGGCCTTCGCGCTCTTTGACCAGCGTCGCGCCCTTGCCGATGCGCTGGCGGAGATAAGTCAACTTGGCACGGCGGACTGAGCCTTTGCGCTCGACTTCAACCTTGTCAATGCGCGGGGAATGGTCGGGGAAAATGCGCTCCACGCCTTCGCCGTAGCTGATGCGCCGGACGGTGAAGGTGGCGTTCAAGCCGTGCCCGCGACGGCCAATCACAATTCCGGAAAAAATCTGGATGCGCTCTTTGTCGCCTTCGATCACTTTGGTGTGGACGCGCACGGTGTCGCCGACCCCGAAGTCGGAGACGCTCTTGCGGTACTGTTCTGTTTCTATTTTGTCTAACAATGCCTGGTTCATAAATTCTCTTTCATTGCGTCTTCTTCCGCCACAGATCGGGCCGGCGCGATTGCGTCCGCTGGGCCGCCTGTTCGCGACGCCATTTCTCGATCTCCGCATGGTTGCCCGACAGCAGCACCGGCGGGACTTTCAGCCCCCGGAACTCCGCCGGCCGCGTGTAATGCGGATACTCCAGCAACCCCTGGCTGAACGATTCGTCCAGCGCGCTTTGGTCATCGCCCAGCGCTCCCGGCAACAGCCGCGTCACGGCGTCGATAATAACGATCGCAGCCAGCGAACCATTGGTCAGCACGAAATCGCCGATGGACAACTCGTCATCAGCCAACTCCGTGCGCACTCGTTCGTCCACGCCTTCGTAAGCGCCGCCAATCAGCAGCAGCCTCGGCTCGGCTGCCAATTGCCGGGCCGTGCTTTGGTCGAACACTCGACCGGTCGGCGACAGCAAAATCACTTTCGTGCCGGCGTCGGCCAGAGCCTCGACCGCCTCAAAAATCGGTTCCGGCTTTAGCACCATACCCGGGCCACCGCCGAAGGGCCTGTCATCGACGGTCTTATAATTGTCGTGCGTGTAATCGCGCAGGTTATGCACCCGCAAATCGAGCAGGCCGCTCTTGCGGGCCCGCTGGATAATACTCACATCAACCGGTCCCGTGAACATCTCCGGGAACAAGGTGAGCACATCAATTCTCACTCGCTTTGCCCGACGGCTCCTCGACAATCTCCAGCGTGCAGCGGAGCGCTTTCTTGGCGCTGCCCGCCAGCAGGAGTGAACGAAGGGCATTGATCGTCATCCCCTGGCGTCCAATAATCTTGCCTACGTCTTCCGGGTTCATCCGCAGTTCATAAATGGTCAGGGCGTCCTTGACCACCGGCGTGACCGTCACGTCGTCCGGATGGTTGACCAATCCCTTGACCACATACTCCAGGAAGGCTTGCATAAGCCAAAAAACAAAAACTCAAACCGGCACGGCGGCTTTGGTCAATTTCTTGATAAAGCTGGCGACGGTGTCGCTGGGCTGGGCGCCGTGGCTGACCCAATACTTGGCGCGATCCAGGTCTATCTTGCAATTATCGCCCTTTTTCATGGGCTGATAACTGCCGATTTCCTCGATAAATCTTCCATCCCGCGGACTGCGGGCATCGGCCACCACAACGCGGTAATAAGGGGCATTTTTGGCCCCGACCCGTTTCAAACGAATTCTGACTGCCATAATAATCAATTTTGTGGCGGCGGCGCACCACGACAACATCAACCGCACGCCGCTCCCGCAGCGCCCAAAAGGTTGGCCAGAGTAATCTTGACCCACCCGCTTGGCAAGCCCTGTTTTTCGGATTTTTTGGGCAGTTCTCAGAATAGGATTGAAAGACCAGGGGCAGCGCGGCTACCTATGCTTTGGGGCGCGAAGAGACGCCTTGGATGGAATTGATCGTTTTTGAAGATGAGCACCTGCTGGTGGTCAACAAACCGGCCGGCTGGAATACCCATGCGCCTGCGCCTTTCGCCGGCGAGGGTCTCTACGAATGGCTCCGAAATCGCAAGCCGCGCTGGAGCGCCTTGTCCATCATACATCGACTGGATAAGGAAACGTCAGGCTTGATGGTCTTCGGCAAGACTGCCGCCGCCAACCGCTCGCTCACGCGGCAGTTCGACGAACGACGGGTGGAAAAGAAATACATCCTGCTGACGGATCGCCCGCCCACCTTTCGCGATTTGCGCGCGCGCTCCGCGCTGGTGCGCGCCGGGGCCAAGTACGTGAGCCGCCCACCGCACGCCGGCGCTGTTCTGGCAGAGACGCTGTTTTCCGTCGCCGGTGAAGTAATCGAAGCCGTGCCATTTACGGGGAGGACGCATCAAATCCGTGTCCACGCGGCTGAGCACGGTTTTCCCATTCTCGGAGATACTCTCTACGATGGCGCTCCCGCCGCGCGCCTCTGCTTGCACGCGGCGGAATTGCGATTCGAGCACCCCGTCACAGGCAAGCGCCTCTCCTTCGCCGTGCCGCCGGATTTTGCGGCCGATTCCCGCCTGGCGCTGCGCGCGGCGATCATTGATCCCTCGCTCACGGACGCATTCCGACTGGTGCATGGGGCGGCGGATGGCTGGCCGGGATTTTATCTCGACCGCCTGGGCGAAGATTTATTGGCGCAATCCGCTGCCGCGCTGACCGTTCCGCAACGCCAGTTCATAGAGAAGATCGGCGCGCGTACCGTTTATCATCAACTGCTGCAGCGGCAGGGACGCACTCCGCCGCGATGGCTGTGGGGCGCGCCCTCGACAAACGAAATTCTGGTGCGCGAAAATGGATTGCGCTTTGTCCTGCGCATGGAGGAAGGCGGCTCCGTCGGCCTTTTCCTGGATCAACGGGAAAACCGCCGACGTTTGCAGGAGCGTTACGTCGCGCCAGAATTTGGACTACCGCCAGCACCGACCGTGCTCAATGCCTTTGCCTACACCTGCGGTTTCTCGGTGGCCTCGGCAGTCGGCGGCGGACATGTCACCAGTCTGGATTTGTCGAAGAATTATTTGGAATGGGGCCGGCGCAATTTTTCTCTCAATGGTCTGGACCCCGCCAAGCACGAGTTCATTTTCGGCGACGCCTTCGCCTGGTTCCGGCGTTTAGTCAAGAAGAAGCGGCTATTCGACATTCTCATCCTCGATCCGCCGACTTTCTCGCGCTCGCGGGAGAGCGGGGTGTTTCAGGCGGAGAAGAATTATGGCGCTTTGGTAGCCGCCGCGCTGCCATTGCTCAAACCCGGCGGCACATTGCTCGCCTCGACCAACGCGGCGGGCTTCGCGCCGGAGGATTTCATAGAAGCCGTCACGGGTGCGGTCGGGCGTGCGGGCCGGAAGGTGGCGCTACGTCATTATGCGCCGCAGCCGCCGGATTTTCCAATTGAGCGCGCCGAGCCGGGCTACTTAAAAACACTTTGGCTGCGGGTGGATTAATGCCTGCCTGCTGCTACTGAATCGAATCTCAATCTGCGAGCTTACTCAATTGGATGTCTTGTGCTCAAGCGCCTGACCGAGCTTTTGCAGGATCTCGGGAGACGGAACGTTTTTCTGTTGCAGGAGAAACAACTTGAAATTGTCAGCCAGAATTTCCTCAGGATGAATAATGTAGCCCGTGTTGCGACCCACCTGCTCGTAGAAACCGGAGACTTGGCCTGCGGAAAGCAGTCGCGGATGCGACGAATCATAAGCCGCCTTTGCCGAGGGCCCTTCATCCTTTCGTTCCACAACCAAAAACTGCAGGTTCAGATATTGGAAGAATTCTCCGCCACGGGCCACGTCATAGCGCGCTGATTTCGAGAAGAGAATGGGAACCGCCCACAAGGATTCGTCACCCATTTTGAGCCGGATGCAATGGTCGTTCCTGGGCGCGTCGGGATTGGTGAGCTTTCTTTCCGCCAGCTCTGGCGGGAAAATGATTTCGCCGCAAGGTTGGAAGCCGATGACGGCATAGAGTTTTTCCTTCAGCGCTTGATTTTTGCGCGACAGAACGTGAAACAACTCATGCGCGATCGTGTCTCGCAGATTTGCGCGCTGCGTCTTTTTCAGTTCGGACTGAGGCAGGATAATGGCGGTTCCCCTCGTATATTCGGCGCCGCCCTCTTCGGCGCCGGTTGTCTTGATGAAGGAGATGCTTTCCGGAAATGGCAGCGCAAGCGCATCCAACCTGGGTTGCAGCTGCGCCAAGGCCGATTGCACGAGTTCCCTCTCGCCAACATCCCAGTCAAGAATATTGCGAGCGACGAAATCGAGGTAATCCTTTTCCGAGACCCGCTGGTCGGTTTTCATTCTTGCCGCGCGATCGAAGGGACTAAGCGCCAAAACAAAATCATCCCGGTTGGTCAGGATTTCCCGGCCCTGCTGGATTGTGGCGAAGGCAAAGGAAGGTCCTTTAACCGAGGGGCCTTGTGCCCGCCCGGCACAAGCCAGCGCAAGAAACAAGAGGACGTAAAGGACGCGTGCCTTCATAGTCGGCTTCGCTGAACCTAACCATTTTTTCCGCAACAGTGCTTGTACTTTTTGCCGCTCTTACAAGGGCACGGATCATTTCGGCCGACTTTCGGGCCGCTGCGGATGGGCTTGGCCTTGGACATCGCGTCGGTGGCTTCCTTCACGACGTCGCTGGCTTTCTTGCCGTCCGCTTTATCGCCTGGGGGCGGCACGCCGCCGAAGGCGTCGGACGGCTGATGCAGCGTGGTGGGAGGCAGTTTGCGCCTGAATTGATCGAAGGCCATCATGCTCGAGGCACTGAGGAAGATGTTGTGGCAGATTTCCGTCTTAATGTTGGTCATCAATTCCCCGAACACCTTGAACGCTTCGGCTTTGTATTCGATCAGCGGATCACGCTGGCCGTAGGCGCGCAATCCGATGCTGTCGCGCAAAGAATCCATGCCGTAAAGATGCTCCTGCCAAAGGGTGTCCACCGCTTTGAGGATGATGTAGCGCTCCACTACTTTGAACGCCTGCGGCTCCTCAACGCTGATCTTCAACTCGTAGGCCTCTCGCACCGTTTTGCAAATAAACTGGCAGACAGCGAACTGGCCCGCATTCAGGCCCTCAAAGGCCGAATCTGGCAGCGGCAATTCCTGACTCGATTTGGCCGCCTTGAGGATTTCCCCCTCCGGGATGCGGATCGGGAAGTTCAACGATACCCAGTCGCTCAACGGCCGCGGGTCCCAATCGGCCGGTTCACCGCCTTCCGGCGTCAGTTCGCGCACCTTCTCGATGACGACTTCCTCCATGATGTCCATGAGGCGGTCGCGCACATCGGTGGCGTTGATGACTTCGTCGCGGAAGCCGTAAATGACCTCGCGCTGTTTGTTCATCACGTCGTCGTACTCGAGAGTCCGTTTGCGGCGCTGAAAGTTTTGCTGCTCGACGCGCTTCTGGGCCTGCTCGATGGATTTGTTGAGCATGAAATGCTCGAGTTCCTGGCCCTCTTCCAGACCCATCTTCTCCATCGCTTTGACAATCCGGTCCGAGCCGAACAGCCGCATTAAGTCGTCTTCCAGGGAAATGAAGAAATGGGACGAACCGGGATCACCCTGGCGGGCGCAACGTCCGCGCAACTGGCGGTCGATGCGGCGTGATTCGTGGCGCTCGGTGCCAATAACATGCAATCCGCCGAGGTCGGCAACCCCCACACCCAATTTGATATCCGTGCCGCGTCCGGCCATGTTGGTGGCAATGGTGACCGAGCCGCGCTGGCCCGCGCGCGCCACGATCTCGGCTTCCTGCTGGTGAAACTTGGCGTTGAGAACGGAATGGACGATGCCCACCTTGTTGAGCAGGCGCGAGACGTGTTCGCTCGTTTCCACCGAGACAGTGCCGACGAGAATCGGCCGGCCTTGATTGTGGATGGTGGTAATCTCCTTGATGACGGCGGTGAATTTCTCGCGCCTGGTCTTATAGACCGAGTCGTTACTGTCTTTGCGCGCGACGGGTTTGTTGGTTGGAATGACCAGCACGCCGAGTTTGTAAATGTCGAGGAATTCCTGGGCTTCGGTTTCGGCAGTGCCGGTCATGCCGGCCAATTTCTTGTAGAGGCGAAAATAATTCTGGATGGTAATGGTGGCCAGAGTCTGCGTTTCCCGCTCGATCTCAACGCCCTCCTTGGCCTCGACGGCTTGGTGCAATCCGTCGCTCCAGCGCCGGCCATACATCGGACGTCCGGTGTGTTCATCGACGATGATGACCTTGCCGTTTTCGATGATATAATTGACGTCCAACAGGTAGAGGCTGTAAGCCTTGAGCAATTGCGAGATGGTGTGGATTTGCAGCGCCTTGACTTCAAATTCCTTTTGCACGGCCGCTTTCATTTCCAGCCGTTTGCGAGGGTCCTGTTCCGGCCCGGAATCGATCTCGTGAAACTTGACCGTTAAATCCGGCAGCACGAAGGCGTCCGGCTCCTCCGGGCGCATGAAGTTGCGGCCCTTCTCCGTCAGGTCGGCCTCGTGCGTTTTTTCGTCCATGGCGAAGAAGAGTTCCTCTTTCTCCGCATAAAGCGCCTTCTTGCTTTGGTCGGCGTGCATGGCCAACTCCGCCTTGTTCATCAGGCGGATGTTTTCCGGGATCTCCAACAGCTTCATCAGACCGGCCAAACGAGGACAGCCAATTTTGACGCGGTAAAGGAGGATGCCGATTTGATCTTCCAACGCGGCGGGATTGGGCGGGTTGGAACCATCCTCGGGATGCAGCTTCTTGATGAGTTCCTCAGCCTCGGAGATGAAACGGGCGCATAATTTCTCCTGCGTCCGCTCCAGCGATTCGACCTGGGGCTTGAAGCGGTCGTACTGGTTGTCCACCGTGACCAGCGAAGGCCCGCTGATGATCAAGGGCGTGCGCGCCTCGTCAATGAGAATGGAATCGACCTCATCCACGATGGCGAAGTAATGGCCGCGTTGCACTTGCTCCTCTCGGCGCGTGGCCATGCCGTTGTCGCGCAAATAGTCGAATCCGAACTCGGCGTTGGTGCCGTAGGTGATGTCGCAATCGTATTGGGCGCGGCGTTCGCCCGGCGATTGATCGCGCAGGATGCAGCCGACCGTCAAACCGAGGAATTTATAGACTGCCCCCATCCACTCACCGTCGCGCGCCGCCAGATAATCATTGACCGTGACGACGTGGACGCCCCGGCCGCTCAGGGCATTGAGAAAGACGGGCATGGTGGCGACGAGGGTCTTGCCCTCGCCGGTAGCCATTTCGGTGATCTTGCCGTTATGCAGGGCCATGCCGCCGATGAGCTGGACATCGAAGGGGATCATGTCCCATTTCAATGGATGGCCACGCACGGTGATTTCCTGGCCGCAGAGGCGGCGACAGGTATTTTTGACCACCGCATAGACCTCGGGCAGAATCTCATTGAGGCGCACGGCCAATTCCTGGTCGTCCTGGATTTGGGACAATTCCGCCTTCCAGGCCGCCGTTTTTTGGCGCAACGCCTCGTCGGGCAACGATTGCAGGGAGGCCTCGATTTCATTTATCATTGAAACCTTGGGCCGCATCTTCTTAACCTGCCGTTCGTTTTGCGAACCGACGATTTTCCTTATGAACCAATTAAGCATACAAGTCGAACGGTGGAACCTACGGGAACTCGAGGGAACCGTCAAAAACATTAGTGGAGGGCCGCACAGGGTGGCGCCAGCGCAAAATGGGGGCGGCTTCCCATATTACCCCCACAGGGTCGGACGACAATGCCTGGCAGCCCGCTGCGTGATTCATTGCGTTTTCACCCGATGGGACCGGTTCACGAGCCAGCAGACGCACAGGACACAAAAACTGATGCCCGCGCCAATCGGCATGACCGTCAAGAGGGCCTGCGGCGTTTTGCCGACCAGCAGCAACGTAATCCAATAGGTCAGCCCCAAGGCGCCGTAAAGGAGTGCGATCTTGAAGGTGCGGTCGGCCAGGCTCCACATGCCCACGGCCTGGCAAAGGCCGATCAAGACCATCGTGATGGAGAAGGGAACAATCATCTGGGCGGCTTCGTCGTTGGGATGGCCTAAATACAATCTCAACCAGAATCCGCGGAAAAGGATCAATACGGTCGCGCCGCACGTCAGTCCAGCCGCGTACAAACTAAGCAGGATGCGCTGATCGCTCCGGGCGGCGGTCTCCTTGCCGCCGGAGCGCGAGGTGAACGTCACGATCAGCAGAGGCAGAACCGCTGCCGGTATAGCGCGGCCAAATCGGGCCGCCAAACTGTAAGAGTCCCTCGCCAGATCGGGAAAATACTTCTTCGAGACCAGACCGTCGCCGGTAGTGAAGAAATAAGTTCCAGCCACCGTGGCGCCTGTGACAACAAGGAATTGCATGAATTCGCGGGTCCAAGGGGAAATTCTTTGTGCCGGGTGCCGAAAAATGTCTTTCCACCAGTAGAACAGAATGAGGTTGGCCAGCAGCGAGACGGTGGTGGCGGATAGCGCCACGGCGGCGTTGGGGTAACGCTTGGTCATTACGAAGGCGAACACCAACCGGATGCCCACTGCCACTACGGCGATGATGGCGAGGCGCTTGAACCAAGCCATGCCCTGGCAGAGTGCGACGCCCAAAGTGGACCAGGTTCCGACCATCAAGCAAATCAGGACCGCCAGCATCAGGCTGCGTCGTTCGAAATGAAAGAACCAGCCTAGGGGCAGCCACACCACCATCGCCAACGCCGTTCCGCACACCGTGGCCCAGAATAGGAAACGTTGGCAGCCGGCCAACAAGCCTTGCAAGCGTGCCTCATCATTCTTGGAACGGAAATGAGAGATATAATGAACCATGGACATACTGAGCATTTGCAGGGGCAAGCCGAGGAAGTTGACGTAATCCAAAGCCGTGGTGCTATCGCTGAAATCACCAGGGTTGGCATACAGGTTTCGCGCGATGATCGAACTGCAAAGAAAGTTGCCCAACGAGCCAACAAAGCTCAGGGCCGACCAGAAGACGCCGCTACGCCATAATTTCACTTTGCAGGTTATGCGGGCGCTGCACGCTGCTGTCAACGCCAAAGGCGGAGTTACACAGCACGGTGCTTTAATGCTTGAACCACCCTGCGGTCTTGTTATAATGAATAGCGCCCGGCGGGCATCGTCGGAACTATTGAGCCAATGAATACTCGAAATTTGCCCACTTCGGTTTTGTTGCTTTCCATTGGGGCAGGGGCGGTTTTATTGATCGGCGCCTTCGCACGCTTTGATCCGGCCAGCTCCTCCCACGCTGCGGCCCCAGCGCCGACCCCGCCGCCGCTGGCCCAGGACGATCCGCCCGCCGAAGCCGCGGGTGAACCAAGCTTGCCGGCCAATTTGTCGCCAGGTCTGGCCGAAATTATCAAGCTCGCGCAAGCCCATGTGGACGAAAGTGTTATCCTGGCTTACATCAAAAACTCCGGCCAGGTTTTCTCGCCCACGGCCGACGAAATCCTCTACCTCTCCGACCTCGGCTTGTCCCAGGATTTGATCGGCACGCTCGTCAAGACTGCGCCGCTTGCCACCGCCGCGCCAGCGCCCCAGGAAACCGCCGCCGCACCCGCGCCGGTAGCAACGCCTGCAGGGCCGCCTCTTCCTCCCAACCAGCCGCAGCCGAACGCGAGCGCTGGCGTGTTCTACAACGACCTCGCTTCCTACGGAACCTGGGAGCAACAACCCGATTACGGCCTTTGCTGGCAGCCGACCGTCGAAACGATCAATCAGGATTGGTGTCCCTATGTTGATGGCGGCCAATGGCTCTATTCCGATTCCGGCTGGTATTGGCAATCGGATTATACGTGGGGGTGGGCCGCCTTTCATTATGGTCGTTGGGCCAAAGCCCCTCGCCTGGGATGGGTTTGGGTGCCCGACAATATCTGGGCTCCAGCCTGGGTGGCCTGGCGGTCAAATCCTTCCTACATCGGTTGGGCTGCGCTGCCGCCGGGCGTGGGCCTCAACGTGTTGGGGGAACTGACTTACCTTGGCCAACCCGCCGGGGCTAATCCCACTTTCGGCCTGTCTGCCTCGGCTTACACTTTTGTCAATACCGGCGATTTGACCAGCCGCCACCTGCCGCGCCACGTGTTGCCAGCCCGCCAAGCCGGGGCGCTGGTACGCAACACAACCGTCATCGACAGCTACACGATTGTAAACAATAGAATCTTCAACGGCGGCGCCAGTCGCGAGGCCGTGGCGGCGGCCGCGAACAGGCCCGTGCCGGAAATCGGTTTGCGCGCTGTTTCTTCGCCGGAAGCTGCCGGGCTGGCCAGGGACCGCAAGACATTGGCTGTCTATTGTCCCGCTGCTTCGCCGGCGGGCGCATCTCCGGCACAGCCGCGTGTTAGCAATCATTCCGGCAACGAAGCCACGGCGGAGGAATCGATGGTTCTCGCGGAGAATGATCGAGCGGAGGCGTCTGCCACGCCAGTCGTTTCGGATGAAGGTGAGCAGTCCGTGCAATTGCCGCCTCTTCGTTATGGCGGGCCTGCCGGCACCTCGTTGATTCAACAGCATCGCCGCAACAACCTGGCAGCGGCCGCACCCGGTTTGACGCCGGCTCGTCGTGATTGGCCGCGCGGATACGGCCCGACGCCAGTGGAGCGTCCGGCCACGCCCGCGCCGGCGCCGCAGTACAATGCATACAATTCCGGCGCGCGCCAGAGTGAGCCGACGCGGCCCGCAGTGGAAAATCGTCCCGCCCCGGTCGAGTACCGGCCTGCCCCCGAACCGCCTCGACCCGCGCCTGCACCGATTGCGCAAGCCCCTGCCGCGAGCGTGTCAAGATCGCGCAATTAGCTTTCCGGTTCTTAATCCTAATCCTAATCCTAATCCTAATCTTAATCGCATCCCGCAGGGTTCTGAAGAGATTAGGATTACGATTAAGATTAGGATTAGGATTTGAATCGACAGCAAGCTGCTTTACATGACGTACGGAAACAGTTATTCCCTGTGCCATAATGAACACCGTCACTTCTCTCAAAATTGTCAAAAGCAAAGTCGCGTCCCTCGTTGAAGCCGCCCTCGAGGAAACCGGCGGCTTGCTCCGTCTGGCACCGTGCTGGGTGCCGCGCTCTTTTCTCCAGCCCGGCAAACGTCTCAAACTCCATCCCGACGACCTTTACGCCTTCGGCTTGAACCGGGGCGGCATCGACGAGCGCTGGTTTTCCTCCACCACCCCCGCCGCCAACGAGAACCGCACGCCCGACGAAGGCTTGAGCTACGTGGTCGCGGGTCGGCAACGTTTTACTTTACAACAGGCAGTGGCGGATTGCGGAGGTTTGCTCATCGGGGATCGGCTCTGGCGCAAATACAAAAAGTGGCCGGTCTATTCCAAGTTCTTCGACAACATGGGGCCAATCCCGCATCATCTCCATCAGAGCGCCAAGCAAGCGAAGCTAGTCGGCCTGGAGGGGAAGCCCGAGTCTTACTATTTTCCGCCGCAGCACAACAATGTCGGCAATAATTTTCCCTACACCTTCATGGGCTTGGAACCGGGCACGACCAAGAGCGATGTCCGGCGTTGCCTGGAAAATTGGAACAAAGGGGACAACGGTATTCTTGACCTCAGCCGCGCCTATCGCCTGCAGCCCGGCACCGGCTGGCTGATTCCACCGTGCATCCTGCACGCGCCCGGTTCGCTCTGCACCTATGAGCCACAATGGGGGAGCGACGTTTTCGCCATGTATCAATCGCTGGTCGAAGGCCGCGAGGTGCCTTGGGCGCTGCTGGTCAAGGACGTTCCCAAAAAGCATCACCACGACCTCGACTATTTGGTCGAACAACTGGATTGGGAGGGCAACACCGACGAGCATTTCAAGGACAACCATTTCCTGGAGCCAGTCCCCGTCGCAGGCGCGCAGAGCGGAGGCTGCATGGACCGCTGGATCGTCTATGGCAAAGTCGATGGCGAACAACTTTTCACCGCCAAGGAATTGACCGTCGAACCGCGCGCGCGCTGCACGATCAAGGACGGCGGCGCTTACGGTTTGGTTGTCGTGCAAGGCAAGGGCAAGATGAACCGACTCACGCTCGATTGCCCCAAGCTGATCCGCTTCCACGAATTGACCGAGGACGAAGTTTTCTGCACCGAGAGCGCGGCCAAAGCCGGCGTCACCTTCGAGAACACCAGCGACGTCGAGCCGCTGGTCGTGCTGCGCTACTTCGGCCCCGAAGCCAATCCCGGCGCGCCGAACATCGGCGGCTGAGCGGACGTCAACAAGAGCATTTCGGCCTCGGTGCCGATTGCGCCTGAATGAAAATCAAACGCATCTTCGCCTATCGCGTCGAATTGCCGTTGCACGAAACGACCTACAAATGGTCAGGTGGAAAGTCAGTCACGATTTTTGACAGCACCATTGTCGGCGTGGAGACGGACACCGGGCTGGTCGGTTACGGCGAAGTTTGTCCGCTCGGCCCGTTCTATCTGCCAGCCTACGCCGACGGCGTGCGCGCGGGCTTGCGCGAGTTGGGGCCGCACTTGCTCGGCCATGATCCCCGCGAGTTGACCAAACTCAACTACCACATGGACGCGGCGCTCAAAGGGCATCCCTACGTGAAGTCCGGCATCGACATCGCCTGTTGGGATATACTCGGACAATCGGCCAACCTGCCAGTGTGCGAACTCCTCGGCGGACGATACGGCGAGGACGTGCATCTCTATCGCGCGATCTCACAGGAATCGCCAGACGCGATGGCCGGCAAGGTCGCGGCCTATCGCGGCGAAGGCTACCGGCGTTTCCAACTCAAGGTCGGCGGCGATCCGGACGTGGACATTGCGCGGATCAAGGCCGTTGCCGCTCAGCTCAAACCGGGTGACCGGCTTGTGGCCGATGCCAATACCGGCTGGGTGCAGCATGAGGCGGTGCGGGTCGCGCGCGCCGTGCGGGACGTAGATGTTTATATTGAGCAGCCATGCTTGACTTACGAGGAGTGCCTGGCGGTGCGCCGCCAATGCGAGCATCCGTTCATTCTGGATGAGAACATTGACGACTTGAACATTCTGCTGCGCGCGAAAGCCGATCTGGCCATGGACGTTGTCAACTTAAAAATCAGCAAGCTGGGCGGGTTGACGAAAATCCGGCAAGCGCGCGACCTCTGCGTCAGCATGGGCATCGCCATGACTCTGGAAGATTCCTGGGGCGGGGACATTGCGACTGCGGCCATCGCCCATCTCGCGCACAGCACGCCGCCGCAATTTCTTTTCAGCACGACTGACTTCAACAGCTACGTGACGGTCAGCATCGCCGATGGCGCGCCCCAGCGTGTCAACGGCCGCATGGCGGCCTCGAAATCGCCCGGCTTGGGCATTCAGCCGAAGCTGGCCGTGCTCGGCAAGGTGGTCGTGGATATATCGTGAACGGGTGGAAGGGATTTGAACAGAAGGTCGCGAAGGCAACGAAGGTGATTTGCTTGGGATAAAGTCAGGGCGAGAGAATTTAACTTCGTTTCCTTCGTTGGCTTCTGTCGCAAATTCTGACTTTGACTGAGTGCGATCAGGCCGCCAAATCGCTCAAAGGGCAGTGGAATTATCTGGAAATATCGTGAAAATCAACGACTTACGCGATGCCGTCCTGACTTCCGCTTTTGCTTTTGACCAAGGAAAGCACAAGACAAAGGGAAAAACGCGATTGCCACAAAAGAACGCAGAGCACACAAAGAAAGAAAAATGTCTTCTTTGTGCTTTATGTGCCCTTTTGTGGCCAATCCATTTCCTGCTTTCCAGTGGCCACTCTCCCATCTGCAAAATGTCAAATAACAGGCGCCGGAGCGCCGCTCACATTCTACAATACCATATACAAATGGGATTGCAACATGAAATATTCAATTTTTTGACGGTGATTTTGACGGTAGGGCGAGACTCGGGGCCTCCCCACCGTGAGGAATAGTTCAAATCCCGCTGCCCCCATCATTTGGACGAATTGATGCCTTGGCCTGTATCGCTTATGAACGTCAAACAAATACCAATACGCAATTATAAGCAAAATGGCACAATATACAGTTCCAAATGCTTTCATACCGCTCTCGTAACAATGAAGCAATAATGTTCAAGCTGGATAAGGCAACGAATCCTAACAACGAACTGAACATAGCCGAGTAATGAGTCAATACTACCATCCCTAAGACACAGCCAACACTGACAGGCACAGTATAACTCTCACGGAATGCTTTATAAAAATAACCGCGCAATAGAATCTCCTCTGTGAATGGTGCAATCAGCATTAACCAATGAGATGCATGTAAGCCGCCGTGACCCAAAT
>DASYNM010000568.1:0-15675 GCA_036008545.1 Verrucomicrobiia bacterium
TGTTCTCTGTGTTCCTTCGTGGCAAAAGCGTTTTGGTCTTCTCCTCTGGCCTCCGTTGCCCTTCGTGTCGCTTCGTGATCTTCGTGGTGAAAGGCCAAGGAGCACACGTAAGTCGTTGATTTTCTCGATAATTCTGGATATTTTCAGAGCTTCTCATGGTGCCGGCCGGCGTTTCAGTCGCACTCAGTCGCACCCAGTCAAACCTGTCGGACCCAGAAGATGCAACAGAAGCAAACGAAGGGAACGAAGCCATACGGTCTGGGGCTGGCCTGGCATACAGGCAATTCCACTTCGTTACCTTCGTTACCTTTTGTTCAAATTCCTACCACCATCCGACCTTTTGCGCGGTTTTCACGCAATTACGCCGCGACCGGCGTCATTCGGTCAAGCCAGTCGCACTCAGTCGCACCCGGTCAAACCTGTCAAACCTGTCAAACCACGCTAGTGTGACCGGCCAGCGGTTCCGAGAGCCTCGTTCCGGCTTAAATCGCTCTTGCAACTGAGTCTCAGTTGCCCTAGGTTCCATATGTGCAGAAGCCGCAACCGCCAGCGCAGCCGCAGTCCGGCGACGGGGATGACCCTTGTCCCCAGCCGTTTCTTTGCCCGTTGAGTAAGGTCAACACGGGCGTGGCCGTGCGCATCAAGCAATTGTCTGCGACGCCGGAGGTCACGCACCGCCTGCGGGAGATGGGCTTTTGCGAGGAACAGAAAATCAAGCTCCTCAGCCGCCACAGCAACCTGATATGCCAGGTCTGCAACGCCCGCCTGGGCATCAGCACCCGTCTGGCCGAAAAAATCCTGGTCGAACCGCTTTCCCGTCAGAAGGTTGCTTGATTTATGGACTCTCAACCCCTGACCGCGCTGAAGATCGGCGCCGCGGGCACCGTTAGCGAAATCAAATTGCGCCCCGATCAACGCGGACGCTTGCTCGAAATGGGCCTGCTGGTCGGAACTCCCGTGCAACTGGTTCGCTTCGCCCCGCTGGGCGATCCGGTGGAAATCAAAGTGCGCGGCTACCATTTGACCCTGCGCCGCCACGACGCGGAGCAAATCTGGGTGCAATCGGCCAGTTGACGTCTCCTCCCTCGACTGATGGAACCACAACCAAAACAGGAGGGAGACGCCGATTCAATTGCGACTGAGTCTCAATTAGGCCGGCCTGCTTCGCCCAAGGCCGGTCGCACTGCCGAGGCGCGAGGCGCTTCTTCTTTCGTCGTCTTGACAGGCAATCCTAACTCCGGCAAGACGACAGTCTTCAATGCGTTGACCGGCTTGCGCGCACGCGTGGGCAATTACGCCGGCGTGACGGTCGAGCGCAAGGAAGGACGCTTTCAAGCCAGCCCGCCTGACCTGCCGCTGACGGTGCTCGACCTGCCCGGCACTTACAGCCTCAGCCCGCAATCATTGGACGAACAGATTGCGCGCGACGTTCTCTTTCATCGTCTGGCCGATGTGGCCGCGCCGGCGGTGGTCGTGGTGGTGGTGGACGCTTCCAATCTCGAACGCAACCTCTATTTCGCCACGCAGGTGATCGAACTGGGCTATCCCACCATCATTGCTTTGAACATGGTCGATGTGGCGGACACTATTGGACAAAAGGTCAACGCAGACCAGTTAGCTGCGGAATTGCAAACTCCGGTTGTGCCGCTGGTGGCCAGCACGGGCGAAGGCATCCGTCAACTACAATTAAAAATCGTCGAGGTCGTCCGTGCCAAGACAGGGCGCCCCTCGCCGAGGCTTTATTGCAATTTGCCCGCCGCCTACGAAGCCGAGATCGGACCGCTGGCGACATTGCTGGCGCGGCATGACGGTCGTCCGCCGGCGTTACTCCAAGCCGAGGCGCTGCTGATTTTGTCCGACGATAAATTTGTAGGCGCCGCACCGGAACGATACACGGCGGACATCCGCGAGGCCGCCGCAGCCGCGCGCCAGCGCCTTGAAAGCGCCCGCATTGATTGGCGCGGCGCGGCCATCGAGGCCCGCTACGCGCGCATCGGCGCCATCAACCAACGTGTGGTCGCGCCCTCGGGCGCGGCGGTGGAAACCTTCAGCGACCGGCTCGACCGCATTGTCACGCATAAAATTTGGGGCATGATGATTTTTCTCGCGATCATGGCGGTGATGTTTTTGAGCATTTTCACTTTCGCACAATGGCCCATGGATTTGTTGAGCGACCTGTTCCACCTGGCCGGTTACGTGGTGGCGAAGGCCATGCCGCAAGGCGATTTGGAATCGTTGCTGGAAAACGGCGTCATTGGCGGAGTCGGGGCGGTCGTGGCCTTCCTGCCGCAGATTTGCCTGCTCTTTCTTTTCATCGGATTATTGGAGGACACCGGCTACATGGCGCGCGCGGCGTTTCTGATGGACCGCTTGATGAGCAAAGTCGGGCTGCACGGCAAGAGCTTCATCCCGATGCTCAGTTCGTTTGCCTGCGCGATTCCCGGCATCATGGCGACGCGCACGATTGAGTCGCCCAAAGATCGATTGGTAACGATTCTAGTGGCGCCGTTGATGAGCTGCTCGGCGCGATTGCCGGTTTACACATTGCTGATCGGAGCCTGTATCACTGGCGGCGTGGTTGTGCAAAGCTTGACCATGTTGAGCATGTATCTATTAGGCATTGTCGTCGCGCTGGGCATGGCGTGGCTCTTCAAGAAAACTTTGCTCAAGGGGGAAACGCCCATGTTGGTGATGGAATTGCCGCCCTATCGGCGTCCGGTGCTCAAGGTCGTCGCGCGCCACATGTGGGACCGGTCGAAATTATTCCTGCAGAGGGCAGGCACTGTCATCCTTGGTATCAATATACTGCTCTGGTTTCTGACCAGTTATCCCAAGCATTCGGAGATAGCGCAACAGTACCAAAGCGAGCGTGCCACGTTGCTCAAAAGCTTTCCCAGCACGCCGTGGACGGTGAGTCAGACCAACGTCCTGGCGCAATTAGATGCCGACGAAGCCGCGGCCCATGTCCAGCACAGCTTCGCCGGCTACGCGGGCCGAATGCTGGAGCCGGTCATCGCGCCGCTGGGGTTCGATTGGAAGATGGGCATCGGCATTTTGTCATCGTTTGCGGCGCGGGAGGTTTTCGTGAGCACGATGTCTATAGTTTACAGTCAGGCCCGTCCGGCGGGCGAGGAAGAAAAAGCCCTCAACCAAAAGCTGCAAACGGTTTTGCGGGAACAGAAATTTTCCAGCGGCGCGCGGGTTTACACGCCGCTGCGAGCAGTCACGCTGATGGTGTTCTACGTCCTGGCGCTGCAATGTGTGAGCACGGTAGCCGTGGTGCGCCGGGAAACCAACTCCTGGAAATGGCCGATCTTCCAGTGGCTCTACATGGGCGCGCTGGCCTGGCTGCTGGCCTTCGTTACTTACCAAGGCGGACGCTGGCTGGGATTTAATTAAGGCCAAAAAAAATTTCCTGATTTTAGATGGGCGGCGAGACGTTGCTGGCATATATTAGTCGCAACGAAACAATCCTGAACCGCATGTCCGATCTGGCGCAAAAACAATGTGTGGCTTGCAAGGGCGGCGTTCCACCGCTGGCGGGCGATGAACTGGCGCGGCTGGCGCGAGAACTCGATACCGCTTGGCAGGTCGTGAACGCGCACCATCTTGAGCGGGAGTTCAAGTTTCCGAACTTCCGCCAGGCTCTTCAGTTCACCAACCGCGTGGGCGAATTGGCGGAGTCGCAGAATCATCATCCCGATATTTACCTGGCTTGGGGAAAAGTGAAGTTGACGCTGTGGACGCACAAAATTGACGGCCTGACTGAGAGCGATTTTGTCTTCGCTGCCAAGGTGGACGTGTTGCCGACGACTTGAATTGCGCCGGGTGAGGCGCATCCAAATTGTTCCTAGCGCAGGTTTCCAACCTGCTGTATCGCGGATTTCTAATCCGCAGTTGTTGCTCTTTGTAAGCCTGCCGACTGGAAGTCGGCGATACAGCAGGCTGGAAGCCTGCGCTACGGGGGCGCGCTGCTCCCTCAACCGCTCATTTGACCCATTCCGGTTTCGACAATCGCCAGGCCCCACTCTACACTCGGCGGCCTAAACGACATGGCCATCGAAAGTCCCGCGCTGAGCATCGTGCTTCCTTGTTACAACGAGGAGGGTAATCTGCGTCCTTTGTTCAAGGCGGTGCATGACGCGCTGGATCCGCTTCACTTGACTTACGAAATCATCGTGATCGACGACGGCAGCAGCGACACCTCCTGGGCCACCTTGAAGGAATGCGCAGCCAGCGATCCGCTCCTGCGCGGACAAAAGCTCTCGCGTAATTGCGGCCAGTCCGCCGCGCTTTGGGCCGGCATCCAGGCCGCTCGAGGTCGCTTCATCATCACCCTGGACTCCGATTTGCAAAATGATCCGCGCGATGTGCCGGCCTTTTTGAAGGCGCTGGAAAAATTCGATTGCGTCTGCGGCACACGCGTGGCCGCGCGGCGGCAGGGTGATAATTGGGTGCGCATCGCCTCCTCGCGCATCGCCAACTGGGTGAGGAACAAATTGTCCGGCGAAGAAATCGAGGACGCGGGCTGCAGTTATCGTGCCTTCAAGCGGGAGTGCGTGGCTGGGCTGAAATTTTTCAAGGGCATGCACCGCTTCCTGCCGACGTTGATCAAAATGGAAGGCTTCACGGTGACGGAAATCCCCATCTCGCATCATCCGCGTCTGGCGGGGCAGACGCATTACGGCGTGTGGAATCGTCTGTTCGCCTCTTTTTATGATTTACTGGCGGTGCGATGGATGAAAAAGCGGATGTTCAGGTGGGACATCGCGGAGAAAATCAACTGAGGCGGTTGCGGCTAATCAGTCAAACATCTTGCCGGGATTCAAAATGCCGTTGGGGTCCAGCACCCGCCGCAATTCGCGCGTGACGCGCATTTGAGCGCCGCCCAGGAATTTGGGCAGAAACGATTTCTTGGCCAGACCGACTCCGTGCTCGCCTGTGATCGTGCCGCCCAGGCGGATGGCTTCGTCGAAAATCTCTTTGAAAGCCTCCTCCACGCGGTGCATTTCCTCCTTGTTCCGCTCGTCGGTGAGAAAAGTCGGATGCAGGTTGCCGTCGCCCATGTGGCCAAACGTGCCGATGCGCAATTTGTATTTCTGCGCCGTCGCCGCGACAAATCGAATCATGGCCGCCAATTCGCTGCGAGGCACGGTCGCGTCCTCGAGAATGGTCGTAGGCGCCACTCGCGCCAGCGCGGAGAAGGCGCTGCGCCGGGCGCTGGCCAGCTTGTTGCCTTCGGCCTCATCGCGCGCCACGCGGACTTCCAGGCAACCTTGTTCGCGGCAGATTTGCTCCATGCGCGCGGCTTCGTCGGCCACGGCGGCGGGATGGCCGTCGGTCTCCATCAGCAGCAGCGCCTCGCAATCCAGCGGCAGGCCGATTTTGGCGTAATCTTCCACACAATGAATGGTGGTGCGGTCCAGGAATTCCAGCGTGCAGGGAATGATGTGCGCGGCGATGATGGCCGAGACGGCGTCGGCCGCGCGGTCCATTTGCGCGAAGGTCGCCACCATCGTTTTCTTGGCCGCCGGCTTCGGGATCAACCTCAGCAAAACCTTGGTGATCACTCCCAGCGTGCCTTCCGAGCCGACGAAAATGTCCTTGAGCGAATAGCCCGCGACGTCTTTGACGCATTTATTGCCTGTCCACATAATTTCTCCGTCCGGCAGGACGACCTCCAGGCCCATGACGTAATTGCGAGTGATGCCGTATTTGAGGCCGCGCAGCCCGCCGGAATTTTCCGCCACGTTGCCGCCGATGGTGGAAATTTTCATAGAACCGGGATCGGGCGGATAAAACAAACCTGCTGCGGCAGCGGCGTCGGCAATTTGCAAGGTGGTGACTCCGGGCTCGACCAGGATAGTCAAGTTGGCGCGATCCAATTCCAGGATGCGGCCCATTTTCACGGTGCAGAGGACGATGCAATCCGGGCTGGGCACACTGCCACCGCTTAAACCAGTGCCGGAGCCACGCGTGACGACGGCGATCTTGGCGGCATTGGCGAATTTCAGGACTTCGCTCACCTCCTGCGTCGTGGCCGCGAAAACGACGCAGCCGGGCATTTGCCGCAACGCGGCGGTGCCATCGAAGGAGTAAGTGAGCAAGTCTTCCTCCGCCGTCAGCACATTCGCCGCGCCCACCCGCCGTTGCAAATCGCCGATGACGCCTGGAGCTAACATGATGAGGAAGGATGAGTGCGTTGCTTGCTTGTGTCAATCCCGCGGCCAAGGGAACTGTTGGCCGAGTCTGGTAACAAAATCATATTTCTTATGCTAGCACAGAACGGCTTTACCGAATGCGATGAATAGGTTAGTCTTTATGCATGAGCGAAACTGCCATCCCGGTGGCCGAGGCTGCGCGAGATTTTTTGCGGGTGCTTGACCGTGTTGAGCGCGAAGGCGAATCCGCCGTTCTTGTTCGAGAAGGAAGGCCCGTGGCCACTTTAAGTCCGATTCCAAGCGCGGTGTTGACCTGCGCGGAACTGGCAGAGCGCTGGCCCAAACTGGAGAAACTCCCTGCCGATGAAGCCAACTCGTTTGCCGACGACGTGGAGCATGCTCGCGCCAGCTTGCCGCCCCTAAGTTCCGCATGGGGTTGATGTTCGACACATCGGTTCTGATTGCGGACGAGCGTGGAAGGTTTGACATGCCATGCTTGCTAAGTAGGTTCCCTGCTATCCAACCGATTATTGCGGCGATCACTGCTTCAGAACTCCTTCATGGCGCCGAGCGCGCAGGCGACGCCGCTCGCAAAGTCTGGCGCCAGCGGCATGTCGATCAAATCCTGGCTTCGGTTTTTGTGCAGCCTTTCGATCTGGTTCAAGCCCGGTGCCACGCCCAAACCTGGGCCGATCTGGAAACGCGCGGAGTGATGATCGGCGCTCACGATCTGCAAATCGCCGCTGCCAGCTTGGCTTTCGCTCACGACCTTGCCACGCTTAACGTAAAGGAGTTCCAACATGTTCGAGGATTGCGGGTAGTGGACGCCTCACCTTTCCGCCGCGCGTGACCAAAACGAAAAAGGTGGACGGTGACAGGCTGAAGCTTTGGGAAGTGGCCGATTATTCCTGACTCGGCAATCCATCCTTTTCATCTTGTCTCAACCTCTGCCCGTCCCGTTATTCCATCTCCGTGCTTCCGGCTAGCGCGGTTTAAAAAATACCGTAGCCATTTGCGCACCCCCTCTCTTGGCGCTTCGCGTCCGTTCTCTCCCCGCCTGGCGGGGAGAGAATTAAAGAGAGGGGCCTCCTAGATCGGCTACAGTTTTAGTTTAATTGCTCTAAGGCTTGATGACGGTGCGGATGTAATCGGTCTCCTTTTCCAAACCGTCCAGAGTTTCATTGACAAGTTTGGCCTCCAGCCCGATGGCGCGGATGACGGAATCAGGAATCTGCAGCCTGCCGGTGCGAGCAAATTCCAAAAGCGCCGGAATCTCCGACGCCAGATGATCGGACACGCCAATGATTTCCGCTTCTTTGTTGATCACGTTCTCGTATGGCGCAACGGCAAACGATTCGCGTGTCAACCCCACCAGGGCCGCCCGCCCAAAGCGCCCCAAACAACGCACCGCCGCGTCCATGGTCACGGGTTTGCCGATGAGTTCCAACGCCACATCCACTCCCTGCCCCTTCGTCGCCTCGCGAATTTGCTCTGCCGGATCGCCTTGGCCGGCGTCGATCGGAATAGCTCCCCAGTCAGCCGCCAGACGCAGTTTGCCTGGGTTGATGTCCACCGCAAAAACCTCCCCTGCCCCCAGGGCCTTGGCTAATTGCGCAGCCGAAAAGCCCAGCCCGCCAAACCCAAAAATCGCGACAGATTCCCCTTCCTGAAGACGCGCTTTGCGCAACGCGTGCAGAGAAGTCGCCGAAGAGCACATCATGACTGCGCCTTGGACAAACGGAATTTCCTCCGGCAACACGAACAGGCTGCGCGCCGGAATGCGCGCGAATTCCGCGTAGCCTCCGTCCCGATGCTTGCCGATCATCTGCCCCGTAACGCAGAATTGCTCGTGCCCGATATGGCAAAAAACGCAGGCCCCGCACGTGGCCATGTAATGCACGCAGACCCGTGCTCCTTTGGCAATATGTTTGACGTCAGCCCCGATTTCCTCCGCTACGCCCGCGATTTCATGGCCCAGCGTCATGGGCAGAGGGCTGACTTTGGACGTGCCTGCGCGGTAATGCGCGTCCGAGTGGCAAATGCCCGCCGCCTGGACACGGACCAAAACCTCGTCCGGCCCGATCTCAGGCACCGGCAAATTCTCCAGTTTGAGAGGCTTTCCGACTTCAGTCAGGCGCACAGCTTTCATTGGAACGAAAGGCTGGCATTAAATCAGGTAAGATTCAACTGGCGCGTCACCAAAACACGTGGCGGGCACTGACAAAATCTCCTCCCTTGTCAAGAAGCGAAATGTGTGACCGCTAATGTCAGAACCTGTGAAACACCTGGCGGCAAACTCCGCTCTAGGGAGTGCCTTGGCCGTGCGCATCCGGCGCCTTGGCAAGAAACTTCTTCAATGGGTCCCAGTATTTTAGGCCCCACCCGTAATTAAGACTCGCGAAATCGCCCTCGGGAAATCCCGTGTGGTCGAGAACGAGGGTGGCCAGGGCGTCTCGCGCTTTGAGCTCAAATCGGACGATCGAATATTTTCCCGGCTCCCAATGCGTGGGACGCCACGCCTGCACAATGCGCTGGCCCGACACCAACTCGATATTCCGTCCCACAATCACACCCCCGAACATCGAGAATGCGGTCCCTTCCTCGCGTCCGATCTGGGCCGCCTCTCCGGAAAATTCGGCGAACTGCTTGGAATCCAACAGCACGTCGTAGATGCGCTGCGGGCTTGCCTGGAGATCTATCTCCTGGTGCAGGGAAGTCCGAGTCGCGTCCGCTCCCGTGGCCGGCCGCTCCGTTTTGGCCGGTGGCGTTTGCGCCGCGATTTTGGAGCTGGCAGCCAGGCTGCCCAACACGGCGGCCAGACCGGTAATCATTTGACGTCGAGTTGGCAGATTGCTTTTCATAGTGTCCCTTGAAATGGTTTTCATAGTGCGGCGCATGGAATTCGTGTCAAGTTCCAATCTTATTCCAGGAACAAACCTGGCGCTCGGTCAGGAAGCAAAAGTTATTATCACTGATCGCTCCGCCCAGCCGGAAATGGCCAAGATGGGCCGTTGTTTGCGGACGATACCGCCTGCGAAATCTCGCCCGACCTGGCTGGTTCCCAATCAGCCCGGAACCGAGGCAGGCTTCGCGGATGGTGCGTTTGAATGAAAGCAATGAGCTTTTCCCTTATTTCGCAGCGCAAATCCCATGCCTTTGAGGAATCCGCGGCGGTGCAGAGGACGCGGATTTGCATGGTGCGCTCGGAGGTGTCAGACACTTGCAAATTCCAAAATCGGCGGTCCCAAAGCGGGCTGGCTTCGATGATTTGCCGCGTGGCCTGGCGCGTCTCCTCCAAAGGCAGCGAGTAATCCACCCACAGGAGAACCGATCCCAGCAAGTGCGCCGAAACGCGAGTCCAATTCTGGAACGGTTTTTCAATGAAATCGCTCAGAGGCACAATCATTCTTCGGTCGTCCCAAATGTGGATGACGACGTAAGTCAAGGTGATTTCCTCGATGCGTCCGTACTCTCCCTCGACGATGACGACATCATCCATGCGGATGGGCTGGGCCAGCGCGATTTGAAAGCCGGCGAACAGGTTGGAGATGGTCTTCTGGGCCGCGAAACCGAGGATGACGCCCACAACACCCGCCGAGGCCAGGATGCTGGTCCCGAGGTGGCGCACCTCTTCAAACAACATCAAGATCGAGGCGACAGTGAAAATGCCGATGAAAATGTCGAGCGTTTTGCTGATGACTTGAAGCTGGGTGTGGATTTTACGCGCGCGCAAATTGTCCGCCACCCCGATGTCGAATTTCATTAGCACGACTTTTTCGCACAGGCCGACGGCCTGAAATGCGATCAACGCCACCGCCACGATGAGCAGGATGCTGGTGCCCTTGGCCACCAGGCCGGCGTATTCCGCGGGCAGGCCAAGAACCGGCAGGGCAAGAATAATGCCGACGACGGGCACCATGACGCGCAGGCACTTGCCCAGCAACGGCACGAATAATTGGTCCAACTTGCTTGCCCTCTTGGCCGCCCACGTGCTCAGCCGTGTTTCCAGCAGTCGTGTGAGGCGAAAGAACAGCCAGAACAACACCGCGAACACGGCTAAGTCAACCAGCTTGCCCAAGCACTGAAGCACCGTCTCCCATTCTTGTGCCGGCAGAAGTTTTCGCAGAAGCGTCGCGGCCGCCATGTAAACGCCGCCCAGCCAAATCAACGAGTAGCTCGGCCCGCCCAAGGCATGGAAGAATTGACGCCACATGACACCTTTGGTTTCAGCCGCATCGGCCGACTTGATGCGGCGACGAAGGAACACGGCGGCCAAACTGTGCGCCACCAAGAGGAGCAGCACCAAACCGAGCGCTGCGGCCAAATCCGCCCATGTCAAGGGACCGAGCACCGGACGATCCGCGCCCGGGCCGAAAATCTGTTCCATAGTCCGGGTCAGGAGCGTCGTGACTCCGTTGGTCAACTGCTCCAAAAAACTCTTCCGCGCCTGATTTTCGTCCATAATCTACCTCCATTTCCTGGGGGGATCGCAGCCGCGATGGTCCGCGGCGGCGCCAGTTTAACCATCATAATACCGTTCGCATCAGAGCACAGGCGTTGTCAAGTGGGGGAAGCCATGATTCGCTTGCTGGCCGACGCCCGGTGTCGTTAAGCTCGTGCGATGCGGAAATCTGCTCTGATCCTGCTGGGCGCGATGTCCTTGGCGCTCGCGGGTTGTCACACGCACTCACCCGCCGCTGTTCCGCCGGCGCCTCGTCCGTTCACCCGCATAGCGAACCCGGACGCGCAAACCGTCCAATTGCAAATTGCCATGCGCAAATTCGTCCCCGCCCGCCGCCAAAGTCCCGCCGTCTGGCTGGCCAGTGTCATGCATGTGGGTGAGCCGGATTATTACCGCGCGCTGCAAAGTTTTCTCGACACGCAAACAATCGTCCTCTACGAAGGCATCAATGCCGGGGCTCACCCGCACCATGTTCACGAGGCCAAGGCGCCTGCCACTCCTGCTCCATCCCCGGCGGCCCCGCCATCCGGCACCAACGGCGGTTACTCCATGCAATCCACCCTCGCCAAATCCCTTGGCTTGGTTTTTCAATTGGAGGCGATCGACTATGACCGCGCCAATTTCCTGAACAGCGACCTTTCGATTGCTCAAATCCAGCGCATCATGGCCGGCAATCAGCCCATGTCTGCGCCAGGCCAGAAGGGCGGCGGCCATTCCAGTTTCGACATGCTCCTGCAAATCATGGACGGCAGTTCATTTCTAGGATCACTCTTCAAGATTGGGTTGCAGATGATCGCCGCCAGTCCCCAAATGCAGGCGGTGGCGAAGCTCACCATGATCGAGGCCATCGGACGGCTCAAAGGCGACATGTCCGATGTGCAGGGCTTGCCGCCGGATTGGAAACAACTGATCCAAGTCCTCATCCAAGCCCGCAACAAGAACCTCATGACCGATTTAGAGTCGGAACTGAAAAGGATTCCGCCCTCCGGCTCCGTCGCGGTATTTTATGGCGCCGGACACATGGACGATTTGCAAAAACGGGTTACCAGCGAACTTCATTATCGCCCCTCCGAAGAGATTTGGCTTACCGCCATTTCCGTTGATATGCGCAAGAGCGGCATTTCTCCTAGTGAAGCCCAGTTCTTGCGAAGCCTTATCGAAGGGCAAGTGGATCAGATGCGGCATTGATGGGAAGAGGTCCTGGATAAACGAATCACTTGGGATCTGGCAGGGTTCCATGGATGGAGCAACTTGGTTCTTCGCCGACGGTGCCCGGCGTGTAAACCCCGTGCAGCGGGCAATCCGGCATAATGCCGTTGGAGCCGCGTCCGATGAACGGGCGCAGCTCATCCCACGTCGGAGCCTCGCTGGCAATTTTATGCTGCTCGAGGGACCATTGCATTTTTGCGGACTGAATCAGGCGCAGGTTGTTAAGGCAGGCCTCATCGGCGCGATGGACCACTACGGGTTCCTTGGTGTGGAGTTTCCAAAGGACAGCGAGAGTTCCCATCGCCAGAAGCACCACAATGATCGTCACTTTTTTCGCCATCAGACTTCACTAAGCGGTGCCAGTAATCGTGACGATTGTCAATGTTGCCGGGCTGCAGGGTGGATAAAGGGACCTAAAGGGCCAATAGGACGGACGATTGCCGATAGGTATTAAAGCGAAGCCCTAATTGCAGCCCCTCAAATGTGGCTTGCGCGATGTGAATCATTGCGTAATCTGTCCGCAGTCTGCTTATGCAAATCACTATGAAATATTTGAAAAATTGTTTGTCTCCTTTGATCGGGCTGGCGCTCGCTGGCCTCTGCGCCCAATTTTCCGTTCTCGCGGAGGACCCACCCGCCTCCACCGCTGCCAAAGCGGACGACCCCGAGGTCGCGGTCATCACCACCACAGAAGGAACCATGGTCGTGCAGTTCTGGACGGATGCGGCTCCGAAGACCATCGCCAACTTCAAGAAACTGGCCAAGGAAGGCTTTTATGACGGCACTTGCTTCCATCGGGTCATCAAAGGATTTATGATCCAAGGCGGCGATCCGAACACCAAAGACGCGTCCAAGGAAGGTTCCTGGGGCATGGGCGATCCCGGCTATAAAATCGACGCCGAATTCAACGATCATTCGCACGAGCGCGGGGTCCTTTCGATGGCCCGCTCCAACGACCCCAATTCCGCCGGCAGCCAATTTTTTATCTGCCACGGCGATCCCAAGTTCCTGGACCATCATTACACCACGTTCGGAAAATTGATCAAAGGCGACGACGTGTTGGAGAAAATCGCCACTACCCCCACCCATCCCCCGGACCGGCCGGACAAGCGGATGGGCGTTATCAGCATCAAAATCGTTGCGGCCAGCACGGTCAAATAAGGAGCACTTTATGGCGGACAAAGAAATCGCAATCATCAAGACCACCGAAGGCGAAATGACCGTCGAGTTTTGGCCGGAGGTCGCACCCAAGACGGTGGAGAATTTCAAGACGCTGGCCCGCAAGGGCTTTTATGACGGGACTTGTTTCCACCGAGTGATCAAGGGCTTTATGATCCAGGGCGGCGACCCGAACACGAAAGACCCGGCCAAGGAATCAAGTTGGGGCACCGGCGGCCCCGGCCACACCGTCAAAGCTGAGTTCAACGACCGCTCGCATGCCCGCGGGGTTCTCTCCATGGCTCGCTCCAATGACCCCAATTCTGCTGGCAGCCAGTTTTTCATTTGCCACGGCGATGCCAAATTTCTGGACCGGCAATACACTGCCTTCGGAAAATTGATCAATGGGGATGAGGTGCTGGAAAAGATCGCCACCACCCCGACCCATCAACCCGACCGCCCCAACAAACGCATGGGCGTGGAAAGCGTCACGATCCAAGCGGCGACCTAGAAGGCGGGATGATCCAGCCTTGGCGCCAGCTCTCCTCCCAGCCGCTGGGGAGCTATCGCGTCTTCTCCGTCCGCCAGGAGCGCAAAGTGTCCCCCCGCACGGGGCGGGAGCACGACTTTTTTGTAATTGACTCTGCCAACTGGGTCAACGTCGTCGCCCTCACGCCCGAGTTGCAAATGATCTTGATCGAACAATACCGCCACGGTTCCAACACGGTGGAGTTGGAAATACCTGGCGGCATCATCGATGCGGCGGACGTCTCGACGGAGGCGGCTGGGGAGCGGGAATTGGCGGAGGAAACAGGTTACCAAGGCGAGAAGCCGGTCATAGTTGGCCAGGTCTTTCCGAATCCGGCGATCATGCGCAACCAATGCTACACCGTGCTGCTGCGAAATTGCCGCCTGGTCAAACCGGTGCATTGGGACGAAGGCGAAGATCTCGTGACCAAACTGTTTCCGATGGCGCTAGTGCCGGAGTTGGTGGCGTCGGGGCAGATCCGGCACTCGTTGGTGGTGGCGGCTTTGTCCCAGTTTGGATTGTGGTGGAAGAACAACCAAAAATCTTGAAGGCACTCCGACGGATTTCATGGATGGCAAACCACACGTTACTCGTCCGTCGAATCCGTAGTTCGACATTTTCCCGCAAATGAATAATTGTAATTGACTGAACTGCGGAGCGCGGCGCGGGTTCTGTCACTGCAACCACGTCTCAAGAAGCTGTAGCTGCGGGCTGGAGCCTGCTTCTGTCAAAAGCGCGTAGCCCGCGAAAAAAGGAGATAATTGTAAAATAATTGTTGCAATCTTTCCGAGGTAAGTTCACAACAAAGGCATGGCTAAGACTACGAAATCTAAAAGGAAACCAAGTGCGGCCTTCATGAAGCCGGTCCAACCGGACGATTTGCTGGCCAAAGTTGTTGGCGGAACTCCCCTTCCGCGCACCGAACTCACCAAAAAGCTTTGGGCTTATATCCGCAAGCATGGATTACAGGACAAGAAGCAGCGGACCATGATCAATGCTGACGAAAGCCTGCAAGCCGTTTTCAGCGGCAAGAAGCAGGTGAGCATGTTCGAGATGACCAAGCTCGTCTCGGGCCATCTCAAGTAACGCCCGCGTTCCGACCGTCCCCGGCGGCGCCGGCTTTCAGCCCGAAAGCTCGGCACGCTGAGTTATTTCATTCTCGCATACTCGGCGCCAAGAGCGGAAAAGACAACCGCCCTCGCGGTGTTTTCTTTGCCTCTAACCCTGGCCAACGTCCACGCCATGCGCTGCTGCGCTTTGATTCCTGGGATTCAGCGAGATGGGTGGAAACGAAACGGAGCCCAGATGTTGAGCTCATCCGGGCTCCGCCCAAACCGCACACGCGGGTTGGTGAGACACGCAAATATGATCAATGCAAGAACCATGCCGACTCCAATCTTGCAAAGTTGAAAGGCGAGATAAGGCGGTAATGCGGCTGTTCGGGCGAAGGAAAGGCTCATGACCAAAGGGCTGCTCTTGCCTTGGCACGGGTTGTAGTTGTTGTAAGTTGCTTATTCAAAAGCTCCTGCATGGATTAACAAGAAGAATTTGAGTCTTGTCACAGTCTTGAGAAAGAAAGAACCAGAAAGAAAAGGCCCGTATCAAGCCAAACCTGAAATCGCGTTGCCATGGCCTCACCCAGGCATCCCGCATGGCTAAACGGAACTGGGTGAAGGCACCCCGGAAAAGGTTGCCAGCTTCAGCAACCGGAAAGGGCTGGCGCAGAGGTTGATACTGCGAGGGTTGGCTCCGCGTCGGATAGTCACTTCAATCAACGCTTCGAAAAGCAATCGCTCGACCGGGGACCTTACTCTTTCATGCTGTGCATGTCCGAAGAATGGACATCATTATTGAGAATGGACAGCAACATTGAATTCTGCCAACCCGGCGACTTGGCGGTTGCCAAATTTTCCCTTGCAAAAGATGTGGGGGTGTGAAAATGGATCGCCGATGGCAAGAAATCTGCTTGTACGTTTGCCATGATGCTTTCGGCTGTATTGCCGCACGTGGTGAAGAATGCGAAATTCGATTATTTCGACATCATCGCCCTTTGCTGGCTTATGATTGGAATGTGGTGGGGGCGCAAGAGGGGAATGTCCCAGGAAGTGCTCCCATTGCTGCAATGGCTTGGTATTCTGACGGCGGGTGGCTTGCTC
>DASYNM010000569.1:0-17529 GCA_036008545.1 Verrucomicrobiia bacterium
CGCGCGGTGGGTTGCGCGCAAAATGTTGATTTCGTCGATCGTCGACACCTCTACGCGTGCGACCGCGCAGAGGATTTCCGGGCGCGACGTCAACTCGGCAAAAAGTTTCTCCCTTGTTTCTGGTGTGAGCAGTTTGGAATCGTTGACCTTCCGCAGAGGCTCAGGCAAGCCTTGGCGCATCCAGTCAACTGGAAACATCACCGCGGCGGCGAAAACCGGCCCAGCCAACGGCCCTCGGCCAGCTTCATCCACGCCGGCGATGCGAGTGATTCCCCGCTGCACGAGCTCCAGCTCAAATTGAAAACGGTGCGGCATGGAGAAGTGTTGTCTCACGGGCTATACATTCGGTTGAAATCACTCCCGCGCGCAAACATTTTCGATTTGGGAGGAATGAGCCGGCTGGAGCTTATTTAAAGGCGGCTGAGGCTGTCGGCGGCACATCCCGCCGTGGAGCATTCCCGTCGAAATCGGGCATGTCCTGGCATGGTCAAAAACAGCCAAATCGCGCCTAATCTCTGTGCCCTCATCTGCCGATATTAGATTGCCGTGAAAACGATCCTGGTCATCGACGACGATACGTCGTTTCGACACCTGCTGTGCCGTGCCTTGCAGACGAAGGAGTTCTTCGCTCTGGAAGCGGGCACTTGCCAGGCAGCCATCCTCGCTGCCACGGCTAAAGTGCCGGACTTGATTCTTTGTGATGTTGAGTTGCCCGACGGCACCGGCCACGACGTGTTCGATGCCTTGAAGGAAAACTCCGTTACGTCCGCCATCCCGTTCATCTTTATGACCGGGAAGAACGATCCGACTGAGTTGCGGCGCAGCATGGAACAGGGCGCGGATGACTTCCTGCCCAAGCCCTTTCCCATGGAATCCATGATGGTGGCGATCCAGGCGCGCCTGAGCCGTGTGGCCGAACGCGCGCGCGAGTTGCGCGAAAGCGAAGCGCGCTACCGGAACCTGATCAATTGCATCGGCGAAGCCATCATCATCGCCGATCCCGATCTTCGATTTCTCTTTGCCAATCCTGCCGCGGGCGAACTGCTGGGGTTGCCGCCGGCAAAGTTGATCGGTCGAAATGTCTTGGATTTTGTTCTCCCGGAATTTCACCCCCGGTTGAAAACCGAATCAGCCCGCCGGCAAACCGGCGTCCACTCCACCTATGAATTGGACCTCACGGCGGTCGGTGGCCAAGTGAGAACTGTCATCGTGACAGCGACGCCGCAGTTAGGCGGGCACGGCAAAGTGGACGGCTCGCTGGCTATTTTCCGCGACATCTCGGAGCGCAAACAGGCCGAGAAAAAACTACGCCTGCAAACCGCGGTCATGGAAGCAGCCGCCAATGGCATCCTCATCACCGATCCCGCAGGCATCATCGTTTGGGCTAATCCGGCCTTGGCCCGCCTCACGGGTTACACATCGGAGGAGCTGATTGGCCGCTCGCCCGCAGTCTTGAAATCGGGCACCCACGACCGTGAATTTTACCAGTCCATGTGGAAAACCATCTTGGGCGGCAAACCGTGGCACGGCGAATTGGTCAACCGCCGCAAAGACGGCACGCACTATTTCGAGGAGATGACGATCACTCCCGTGCTGGACAAGGATGGCAAGATCGAAAACTTTGTAGCCATAAAACAGGACATCTCGCGGCGCAAAAATGTCGAGTTGGAGGGGCAACGGTTGGAAATCCAATTGCGCCACGCGCAGAAGATGGAGTCGATCGGCCAATTGGCCGCGGGCATCGCGCACGAGATCAACACTCCCACCCAATTCATCGGGGACAACCTCCGCTTCATGCAGGACGTGTTCAACGATTTGCTCGGCTTGTTGCGGCAATTCAATTCCTTGCTGGAAACCGCGCGCGGCCAAACCTTCGCCCAAGACCTGACCGGTGAAATCGAGAAGACCATCCAAACCATCAACCTGACGGACTTGGAGAAGGAAATACCGCAGGCCATCGCGCAGTCGCTGACCGGCGTGCAGCGCGTCGCCAAAATCGTGCAGGCCATGAAGGATTTTTCGCATCCGGGCACCGAATCCAAAGTTCCTGTTGACATCAATCGAGCCATCGAAAGCACGCTGACGGTGTGCCGGAACGAATGGAAATATGTCGCCGAGCTGATGGCCGACTTTGATTCGTCGCTGCCGCTGGTTTCCTGCCTGCCTGGGGAGTTCAATCAGGCCATCCTCAACATCATTGTCAATGCCGCCCACGCCATCGCCGACAAAGAGGGTGGCAAGGCCAAAGGCGTGATCGGCGTCCACACGCGCAGCCTTGGTGACAAAGTAGAAATCCGCATCAGCGACACTGGGACAGGCATTCCCGAAGTGGCGCGCGGACGGATATTTGATCCTTTCTTCACCACCAAGGAAGTGGGCAAAGGCACCGGGCAAGGATTGGCCATCGCCCGTTCGGTGGTGGTGGACAAACATCAGGGTGAAATCTTTTTCGAGACGGAGATCGGCCAGGGCACAACCTTCGTCATCCGACTGCCATTGCACGAACACAAAAACGGCCAGGCGGCCGCAAAGGCATGAAAAAGCGCATCCTTTTTGTCGATGACGAGGCCATGGTCCTGCAGGGCCTCCAGCGCATGCTGCGTTCGATGCGCGCGGAGTGGGAGATGGAATTTGTCGAAAGCGCTGAGGCGGCCCTTCGTTTGCTCGCGCAAAAGCCTTTCGATGTCATCGTCTCCGACATGCGCATGCCGCGCATGAATGGGGCCGAGCTGTTGGCCGAGGTCATGAAGCGCCATCCCACTACCGTGCGCTTGATTCTCTCCGGCTACGCCGACAAGGACCTGATTCTCAAATGCGTCGGTTCGACCCATCAATATCTGGCCAAGCCTTGCGATGCCGAATCTCTCAAGGCCACGGTCGCGCGAGCGTCTAACCTGGAGGACTCGCTCCGTAACGATCGCCTCAAGACTTTGGTCTGCCAGATGACCCGTTTGCCCAGCATTCCAAGCCTCTACATGCAGGTCGTCGAGAAATCCAGCCGCTCCGACTCTTCGGTCGAAGAAATCGGCAATATCATTGGCCGCGATATTGGCATGACCGCACAAGTCCTGAAGCTGACGAATTCCGCCTTCTTCGGCTTGAGCCGGCAATTCTCCAGCGCGGCGGAAGCTGTCGGGTATCTTGGGCTGGACACCATCAAGTCTCTGGTTTTGTCCATTCACGCTTTTTCCCAGTTTGAAAAAGCCGAGACCGGCGCCCTCAAGATTGAATCGTTGTGGAACCACAGCATGCAAGTGGCCAGTTTGGCCAAACGTATCTCCAAACTCGAAGGGCAGGACGCCAAAGCCACCGAAGAAGCTTTCACAGCCGGGATGTTGCACGACATCGGCAAGCTGGTCCTAGCGGTCAATTTGCCCAAAGAGTACACTGAGGTGACGCGCCTGGCACATACCGGCCTGGAGCTGCCTTTGGCCGAACACCAGGTCTTTGGCGCCAATCACGCCGATGTCGGCGGCTACCTGATCGGCCTGTGGGGACTGCCGGTACCCGTCGTCGAAGCCGTGGCGCTTCATCATACACCGTCCCACGCCCCGCAACCAGCTTTCAGTCCCCTGACCAGCGTCCACGCCGCCAATGTTCTGGAGTGGGAACGGCCCGGTGCCGCCAACGGCGTGCCGGCTCCGCAATTGGACGACAAATATCTCGGCCTGGTCGGCGTTTCTTCGAGACTGCCCGCATGGCGCCAGGCACTGGCCGAAAACTAAACCTTTTATGAACGCAGAAATTCTATTTGTTGACGACGACAAGGAAATCCTGGCCGGATTTCAACGCAGCCTGCGCAAGGAATTCAAAATCGACACGGCCGAAGGCGGCGCCGCAGCGCTGGCTCTGATTCGCAGCCGCAGCCCTTATGCCGTCGTGTTTTCGGACATGAGAATGCCCGGCATGAATGGCGTGGAGTTCCTCATGGAGTTGGAAAAGACCTCGCCGGACACCGTCAGAATGATGTTGACCGGCAACGCCGACCAAAAAACGGCGCGCGACGCTGTCAACCAGGGCCATATTTTCCGCTTCCTGACCAAACCATGTCCGCCGGAGGAGTTGATCCTGGCGTTGCGCGCCGGCCTTCGGCAGCACCAACTGGTGACTGCGGAGCGCGACGTGTTGGAGCAAACGCTGAACGGCAGCGCACGCATGTTGAGTGATATTCTGGCCATGCACGACGCGCAATCCTTCGGCAAATCCCAGCGCCTGCGCGAGTATATCAGGGCTTTTGCCGACCATTTGCAATTGAAGCAAACCTGGGACCTGGAATTGGCGGCCATGCTCTCGCAAATCGGCTACGTCACCATCCCTCACGCAGTGCTGGCGCGCTCGCGTGCCGGGGTGACGCCGTCCGCGGCGGAGGCCGACATGATCCGGCGAGTCCCGCAAATCGGGCACGATCTTCTCTCGCACATTCCGCGCCTGGAATCGGCCGCGGCCGTGGTCCTCTACCAGAATAAGAACTTCGACGGCACTGGATTTCCTGTTGACAAAATAGCGGGGGAGGACATCCCCATTGGCGCCCGCATCCTGCGCGTCCTGCAGGATTTGGTCGCGCATGAATCGGACAAGGCCAGCAAAGCCAAGGCGCTGGAAATCATGACCAAATGCCCCGGACGCTACGATCCCCGCGTGCTGGAAGCAGTGGCGGCGGTGTTCGACGTTTCCTGGGCGCACACCATTCCGACGGAAACCCAGAGCCGCCCCGTTTCGATCAAATCGTTGCGAGTCGGCTGGACCCTGGCCGTGGAAGCGCGCACGCGCGACGGCGTCATGATCGTTCCGGCGGGGACGCAAATCTCACCGATGTTGATTCAAAAACTACGCAACTTTGCCGAATTAGGCGAGTTGGAGGAGCCGATGCTGGTCACCAACGCGCCGGAAGAATTATGCCGATAGATCGAGAACTGAGGGCCTCGCTTAAGGAAGTTGACGACCTCAAGGCGGCCCTGGACGAGCACGCGATAGTGGCCATTACCGATCCGCAGGGGAAAATCACCTACGTCAACGACAAATTCTGCGCCATCTCCAAGTATGACCGGGAAGAACTGCTAGGGCAGGATCACCGCATCATCAATTCGGGCCATCACTCCAAGGCGTTCATGCGCGCATTGTGGACAACCATTGCGCAAGGCAAAGTCTGGAAGGGCGAAATCAAAAACAAAGCCAAGGACGGCTCCTACTATTGGGTGGACACGACCATCGTTCCGTTTCTCAACGGCGACGGCAAACCGCGTCAATTCGTGGCAATCCGCGCTGACATCACCGCGCGCAAGGAGGCGGAGTTGGCTTCCGCCAGGCTGGCGGCGATTGTGGAATCCTCGCGAGACGCTATCATTGGCAAGGACCTCAACAGCATCGTCACTAGTTGGAATACAGGCGCGGAGAAGATTTTCGGCTATACAGCGGGCGAGATGGTCGGGACTCCCATCACGCGCCTCATTCCGGCCGACCGCCAGGATGAGGAGAATCAAATTCTGGACAAGATCAAGCGAGGCGAAACACTGGAGCACTTTGAGACGCTGCGCCAAACGAAGGACGGACGGCTGATTGATGTTTCGGTCACGGCCTCACCCATCATGGATTCCGCCGGCACGATCATCGGCGTGTCGAAATTGGCGCGCGATATCACCGAACGCAAACGAACCAAAGAAGAATTGCGCATCACCCACGAGAAATTGCGTCATCTGCTCGCGCACAGCCCGGCGGTTATTTACACGCTTAAAGTTGACGGCCAGAGCATCACACCCGCCATCGTGAGCGACAACGTCGAAAACCTGCTGGGCTTCAGCGCGCAGGAATGCAGTCACGCATGGTGGGTCAATGGCCTCCATCCTGAAGACCGCGACCGCGCGCTAAAAACCCTGGCTCAGGCGCTGACAGAAAGCGGTTATTTGATGGAATACCGGGTTCGTCACAAGGACGGCACGTATCGCTGGATCGAAGATAACAACCGCTTATTGCGCAACGCCGATGGCACGCCAAACTACATGGTTGGCGTATGGAGCGACATTTCCGAACGTAAACAAGCTGAGGAGGTGCTGCGCACAACCACCCGGCGTGAAAAAGGACATAAAAAAGCCGCGATGCTGCGAGAGTTCGGCGTCATTTTTGCGGTGGGCATTCTGTCCATTGCCTTCGTCTATTATACGGACGTGCTGGCGGGACCGTTGAACCGGCTTGTCTTTAAATTTAAAGACAATGCCGACGATCTGCTGGTGCCCCCGTTGGTCCTTCTGATGGGATTCCTGGTGTTCGCTTACCGGCGCTGGAAAGAAAGTCGAGGCGAGGCGAGCGAGCAAGCCAACATTCAAGAGGCCCTGCGAACGCTCCACACAGAATTGGAAAAACGAATAGAGCAACGCACCGCAGAATTGAGCAAAGCCAATGAGAATCTTCACACGGAGATTGCCGAACGCCAAAAAGTGGAGGCACAGCGGCAAAAGCTGGAACAGCAATTCCGACAGGCGCAAAAAATGGAGGGCATCGGGCAGCTGGCCGGTGGCGTGGCGCACGATTTCAACAACATCCTTGCCGCCATTCAAATGCAGTCTGACTTGCTCAAGAGCAGCGGCAGCCTCTCCGCAGATCAGTCGGAATTTGCTAACGAGATTGGGGCCACCGTTCAACGTGCCTCCGCCCTGACCCGTCAGTTGCTCTTGTTCAGCCGCCGCGAGGTCTTCCAGCCGCGCGATTTGGATTTAAGCGATTCCATAACCAGCACCACCAAAATGTTGAAACGCATTCTCGGCGAGAATGTCCAGATGCAACTTAAATTCGCCTCGCAACCAATGTTCATCCATGCCGACCCGGGCATGATGGATCAAATCCTTTTGAACCTTGCGGTCAACGCCCGCGACGCCATGCCCAATGGCGGTCAGCTTGTCATCGAGACTTCCGGTGTGGAATTCGACCAGTTCGCCGCGTCGCAATCGGCCCTGGCGCGGGCTGGATCGTTTGTGTGCCTGAGTGTGAGCGACAGCGGTTGCGGCATTCCGCCGGAAAATCTCGCGAAGATTTTTGAGCCGTTCTTCACCACCAAGGATGTTGGCAAAGGCACCGGCCTGGGATTGGCGACGGTTTTTGGCATCGTGCAACAACATCAAGGCTGGATCAACGTCTATAGCGAACTCAACCACGGGACCACCTTCCGAATTTATCTCCCGCGTCTAGCCAAGAACGCAAGCTCCACGTCAGCCGAACCCGAGCACCAGCCTATGCTAGGCGGCAACGAAACGATTTTGCTGGCTGAAGACGATCCATCCCTGCGCTTGTCCGTCCGCAGAACGCTTTCTCAACTGGGCTACCGTATGCTGGAAGCACCCACCGGGGTCAAAGCCCTGGAAGTCTGGAATCAAAACCGCGACGAAATCCGGCTGTTGCTAACCGACTTGGTGATGCCCGACGGGATGACTGGCAAGGACTTGGCGCAGCGAGTCCTGCATGAAGCTCCCAAAATGAAAGTGATCTACATGAGTGGATACAGCGCCGAAGTGGTCGGCAAAGATTTTCCGTTGAAGGAAGGCGTTAATTTTCTTTCCAAACCGTTTCAAGCATCCAAGCTGGCCAAGACCGTCCGCGAGAAATTGGACGCGAAAAGCTAGCGCGTGCAATTCAAGTAGAGGAGGCGCTTGATCAAGCGCATCACTTCGCCTCGGTGGCCGCCGTGGCGCCATTGCGTTTGGCCATGATGGCGGCGACGATCTTTTGCGCCAGCTCGGGCTTCTCCATCAGCGTTATCCGCGCCGCCTCTTTGCCCTGGCCGATTAACTCGCCTTCGAATTGCAGCCACGCCCCTTTCTTATCGACAACGCCGTTGGCCACGCCGATGTCCAGCATGCTGCCTTCCTTGTTGATGCCTTGGTTGTAGAGAATCTCGAATTCGGCCTCGGCGAAGGGCGGCGCAACTTTATTTTTGACAATCTTGACCTTGACGGCGTTGCCGATGGCGTTGCCGGCGGCGTCCTTGAGCGTGTCGCGCCGGCGGATGTCGATGCGGATGCTGGCGTAAAATTTGAGTGCTTTGCCGCCCGGAGTCGTTTCCGGGTTGCCAAACATGACACCGACTTTTTCACGTAATTGATTCGTGAAGATGCAGGTGGTCTTGGATTTGGCCAGGATAGCGGTGAGTTTGCGCAAGGCCTGGCTCATCAGCCGCGCCTGCATGCCCATAGTCGCCATGCCCATTTCCCCTTCCAATTCCGCCTTCGGCACCAGCGCGGCCACGGAATCGACCACGACGACATCCAGCGCGTTGGAGCGGGCCAGAGTTTCGCAGATGGTCAAGGCCTCCTCGCCGCTGTCGGGCTGCGAGACGAGCAGATCGTCCAGGTTGACGCCGAGTTTCTTGGCGTAAGCAGGGTCCAAGGCGTGTTCGGCGTCAATAAAAGCGGCCAGTCCGCCGGCCTTTTGTGCGTTGGCAATGATGTGCAACATCAAAGTCGTTTTGCCAGAGGATTCCGGACCGAAGATTTCCACCACACGCCCGCGCGGCACGCCGCCCACGCCGAGAGCCAGGTCCACGGCCAGCGCACCGGTCGGGATGACCTCGATTCCCACTTTGGCCCGGGCGTCACCCAGGCGCATGATGCTACCCTCGCCGTAAGCTTTGGTGATGGAGGAAATGGCGGCGTCCAAGTCGCGCTGGCGGGCGGGCGGAACTTTTGGCTCCGGGGATTTTTCAGCTTTAGCGGGCATAATTCAAGTAGTTCAAAATTAATCGTTCAAGGATCAAAGTTCTCCAATTAGTAACGCGGCCTGTTGATTAGTCAATGCCGGGATCGTCTTCGCCCAAGGCCACGCCGCGATGCCGGCAAACGCCGCGTTTGCTGCTAGCGATAAAATTAAGCAGTCGCTGGGCGGAGACGGAAACGAATTCCGTTCGCGCCTCAGCCACAGCCTGGGAGAGCTTCAGCCCGGATAGAAAAAGCTTATGATAAAGCTGCTTCAATTCCATTCGTTCGGCGTCGCTGAAGCCGGCGCGGCGCAGGCCAACGGTGTTCAAGCCGGATAGGCTGTTATCCTCGCGCGCTATCGTGAACGGAGGCAAGTCCTGGCTGATGGCCGAACCGCCTTGCATGATGGCTAGCGTGCCAACGCGCGCAAATTGGTGCACCAGGCAATTGCCGGAAATGAACGCGGCGTCCTCCACTTCCACGTGACCCCCTAGCAACGCGCCGTTGGCCACGATCACACGGTCGCCCAGACGGACGTTGTGGCCCAGATGCGAGTTGACCATGAGAAAATTGTGCGAGCCAACGATGGTCTCTTCGCCTGGCTTGGCGGAGCGATGCACGGTGACGCCTTCGCGAAAAAGATTATGCGCGCCGATGCGCAGGCCGGTTGGTTCATCCTTGTATTTGACATCTTGCGGTGCGTCGCCGATAACGCAGTTGGCGTGGAAAACATTGTCCGGTCCAATGGTGGTGTGCCCGGTCAGATACACGTGCGGCCCCAATTGGCAGCCCGGCCCGAGCGACACCTGGTCGTCTATGACCGAGAATGGTCCGACTTCGACCGAGGAATCCAACTGGGCGCCCGGACTGATGATGGCCGAGGGATGGATCATGTTCCGTTCATGCAGTGGCTCGGCCGCCCATGTCGCCCACGCAGCGTGGCGCGGCTTAACCGGCCGGAGCAGGTGCGGGCTTGATGGCGTTCAACCGCAGGCTTAGGCGCGATTTGCTCCGATTGGCCCGCGCGCCGTGGATGACGCCCGATTTGGCGGCCTTGTCCAGAGCGGATATGAGCGACCGCAACGTCTTGGAGGCATCTTCCTTTTTGCCCGCGACCACTAGCTTGGAGTAGCTTGTTTCCAAGGTGTGCAGGCGCGACTTGACGCTCTGATTCTGCAAATGCTTGCGGGCGCTGTTTCGCATCCGGCGCTCGGCTGACTTCGTATTCGGCATATTTTAAGAACTCAATTTGTTTTTAGGAACGGACACAATAACCGAAGCCGCTGCGTTGTCAACGGTGGGATTGGTCGGGACCAGCTTGCGGGCCAGGGGCTCCACCACGCGCCAGATTTCCCGGCTGACTTCCTCCAGGCTGGCCGTGGCATCAATGCTTCGCACGCGCTCCGGTTCTTCCGCAGCCAGTCTCTTGAAGCCCGTTTCGACACGCTCAAAAAAGCTGCGGTCCGCTTCTTCCATCCGGTCGCGCACCGCCCCCATGCCGGGCAGCAAACGGGCCTTGCGCCGGGCTTCGCTGACCGCCACGGGCACCATCAACAACAAAGTCAAATCGGGCCGCGCCTTTCCTACCGCGCATTCAATAATGCTTCGGACCATGCCCAGATCCAGCCTGCGGCCATGCCCCTGGTAAACGACTGTCGAATCATAAAAACGGTCGCACAGGACGATCGCGCCCGTTGCCAGCGCGGGCTGGATTGCTTCGCGCCACAACTGTGCCCGACTGGCGTTCATCAACAACAACTCCGTTTCCGCGGCCATGGCGTGATTGTCCTGGCTGTGTTGGAGCGTATGCCGGATTTCCTCGCCGATGGGCGTGCCGCCTGGCTCCCGGAATTTCCGGACTTCATGGCCGAGCGCCTGCAGCCGCTGCGCCAAAATGTCGAGCTGCGTCGATTTCCCGCTCCCTTCGGTTCCCTCGAAAGTGATGAACAATCCGCTCATATTTTTTTCAAGCGCGCGCCCTTGGGTGTGTCCTCGATCACCCAGCCTTTGGCCTTTAATTCGTCGCGGATCGCGTCGGCGCGTTTAAAATCACGGGCCTTGCGGGCGGCTCCGCGCTGCCCGAGCAAGATCTGCAATTCCGCGGTTACTTCCGCTTCCTCCCATCGACCGATGGCCAAAACCGAATCGATCTTTTCCCAAGCCGCCAAGGCCGCAGCGGCGTGTGGCGGATCGACCTCTTCCAAACCCAACAGCCGGTTGTTCTCCCGCACCCATTCGAATACCGCGCCCCACGCTCCGGATATATTGAAGTCCTCGTCCAGCGCTGCGGAAAATGCCGCCAACAACCCGTCCTCAGCGGGCGCGGTTGAACTGCCGGCGACGTCGCGCAACTTGTTCACGCACTCGTCCAGACGTGCCAGGGCCACGCGCGCACCGCGCAGTCCATCCAAAGTAAAATTGAAGGATTCCCGGTAATGCGCGCTCAGGAGAGTGTAACGAATCTCCCTACCGGTGAAGCCCTGCCGGAGAAGATCGCGTAGGGTGTAAAAATTACCCAGGCTCTTGCTCATTTTTCTGCCCTCGGCCAGCAGATGGGCGCCGTGCATCCAATACTTGACGAATGGCCGGCCAGCCTGTTGCACCCCTGCCCCTTCGCTTTGCGCGATCTCATCCTCGTGATGCGGGAAGATCAAATCCTCGCCACCCAGGTGGAGGTCGAAGCTCTCACCCAGCATCTTCATGCTCATGGCGCTGCATTCAATGTGCCAGCCCGGACGGCCTTCACCCCACGGGCTGGGCCAGAAGACCGCTCCATCGTCCGCCGCGCGCGCTTTCCAGACGGCGAAATCCGCCACCGCTTCCTTGGCGTATTCATCGCTGGCCACGCGTTGGCCCGGGCGCATCTGCTCGAAATCGAGTTTGACCAACTGCCCGTAGCGCGCCCCGCCAGCCCGGTATTTCTCGATGCTGAAATAAACCGACCCGTCCGGCGTGCGATACGCCAGGCCGCGGGCGACCAGCTTCTCAATCAGACCGATAATGTCTGCGATGTGCTCGGTGGCATGAGGAATTTGGTGCGGACGCAGGCAGTGCAGCGCCTGAAAATCCTCGAAAAAAGCCGTCTCGTATTTGGATGTGTATTCGCGCAACGACATCTTCGTCTTCGCCACGCCCTGAATGATCTTGTCCTCCACGTCAGTGATGTTCATGACGTGTCGCACGGTGAACCCTTTGAATTCGAGGTAACGGCGGACAAGATCGGCGAAGACGAAGGTGCGGAAATTGCCGATATGGGCGAAATCATAGACCGTCGGCCCGCAGCAATAGAGGCCGACGTGTCGGCCGGCAGGGTCGAGCGGAACGAATTCCTGTACCGAGCGCGACAAAGTATTAAACAAACGCAAAGCCATCGGCTGGCTATGTAACCTTGGCGGCCCGCGAATTCAATCACGCAATGGCGGTTACGAGGGCGGATTCGTGAGAAAACTCGATTAGCCGGGTTGTGCCGCTGCATCCTGTTGGTCGAGTTAACCGATAACTCGGTTATGTGAGAATACCAAGCGAAGTCCCACCCCCGGTGCAACCCGTCGCCATAGGAATGATGTGAGCACGACGGTAACAAACCGCTTCATTTCAAAACCCCAGTGATGATGTAATTTCTCCTGAGGCTCCGAATCCGATTGAACCGGCCGCAGATTTCCCTCATGTTGAAGGTGGCTTATGCCTAACCCGCTCACGATCCAACTGCTCCAAAAGGAAGCGGTGACCTTTGCGAGAGCGCAATCCAAGCACGCGGAGCCAAGTCTCTTTGGAGTGACCGATGGCAAAGCCGTCGGAACTTACCTTGAGCACAAGTTCCAGGTGATGCTCCAATCGCGCTACCATTACGTTCGCGGCAGTTCGGCCAAGGGCATTGACTTTCCAAAGTTGGACGTGGACATCAAGGTCACGAGCATTCGCCAGGCGCAATCGTCCTGCCCGTTCAAGAGCGCCCGCCAGAAAATTTACGGCCTCGGTTACTCTCTGCTCGTTTTTGTTTACGACAAGCGCGACGACGAGAAGACGCGCACCGGAAGGCTCGACATCCAGCACACCATCTTCGTCCAGAAGGAGCGGACTGCGGACTTTCAGACGACGTCGGGCATTATTCGCCTGATGGAGCACAAAGCGAACCGCGACGATATCCTTGCCTTCTTCCAGGAACGAATGCTGCCCGTCGATGAACTCGAGGCCGAGTCGCTCGCTGATGAAGTTCTCCGCGGGCCGCCAGAGCTCGGTTACCTGACCGTCTCGAATGCGCTTCAGTGGCGATTGCAATATGGCCGTGTGATTGAACAGGCTGGAAAAGTGGGCGGCGTCCTCCGACTCGCATGAAAACCCAGGCCAAGATCGAGTTCGGGGATTTTCAAACGCCGCTGGCGCTGGCGCGTGAAGTTTCTTCCTTTCTAGCTGAGCGCGAAGTCAAAGCAGACACAGTCCTTGAGCCGACTTGTGGCACTGGCGCCTTCCTCATCGCCGCGAGCGAGGCCTTCCCCAAGGCGCGTCTGGTTGGTTGCGACATTAATCCGGATTACGTCGCGCAAACCAAGGCGGCCTTGGCCGAAGCAGGTGCGGCGAAGCGTGCTTCGGTCAAACCCCAGGATTTCTTTGCGCACGATTGGGAAGCGGAGTTGGAGGACCTTCGAGGATCGCTTCTCGTCATGGGAAATCTGCCGTGGGTCACCAACGCCACGGTTTCCGGGATGAACGGTTCGAACCTGCCCGCTAAAGAGAACTTTCAAGGCTTCCGTGGCATCCAAGCCCGCACCGGCAAATCCAATTTCGACATATCTGAGTGGATGCTTATCCAGTTGATAAAAGCTCTGCGAGGGCGAAGAGCAACCATCGCGATGCTTTGCAAAGCGGGCACGGCTCGGAAACTCTTGCGCTTCGCATGGCAGAACGACGGCCGAATTGCCAGCGCATCACTCCATCGCATAAACGCCAAGAAACACTTTGGCGCGGCCGTGGACGCCTGCCTCTTGCTCGCATGCACGGGCGAAGTCGGCCCTGTGGAAGCGGATGTTTTCGACGAACTCGCCGCCAAGAAGCGCACCACGACCATCGGCCTTGCTGGTCAGGACTTGGTGTCTGACATACGCACCTATCGGCGACTCCAGCATCTTGAGGGGCTTTGCCCGTATCAATGGCGTTCTGGTGTCAAGCATGACTGCGCGGCGGTGATGGAACTGCGGCAAGCAGAAGGAAAGGCCCTTTACAATAAGCTGGGTGAAGACGTCGATATCGAGTCCGACTATCTGTTCCCACTGCTAAAATGCTCCGACCTTGCGAATGGCCGCATTGAGTCGGCCCGATTCGTCATCGTCACGCAACGGCGAACCGGGGAAGACACCCATATAATCTCGCAAACCGCTCCGCGAACCTGGCGCTACCTCGACTCTCACCGCCGTTTGTTCGAGGCGCGCAAGAGTTCCATATACACGAACCGCGCTCCGTTCGCGCTGTTCGGCATAGGTGACTATACTTTTGCGCCGTGGAAGGTTGCGCTTTCCGGCCTGCACCGAACGCCGCGCTTCGCCTTGATTGGGCCTGTAGCCGACAAGGCCGTCCTTTTCGACGACACCTGTTATTTCCTACCGTTCGAAGACAAGAACGAGGCAGAAGTTGTGGCGAAGATTCTCAACTCGAACATTTGCCAGGAATTCCTGGCCTCGCTCACTTTCACGGACTCGAAGCGCCCCTTTACCGTGGAATTGCTGCAGCGGCTGAATATTAGCGCCATAGCCGAGGCGGCAGGTTGCGCCCGCGATTGGAAGGCTTCACGGAATCGAGGCGTGCATTATTCAGGACAACCGGTTTCCCTGCAAGGCGAGTTCGTGATGGAACATCGGACGCGATACAGGGTTAAAGGATGAAACCAGCACCACGAGAGCAACTCGCGGATGATGCCTCAGCAAAGGCCCTTCGTCTGGTAAAGATCGTAGGTGCCTATTTTTTCCCTGAAGCGACCAGATGCCGGCTTAAGAACAGGCGTTGAGGACTTGCCGGGCGGGCTTAGCGTAAGTGGAGCGGACGCGGCGCAGATTGAACAGGGCTTGCTCAAGCAGCCGTTTCTTCTGGTGGGCGCGGTGTTTGCGCGCCGCTAGCAAATTGCCGTTTTGCGTCTCCATGGCGAGAAGTTGGTTGACCTCGTCGCGGAATGGGTCGGCGGCGGCTTGGCTCGGATTTTCCGCCCGCCATTGCTCGACGGCCTGGCCCAGAGGCGCCCTCAACTTGGCCTTGTCGGCTTGAATGATTTTCAACGCGGGCCAATCGCCGGCTCGGATGGCTTGGGATTCGGCATGGGTCATCTCCAGCCATTGCTTGAGGATGGTGGCGATGCGCTGCCTATGGTCCATAATCAGGCGGCGGCCGCCGTCAGCCTGGGGTCCGCGGCAGGATCGTTATCGCCGCCGCGGCGCAGCATTTCGGCCCAACTGTCGCGCAATTCGCGGATATGGGAAATGACTTCTTCGAGCGGCGCTTTTTGTTTGGTGTGGTTGGCTTCGGTCAGGCGTCGGTAAAAGTAATTGTAAAGGCTGCGAAAATTGGAGGCGACTTCTGCTCCCGCTTTCATGTCCAGCGACGCATTCAACTCATGGATGATGGCCTGAGCGCGCAGGATATTATTGTTGATGGTCTCGTTGAAGTGCTTGGGATCCTCATATTCGAAGCCTGCCTGCGCCTTGTCCAGGAATCTCAAGGCGCCATCGTAGAGCATGAGAACTAATTGTCCGGGGGTGGCTGTTTGAGTGGCGACTTTTCTGTAGGAATCCCAGGGCTTATTGCGGGACATCATAGGCGGTGCGGGCGACCGAGTTTATGGGTTGTCGGATGTGAGCGCCGAGGCCAATAGCCGCGACACCGCCGAAAGCGTGTCAGATGAAGGATAGTTGGGGTCCGCGATCAGGGCCTTGGCCCGCTCCACCATATCGGGACGACTGGTGGGTGAACTGCCCAGGGCTTGTTCCAGGGCGGACGAATTTGTCAGTGAGACTCGATCCGAAAGCATGTTAGGTGCGGGCGTGGGACGTGAGGGTGTCGACGCCCCATTGACGCCGGTTGTGCTCAGATTTGAATTGATTTCCATAGAATCAGCAGCTTCTTACTCATCACTCCATCTACCGCACTTATTTATCGGTTCCACAGGCAAAAACTTTAGGCACGGCAGGACAATTTTACCACCTTTGTGGCATCGTCGTCAACAGCTCGTGCAGCGTGTATTGGCCGAAGCGGCTGGGGGAGCTGAGAATGGCATTGGGATCAGGAATGGGGGATTGGGTGACAATGTGGCTGGAGGCGTAGTCACGGGCGGCGTTGGCCACTCCTTCGTCGCCACCATCGAACACTTCGTCGGCGGCCCAGAAGATTTGATGTTCCTTGTTGAAGACCAACGTAAATTTCCAGCCCACCGCCACAGGTTGATACGGCTGGTAGCGGGTCAATTGATCAAACAGAACACCCTGGCAGCCGGTCTCCTCGCGGATGCGATCAAAAAAGTCAGGCGGCAATTGCTCGTCGGCCCGCCAGACGCGCTGGCCGGTCCAGTCCTGCAATTGTTCAGGCGTGATCACAATCAGTTCAAACCGTTTGGCCTTTTCCAACTCGGCGTGCAGGAGCGGCTGCAAGGAATCCACGCCCGCCTGGAATGCCTCTGTTGGCTTAAGGGTGGTCATTGGCAGAATGGCGATGCGTTTGACCTCCGGGTCCATGGCTACGCTCTTGCGGTAGAAGTTGGTGGGCTTGTAGCGTGCTTCCGGCGTAAACCTTATTTTGGAAATATCGGAAAGCTCCGGTGTGTCGCAGCCAGCAAGCAGGCCGGCAACAGTCAAGCACGGCAGAAGCCGCGTCATGCTGCCCCGCCTTCCTCTCAAAAGATCAAGTAGCGCTATCATCTAGTTCTCCGAATGGCTATCGGAAGGATGACCCCAAGACTTTAGCGCTTAGGCGGGATATCTGAGCTTAAAGATAAGCGCGGTTATCTTCTCAGATCCCGCAGATAGATAAGGCTTTCGGGGATTTGTTCCTCGGAAACGGGAGACTCATCCTCGATGAAATACCATTGAACGCCCAACTCGCGGGCCGCACGTAACACGGCTGGCAAATCAATCATTCCCGCGCCCAGCGCCACGCAATTTGTGACATCGGATGACCCGGTCAGGAGGCCCGTCGGCGTGCCTTTGCGCATGTCCTTAAGATGCAGCGATTCCCACCGATCGGGATATTTTTTGAGCAATTTCACCGGGTCCTGGCCGGCGTGGACAACCCAGAAAATGTCCATTTCGAATTTTACGTTGGCGGGATTGGTTTCGCGCACCAAAAGGTCAAAGAGCGTTCCCCCCTTATAAGGTTGAAATTCGTAACCATGGGTGTGATAGAAAAAGTGCATGTGATGCAAGGCCGCCAACGCCCCCGCGTTATTGAAAACCTCGATGGCATGTCGGCAGGTCTTTTCATCGAACGGGCCTGAGTGATCGATCCAGGCGCAGCCGACGTCCACCAAGCCGAGGTCTTTTGCCTGGAATAAAACTCCTTCAGGATTCTCGCTCCATTCCTTGAATGAGAAATGTCCGCTCACCGCGTCCAGCCCGTGCTCGGTTAACTGGGCTTTGAATTGTTCGGTCGCCAGGCCGTAGGTGCCGGCCAATTCGACGTATTTGATGCCCCAGGCATGAACCTCGGCCAGCGTGCCCGGCACGTCCTTGGCCATCTGGTCGCGGACGCTGTAAAGTTGCAGGCCAGCCACCGTTTTGAAAATATGCGGATGAAAAAGGGCACAACCGGCCACCAACGCTGCGCCCGCCAGCAGCGCGGTGGCAGCAAACCGAACCTTGCGTAACGCCCCATC
>DASYNM010000570.1:0-6158 GCA_036008545.1 Verrucomicrobiia bacterium
CCGGGCAAATTGATAAAAACAGCGCCATCATTGATTTGTACGATGAGAGCCTGGGGCACAGGCGGAAAATCCCCCTCACCGATGACGGATGCGTGCTGTTGAAAATATCGTTAGAGAAGCAGGTTTCTTTTGACGCGTTCCTAAGCGTCAACCCATTCTCGCGGCTGCGTTCTGTTGACTCCCGCGTGCCGGTTCAGTTGCGGACTTGGTTTTCACAGGCCTGAAGCCTTTTGGTCAGGAACTGTTCCTCGGACCTGGTTTCCGCCAACTCCAGCGATTTTTGAAAATGTCTGGCGGCTGCCTTGGTATGCTGCAGCCGCGCCTCGAATTCGCCCAATACGGCGTGGAGCAGGTAATACGTGTTCAACACTTCCCTATCCCGAATCGCTCCGATCGCGTCGAGCCCCGCTTTAGGGCCGTGAATGTTGGCCAAAACAATGGCGCGGTTGAGCGCGACCACTGGTGAACGGTCAAGCTTAACCAACTGATCATACAGCGACAAAATTTGCCGCCAGTCCGTGGACTCGTAATCCTTGGCCGCGCTGTGACAGGCGGCAATACCGGCCTGCAAATGATAAACAGTGATTTCCTCACCCGCCGCCGATTGTGCCAGGTGGAACATGCCTCGCGCCAGCATCGCCTGATCCCAGAACGACCGGTCCTGCTCTTTGAGGAGAAGCAAGTTTCCCTGTCCGTCCACGCGCGCTGGAAGACGCGCCGCGTCCAGTAGCATGAGCGCCAGCAGAGCGTGAGTTCTAGGTTGGTTGCCCGCCGGATGCTCCACCAGCAAACTAGTCAAACGGATTGCTTCCTGACAAATGTCCTCGCGCACCAACCTGTCGCCACTCGACGCTTTGTAACCCTCATTGAATAAGAGGTAGAGCGATTGGAGCACGCCATCCAACCGGCGTCCCAGTTCTTCGCCGACGGGAATCTCGAACCGGATCTTCGCTTGGCGGATTTTTTGTTTCGCCCGCACCAGGCGCTTGGCAATCGCCGCGTCCGTCGTGAGAAACGCGCGGCTGATTTCTGGCACGCCGAATCCACAGAGCGTTTTCAGAGCCAGCGCAGCTTGCGCCTCCGACGGAATGAGAGGGTGGCAGCAGACGAACATCATCCTCAACGTATCGTCGGTGATCCCTTGCTCAGGAAAAACCGCTTCGTCCAAAGAGGGAGTTTCGCGCTCCATCAACTGAACGATCTGCGCTTCTTTCTGGCGGAAAACCGTTCGACGGCGGACCACGTCCAGCGCGAGATTGCGGGAGGTCCGCATAATCCACGCGGCAGGATGCTTGGGCACACCGTAGAACGGCCACGTTTGCAAGGCGCGTGCCAAAGCCTCCTGCACCACGTCTTCGGCCAGAGTAAGGTGCTCGAGGCCGAAGATTCTCGTCAGTGTGGCGACCATTTTCCCCGCTTCATGGCGGAAAAGGTGCTCCACCGCCTGCGAGACCTCCGCGGCTTGCGGCTCCTGGTCGCTGTTCTGCGGTGGATTCATTGGTCACTCCATGCTGCGTAACTTCTCGACTTCTGCGGATGCTCTGGCACTGACATAGCAGCGCTCTGTATCGTGAAATCACGCTTTGGCCAAGGCTGGCTCCGCACGGACGTGAGCCTCTTCAGACATGGGACATACTGCGGCGATAGCCCTTACTTCAATTTTTGCGCCATAGGGCAAGCCTGGGCAATCTTTGGCGATGGCCACCGCCTCGTCGAGCGAGCCGACGTCCAGAAGAAAATATCCGCCGATCGCTTCCTTGGATTCCGCGAACGGTCCGTCGGCGACGACGCGCCCGTTTTTTCCGGAAACCAATTTGCCCTCGGGTTCCAGCGGATTGCCGGCGACGGCCTTGCCTTGTTCACTCAATCGCTTGTACCAAGCCATCCATTGGCCCGATATCCTTTGCATTTCTTCCGGCGAAAGTCCCTTGTACCACTCGTTGCCGCGAAATATCAGCATGTATCCATTATTCGTTTGTGTACTCATTGTTTATCTTTCGTTTTGTTGTTTCATTGTTTTTGGCTTGTTCAGGATTCGGAACGGAGTCCAAACGCTTCTTGATTCCGTCTCCCGACTTATCAGCCAGGTTCATTTCATATCCAAAGGCCGCACGAGAATCATCCACGATACGCCGAATTGGTCGGCTACCATGCCAAAGCGCGGCGAAAAGAAAGTCTTCGCCAGCGGCATCTGGACCTGTCCGCCTTCAGCCATGGCGGCGAACAATTTCTCCGCCTCGTCCACAGAAGCGACCGTGAACGAGAGTGAAAAGCCCTGGAAAGCCGGCTTGCCCATGCAACGTCCGTCGGAAGCCAGAATAGTCGTCTCGCCGACGCGGAAGCGGGCGTGCATCACCTTGTTCTCGGAACCAGGCACGCACATACCGGGTTCAGGACTATCCTTAAATCGGTGCAGCATAATGACCTCCGCGCCGACCGCACGGCGGTAGAATTCGATGGCTTCTTCGCAGCGACCATCGAAGAAAAGATAGGGTTGAACTATGCCATTGTTTTTTGTTGTGCTCATAATTTCTCGGTCTTGCATATCTAAGACGAACCAAGCGAGACGCAGAGGACAATTATTTTGCGTTTGGGTTCATTTCCCAAATGGCGAACGTGTTCCTTTCCGTGTCCGCGCACATGGCGAAGTAACCTTTCCCTGGCACCGTCATCTTGGGCGAACAGACCTTGCCACCTAATTTCACAACCTTCGCCATGAATTTGTCCACCGATGCTACATTCACGTAGTTAGTGATGGCTTGTTGCGGGTGACAGCGCGCCATCAGCCCGCCGTCCGGCGTGCCCTCGCCACCGCCGGTATCAATGTGCCAATAATCCTTCACGCCCGGAAGCGACTTAATCTTCCAGCCGAACAAGGCGCCGTAAAAAGTCTTGGCGCGACCGACATCGTCCGCCGCAATTTCGAACCAGACAATGCTGGCCGCCGTCTTTTTCTTTGATGTGCTCATGTTTTGCTTTTCTCTCAACGCGAGTCTTCACGTCACGTTCTGTCAGAATTAAGACGAGCGGGCAAGCCCGATTAGGACAACAATCTTCGCGGCGCGTAGAACAGGGCGCCATGATGATTTGACCGGGAGGCGCTCGCGCAGTTCGTCCGGCAACGCTTTGCTTTTAATCTTTGCAGGCGATACCCCTCGGCGTACCCTGCTGCCAGATGTTCGAGCCGAGTGAATTGTTTGATCTGGCCCAAACGGGGCACGCCGCAATCTTCGATGGATGCAAATACGCCTGGGAGGCGCTGGGAAAAATCGCCGCTTACCTGGCCCCCCGCGCGCGTCCGCAACTGCGCAACCGCTGCGAGGGCACCGCGTATATCGGCGAGCACGTTTCCATCGGCGAGGGCACGATCCTGGAGGACGGCGTGATGATTATTGGCCCGGCCATCATCGGCCAAAACTGTCAGATTCGCCATAACGCTTACATCCGCCAAAACGTCATCATCGGCGACCATTGCGTGGTGGGCAACGCCACCGAAATCAAGAATTCGATCCTGTTCAACAAGGCCCAGGCGCCGCACTTCAATTACGTGGGCGACTCCATCCTGGGCTGCAGAGCGCATTTGGGGGCGGGCGTCAAAATCTCGAATTTCAAAGTCTTTCCCGGTAACATTACGGTTGAAATGGACGGAAAAGCATTCGACACCGGGCTGCGGAAATTCGGCGCGCTTCTGGGTGACGAATGCGAAGTTGGCTGCAACGCGGTCCTAAGTCCGGGGAGCATCCTTGGGAGGGCGTCGGTCATTTATCCCAATGTGACGTGGCGCGGCGTTTTGGCGCCGCAGATGATCGTCAAGAACAAAGCTGCGCAGGAGCTCATTCCCCGCCGAGCGAAAGGCGCCTGAGCCAGAACGCCGCCCATGATCAGCCTCATCGAACCTCAAGTCGCCGGAACTCCGCCCGGTCTGGTGTCGCAAATCGAGGAGATTTTTTCCCCAACCGGGCTGTTGTCTCGGTCGCGCAACTTCGAGTTCCGCCCGCAACAACAACAGATGGCCGTGGCAGTCGCGCGCGCGCTGGAGGCCGGGGAGAACTTGATTGTCGAGGCTGGCACCGGCGTGGGGAAGAGTCTGGCTTATCTGATTCCGTCGATTCTTTACGCAGTCGCTCAGCGCAAGAAAGCGGTCATCTCGACACACACTATCAATTTGCAGGAGCAACTGATCCAAAAAGATTTGCCGATGCTGGCCCAGATTCTGCCCGTGAAATTCCATTTCACGATGCTCAAGGGCCGGCACAATTATCTCTGCACGCGGCGCCTGCGCAAGGTGCGCCTGCAAGGCGAGCACCTTTTCACCTCGCCGGACATGCAGGAGTTGGAGCGCATCGATGAATGGTCGCAGAAAACCGAAGATGGAAGCCTCTCGGATTTCGAAATCGAGCCAGCGCCGAACGTTTGGCAGCAAGTTTGTTCCGAACGCGGCTTGTGCAGCCCCAGGCAATGCGGGCACGGCTCGGATTTTGTCAAGGAGGGCGGGCGGCCGTGCTTTTATCAGCGCGCGCGCAGCGAGATGCTGGCGGCGGACGTGCTGGTGCTCAACCACACCCTCTTTTTCACGCTCCTTGGCAGTCAAGAGGAGGAACCAAAGGGCGGCGTTTTGTTGAAGAATGACTTTGTCATTTTCGATGAAGCGCACACGGTCGAGCGCGTCGCTTCCGGCCACATCGGCATCGGCCTTACGCACGCGCAAGTCCGATACGGATTGCAACGGCTTTGGCATCCAACCACGAAAAAAGGTCTCCTGACTATTTTGCGGCGCGGCAAGGAAAAATTGGTGGAAGACGCGTTGAAGGAGACGGACAAGTTTTTCGCCGAGGTTGAGCACGCCTGCGATCAGATCGTGGCCGCCCGCGAATCCGAGCGCAAAACGAAGCGCTGGGCGGAAGTGCGGGTTCGACATTGTGATTTGGTCGAGGACAACTTGACGCTGTCCATTCAACGTGTGCGCGAGGAGGTCAGCGCGTTGATCAAAGCTGTCAACGACAAGGACACCGCCCAGGAATTGGCCGAGTGCAACCGGCGCCTGGAGGAGTTGCGGGCCGAGATCGCGGTTTTTTTGAGCCAGGGCGCGCCCGACCACGTCTATTGGGTTGAGCGAACCGGAAAAACTCAGCGCAACCTGGCGCTCCACGCCGCTCCCATTAACGTGGCCGATTTTCTGCGCGAACGATTATTTGAAACGGAAACTTCCGTGGTCATGACCAGCGCGACTTTGGCCGTGGCTGTGGCCCCCGATCAACCGCACGCGCCGAAAAGCGCCGCCAAAGCGCCGCCGCTGCATTACTTCGCCAGCCAAGTTGGCGGGGAGAAATCCAATTTGGTTCAGGCCGGTTCGCCTTTCGACTACGAGCGTCAAATGAAAATCTTCGTGGCCGCTAAGATGCCCGACCCGCGCGATGCCGGCTACCAATCCAGCCTTGTGCATTGGATCGAACATTTTGTGCGCATGACGCACGGCAAGGCGTTCGTCCTTTTCACTAACTTTAAACTCATGCAAGAGGTTGGCCAGCAGATGGAGCCGTTCTTCGACGAATTGGGTCTGGCCTGTTTCGTGCAAGGCACCGGCACGCCGCGCTCGCTCATGCTGGAGAAATTTAAACTTGACGTCGATTCCGTCCTCTTCGGCGCCGACAGTTTCTGGCAGGGGGTGGATGTGCCGGGCGAAGCGCTTTCCAACGTCATCATCACGCGCCTGCCTTTTGCCGTGCCGGACCATCCGCTGATCGAAGCGCGCATCGAAGCCATTGAGGAGCGGGGCGGCAATTCTTTCAAGGAATTCTCCCTGCCGGAGGCGATCTTGAAATTCCGTCAGGGCATTGGCCGTTTGATCCGCTCCAAAACCGACACGGGGATTGTGGTCGTGCTGGACAATCGAATCCTCACCAAGCAGTACGGCCAGGCGTTTCTGGCCTCGATCCCGCAGTGTCCAGTGGAAGTGGTCTAAGCCGAAACGATTCAGTTGCCACGGCGGTCCGCCCTCACCCTAACCCTCTCCTCCGAGGCTGAGCATTACCCACAAATAATTCCGTTGTGTATGTACAATGTAAACTTGTACTTTTAAAAAACCGTGTACTTGTGGGGAGGATGCAAAAAGCATCCAAAGTTGAATCAAACGATCAATGGGCCTCACGGGAATTTTC
>DASYNM010000571.1:0-5565 GCA_036008545.1 Verrucomicrobiia bacterium
GACGACGACCCGGGCGCGCAATTCGAGATTCCGAATCGCCATCAGCGCCTTGGGATCGACGAACCCCGCTTCTTTTGCTGGCAATACATCCGGCATGACATACCAAGGCTATCCCGGTTCGCGGAAGGATTCAACAAGGCCGTACTGAAATCTGGAAGCATGGTTGGCCCCAAGAGATCTTATCCAATTTCGTTTCCATCAGGCGCTTGACCGGCCAGCAGAAAAGTTTTGATCAACTCGCCTTCACCGCAGACCGTGAAGCCGGAAAACCTTTTAAACCACTTGCCCGCCATAGAACCCGCGTACAATCTCTGCCTGCAAACGGTCGGATTCGGCCGGGTCTTTCGCTTCGATCATTTTCTTGGCCAGTTCGCCCAGATCCTGAGGTGTAAGAGGGCGGGCTTCCCCGGCCTTCCGGACAGATTCGGTGACACGGTTCTGTTCCGCTCGGGGCAGACGTTTAATCTCAGCGATGATTTCCACTGCGGTCATGTTGCCAGTGTACTCGAAGGCGCGTTATAATGCAAGCCGCTCCAGAAGCCCTTCGCGAGAACGGTGCCAGCCTCTCTCGTCCACCGCTGCCGTTTCGCGTTGCCTTCGTGCATTGCTCGTGTATTATAAACTCATGGCGACGATCACACTCACAGTCACAACAGAGGTGCATGACAAGCTGAAAAAGCTTAAGATCGGCAAAGAAAGCTTTTCCGAGATGCTCACACGGGAATTGCCTGACCGTGCCAACACTTGTGGCGAAGTGCTCGAAAAACTTGAGGGCAAGGTGCTTCCGCCCATGGACCCGGACCTTCTAAAAGCGGTTCGCGGCGGCCGGGGCAGGCGTTCCAATCGGAGTCCCCGGCATGCTCGCTGACACCACTTCTTAAATCGACTTCCCCTGGTGTCCAAAGACAGAGCCTTCGATCGTGTGCGAGGCATCCGCCGAATTGCCTACTAATCTCCACTGAAGTTTGCCGGCATAACAACTCAAGACGCGCCCGGCTCGCCGACGGTTTCCAGCAAGCGGCGGATGACCGCGTCCACGTTGGTGCCCTCGGCCTCGGCTCGATAGTTGACAAGAATGCGGTGGCGCAGGACCGGCGCCGCCAGCGTGCGGATGTCCTCGGCCGAGACATGCGTGCGGCCTTGCAGCAGCGCGCGCGCCTTGGCGCCCAACGTCAGAAACTGCGCGGCACGCGTGCCGGCGCCCCAGCTTACCCAATCGTTGACAAAGGCGGGCGCGCCGGCTTGCTGCGGGCGCGAGGAGGCCGCCAGCCGCACGGCGTAACGCACCAGGTTTTGCGCGATTGGCACCTGGCGCACCAATTCGTGGAAGCGCAACACGTCTTCGCCGGTGAAAATCGGCTCGATGGCTGCGGGGCGGCGCGCGGTGGTTCGTTCCACCACGGCCACTTCATCGTCTTCGGGCAGGTAATTGATGACGACGTTGAACATGAAACGGTCCAGTTGCGCTTCGGGCAAAGGATACGTGCCCTCCATCTCGATGGGATTCTGCGTGGCCAAGACGTAGAACGGCTCCGGCAAGGCGTGGCGGATGCCAGCGGCGGTGACTTGATGTTCCTGCATGGCTTCGAGCAACGCGGCCTGCGTTTTGGGCGGCGTGCGGTTGATTTCATCGGCCAAAATCATGTTGGCGAAAACCGGGCCGTGAACGAACACCATCTTCCGGCCTTCGGCGGTCTCCTGCAAAATTTCCGTGCCCGTGATGTCCGCCGGCATGAGGTCGGGCGTAAATTGGACGCGCTGGAACTTGAGGTGAAAAATTTGGGCGATGGATTTGACCAGCAGCGTCTTGGCCAGGCCGGGCGCGCCGGTGATCAGACAATGTCCGCCGGCAAAGAGCGCCAGCAGAATCTGTTCAATCACTTCGCGCTGGCCGACGATGGCTTTGCCCAGTTCGGCTTCGATGCGGGCGCGGCCGGCGGACAGGCGTTCGACGGCCTGGCGGTCTTCGTTCAAAGTGGCGGTGGCGGTGGCGGTGGATGGGGCTTCGGCAGGTGCGTTCATTTAATGTGTCGTCAAGTAAAAGATGATGTTGATTCCGAGCGGATAGGCGCGGCTTTCGGAAAAGGTCTTGAAGTATTCTATGTCCTCGCCTTCGCGCTCCCAGCCGTCGCCATTGTCGGTGTTGTGGGTGGCGATAACCATGATGCGTTGCTTGTCATCCAGCCAGGCGCGCACGTGCATGTCGTGCGTGTCTTGGCCGCCGCGATAACTGACGCGGTCATTCTCCCATCGATGAATCGAGGGGACTTGCAGGTTGTTTTTGTCAACATCGAGTGGGAAGGGATAGTGGAAAATCGCGTGGCTCATTGGCAATTCGACCCAATGGCGCCCGGGCAGGACGCGGCTGATTTGACTCTCAAAATTGTTCCAGTCACGGTCACCCCAAAAATCGTCAGCCATCAGTGCGCCGCCGCTGGCCAGATATTTGCGGAGGATGGGCACCTCCTCGTCCCGCAACTCCATGACGCCGGGCTTGACCATGTAAATAAAGGGATAATCAAAAAGGTCCGCGTTGGTGAGCTTAAGCTCCCGGCCATCGGGATTAACTTTCATCGAAGTCAATTCCTGCAAGCGATAGGAAAGATTCAGATCGCTGTCAGGATAGTCATTGATCCAGGCCATCGAACTGCGGCGCACGCGATTTCGGTCGAATTTGTAAATGATGCGCGCAAAGGTGAAGACATCGTCCTCAAAACCTGGCTCGTTGGTCCAATTGGGCGTGCCGGTGCTGTGCGAGGCCGTCTCGCGCGCCGTGCGAACGGTGTCCTCGTTGACCAAATCCCCGCCTTCGGTCTGCACGAATGGGGCTTCGAGGGACTCTCTGCCCCGACCCCGGCCTCGCCGGCCACCGCCGCCGAACCACTCTTGGGCGAAGCAAAGTCCTGCCAGCAAAAGCGAGACGACGCCGAGCAGCAGCCATTTACGGTGCGACTTCACGAGTGGGCCTCAAGTTGCAGCAGCAAGCGTTGCGCTTCGCGAAAGCGCGGGGCTTCTTCCAACGCCTGCACAACGTGTCGTTTGGCTTCCGCTTCCGCGTTGCCGCGCGCATGCAGCAAACGCGCCAGTTGATAATGCACCTCCGCGGGATCCGCCGGGTCCAGTAAGAGCAACCGGCGATAAGCCTCGATCGCCTGATCGTTTTGGCTCAAGGCGTCCTCCGCCTGAGCCAGTGCGTCGTACGGCGCGGAGATCAACGGGTTGACTGCCAGCAACAGGTTACCGTATTTGGCAGCCGACGCCCAATCCTTGGCCGTCACCGACAATTCGATCAGGCGCAGATACAAATCGACGAAGTCCGATTCTCGTTCGGCCAATTTAGTCAGCGCGGCCAGCTCGGCGTTGGTGTCGTTAAGATTTCGTTCCGTCTTGGCCAGCAGCCAGAGCGGATTATCCGCGCGACGCTCGCCGGCGTAGGAAGCGGCTGTCGCTTCGAGTAGCGGCTTGGCTTGGCTCCAATTTTTATCTTCCATGAGTTTTCGCGCCTGGCGCATCCGCACATAATAATTGTTCGGATGCGTCAAATTCCAGGCGGCATCGTCGTCCTTGGGAAGTTCGGCCAGGTCAGCTCCCGGCGCCAGAGCGTCGGCTTGGGCGCGGGCGAACGCGGCGAATTGTTTCTCCAGTTCGGCCAACGGAACGGTGTGGGCGGTGATGGCGTGGTTGATTTCCTGGCCATCGCGCAGGTCTTGCAAAATCGCCTTCAACGTTGCCAAGCCGTGCTCCTTCACCAGGAATTCCACCACGAGCGAGGATTCGTAATAGGCGAACAAAAGGTCCTTGTTGCTCTTGGGCGCGAGAAAGGCGCCGCTCAGTTTGCCCAGTGGCGTCAACTTACCGTCAACAATCATTTCGCGGTAGTCGAGGTTCATCCTTTCGCCCCAGGCCGGATTGGCCTGGCGCTCCTCGTAAACGGAAATTCCTTCGCTCAACCAGCGAGGCATGCGGTTGCGCGTATCATGGAGCGTGACGACGTGGCAGAACTCGTGCCACAGCACGTCTTCCCAATTGGCCGGATTAGGCGCTTGCGAAGCGGGACTATTGGCCGTGATGACCGAGCCGAAACACACTCCGAGATAGCCCGGATTGCCCGGCATGCCGAAGGTCCGCACCGCAAAATCTTTTTGCGAAGGAAAAATCTCAACGCGCGTCACATTAGACAACTCCACCCCGTACTTGGCGCACAAAGTGGCTTTGGCGCGCGTGAGCAAATCGAGCACGCGCTGGCCGTACAAGTCCGCCTCGTGCGCGGTCATCTCGACCATGAAATCCGCGTTGGTCAGCGTCCGGTATTTGATCATCTGGTCGTGCAGCGTCACCAGATTGTAGAGCGTGACATCGTAACTGTCCTGCGCATGGGCGTCCTGGGCCAATTCCCAACCCTGCGCATCCTGACCCAGGCGCAGATAGTCCTCCGCCAACTCGCGCCGCGCCGGCAAATAGGCCGGATCCAAATCCAAGGCCCGCTTTTGCTCCGCCGCCGCTTCCTCAAAGCGGTATTTCCGCGCCAGCTTTTGACCGATGAGATAATCGACCGCCGGGTTGCCCTTCCAGAATTGCAAGGCATCCGCACGATCTTTTTCTGCGCCGACGGTGTCGTTGCGCAGCAAGGCCAGCACGGCGCGATAGGCCAGCGCTTCGGGGCTGTGGGGGTTGACGGCCAGCGCCAGCGCCAATTGTTTGCCGGCCTGGTCGTAATCCTCCGCGTCAATCATATGATCGGCCAGCAGCAGCAAACTTGGCACATGGCGCGGATTGATGGCCAGCGCCGCTTCAATGTGCTGGAACATTTCCTCCTGGTCGCCCGATTCAAACGCCCGCGCCAGGCCCGACTCCAGATCGGGATCGTCCGGGAATTTTTTCAGCCCGGCGCGGAAGGCGTCGGCGGCCAGGGCGGAGTCGTGTTTGTCCAGGGCCAATTGGCCGGTGGCCAGGAAGGCGTCGCGCACGGGCGGGTCCGCTTTTTCGGCGCGGCGAAAGCAATTATCCAGAACCAGACGCGGTTCGAGCCCCAGCAACAACAGCGCCCTGCCCAAAGCGGCCCCGTCCTCATTTTGGAACGTGCTGAAGCGGCGCTCGATCACCACTTTCATTTGCGCCAACTGACGCTGCGCGCCGGCGGGATCATTTTGGTAGAGGTCGGTTTCGCGGGCCAGCAGGCGAAGATTCAGATTGTAGGAATCGCCGGCTTCGGCCAGGGCGTTGCTGTGGGCCTCGCCGTAGCGGCCGGTGGCGAGCAACGATTTGATGAGCAGAATCTGCCAATCATCCTGATACGCGCCTTCCTGGACTTTTTTTTGCGTCACGCGGATGACCGTTTCATATTCGCCGCGCAGAAACTGCTTTTGCGTTTCCTCCACCGTCGGAGCCGCCGACTGCGCCGCCGCCAGAGAGGCAAAAAGCAGAAGAAAGCACCCCGTCCCCAGCCAGCGGCCCGCAGCCCCCAACCGAGATTCCGACAACGACGTGATGCGATTCCGCATGACCTTCCATGGATACGCCCTTTTCGCGCCGTTATCAATGCGCAATCCGAGGCGGCGGCATATT
>DASYNM010000572.1:0-1794 GCA_036008545.1 Verrucomicrobiia bacterium
CAACACTCCTTCCAATACCATGCGACGATCGCTCCAAGGCCGACCGCGCCCGTCCTCCCGCACCGGGTCTTCGGGCAGGATGTCTTCGACGATTTTCCACTGCTCGTTTGTCAAATCCATCCATAACTACATATACAGTACCGGAAAAAGTACAAGAGACATTTTGTCACACTTTCCTATTTATGAGATGGCTTGTAGTAAAACCAGGCAGAACTATTGCACGCATCTCACTTTCTGGCAGATTTCTTTGAATTTGTTGGATGACGCTCCCTCGCCCCGCGCGAGCGGGGAGAGGGATAGGGAGAGGGGCACGCTTGGTCGAACCTCCTCTCCCCGCCCCTCTCCTCCACAAGTGTGTGGAGGAGAGGGAGATAAACGAAGTTGTCACAGAGTGAGATGCGCCCGGAACCGCCCAAAGCGTAACCGATCCCTTCTGAAAAAATCTGCGCTTATCTGTGTCCATCTGTGGCTGAACGCCCTCAAGCCGCGCTGGCTTGCTTGCGCCTTGACTGCCGTGGCCGCGCTCTTATGATGCCTCGCACTATGAGTAGTATTTCTGACATTTTAGCTCGTGAGATTTTGGATTCGCGCGGCAATCCCACCATTGAAGTTGATGTCCTCCTGGCCAGCGGCGCGGCCGGACGCGCGGCGGTGCCTTCCGGCGCCAGCACTGGCGAACATGAGGCCCTCGAATTGCGCGACGGCGACAAAGCCCGCTATGGCGGCAAAGGCGTCACCAAGGCCGTCAAGAACGTGACTGACAAAATCCTCCCCGCCTTGCGCGAGATGGATGCGCTGGATCAACTCAAAGTCGATCGCATCATGCTCGATTTGGACGGCACGGAGACCAAATCGAAATTGGGCGCCAACGCCATTCTGGCGGTTTCCCTGGCCAATGCCAAAGCGGCGGCGGCGCACGTGGGGTTGCCGCTCTTCAAATACCTGGGCGGCCCCAATGCAAAGGTGCTTCCCGTGCCGATGGCCAACGTCATCAACGGCGGCGCGCATTCCGATGCGCCGATTGATTTCCAGGAATTCATGATTGTGCCCAAGGGATTGCCCACCTTTTCGCGCGGCTTGCAGGCGATCACCGAGACTTTTCACGCGCTCAAAGCGGTGCTCAAGAAAAAAGGACTTTCGACGACCGTTGGCGATGAAGGCGGCTTTGCGCCGAAATTGGAGAGCACCGAAGCCGCCATCGAGGCGATCCTGCAAGCGATCAAGGACGCGGGCTACAAGGCTGGCCAGGACATTTTTCTGGCGCTGGACGCGGCCGCCTCGGAGTTTTACGACGCCGCTTCGGGCAATTACGTGTTCAAGAAAAGTTCGGGACAGAAGTTGAAGGGCGACGACATGGTGGCGTTCTACGTCGAGTTGGCCGGGAAATATCCCATCATCAGCCTGGAAGACGGCTGCGCGGAGAATGATTGGAAGACTTGGAGGTTGTTGACGGACAAACTTGGCCACAAGTTGCAAATCGTCGGCGACGATTTATTCGTGACTAACGTCAAATTCCTGCAAAAGGGAATCAATGAAGGCGTGGCTAATTCCATTTTGGTCAAGGTCAATCAAATCGGCTCGCTGACCGAAACTCTGGACGCGGTTGAACTGGCGCAGGACAATGGTTACACGGCGGTCATCAGCCATCGCTCCGGCGAAACTGAGGATGCCACCATCGCGGACATCGCCGTGGCGACCAACGCGGGGCAGATCAAGACCGGCTCGCTCAGTCGCACGGATCGCGTGGCTAAGTACAATCAATTGTTACGCATCGAGCAAATCCTGGGCAAAGAC
>DASYNM010000573.1:0-4622 GCA_036008545.1 Verrucomicrobiia bacterium
CGCGTATGGCCCGGACTTCCAGGTAACGATCGGGCAAATTGCCGGCCAGGACAATTTTCCCGATGTCGTGCATGACACCAGCCGTGAAGGCAGCCTCCGCCACCTCCGCGTTCTTGGTTTCGCCCAAGGCAATCGCCCGCGCATAGATGCCCACCCGAAGGCTGTGCGCCAAGAGGGCCGCGATGGTTGGGCTGATGCCTTCCGCGTCGTTGTATTGGGAAAAAATCCCGGCCAGCAAAACGAGGGACTTGATGCGCTCGGTGCCCAGGATCGTCGCGGCATCGAGCATATCGGTCACCTCGCGAGCCGAGGCGAAAAAGGCCGAGTTGACCAATTGCAGCATCTTGGCCGACATGACGGGATCCTGGCGGAGCAAGTGGGCGACCGTGTCCAGGGATCCATTTGGCGAACGCAACTCCTCGATAACTTGCGTGTAAAGGCGAGGCGTGGCGGGCAGCTTGCGAATCAAAGGCAGAAGCCGTTTGATGGCAGGTTCGGACATCCACTCCAACAAACGCGCGTTGCGGAGCAGACTCGAAGCCAGCAGGCTAGCGTCGCCGGTGCTGGCCAACATGGTATAGCCCAATCCCTTCCAGGCATCCGCCACGGTCTTGTCCGCGAGATCGCAACGAATGAGGCAATTGGCGTTGGGCTTCTCCTTCTTGACTGCCGCCATCCATTCCCGCGCGCCGGCAGCTCCTCCCTCCACCACCAAGGCATCCGCGTTCCGCCAAGCCGAATCCTCCGCGGCAGCTGCGACTTCCGGCATCAATTGACACAGCCAATGCGGGTAAAGGCATGCGAGGTCGCCTTTGATTTGGCCGAACCACAAGGAATCGGCGCCGACAAAAAGGACGCGCCAAGGGACGGCGTCCGCGCTTTCTGCCGAACTTTTCCGGGCGGCCTGTTTGACAGGGGGATTTGGCATACTCGTCTGCAAGCCTGCCGCCGAGTCCGCAACCGCGCTTCCTCGGCGACCGCGCCATGAAATTAGTGCCGTCCCACCAAGTGTGCAAGGATCGATTCGGCAAATTCAGAACCGGCGGCGCATCCGGGAACGGCAACTCTCAACGTGCGCGCCTTCGGGATTGACGGCTGATCCATGATCGGGCAAAATTCCGCGAAAGGCTGAACAAGATGAGCGCGATCGCGAAGCAAAGCTTCATCACCAGTGCGGCGCCATGGAGTCGGCACGGCGCAGTGAACAAATACCGGTTCAGTCAACAAACATTGCTGCGTTCCTCGCGGCTGCCCATGAAAGAATCGCAGCGCCGCATCTGCTTCGACCTCCGAGTTGTTGCAAAATGCGGCCACGAAATCCGGGAAGTAGCATTCACTTATGCCCACTCTTAAGGACACCGTAACACAAAAGCTGCGCGACTTGCTTTCGCTGGGCACTCACGAAAACAGAATACCGTGGCTTTACCGGGACAATCTCGGTCATCTGACGATTGGCGTTGGTCATCTGTTGCTCAAAGTAGAGAAGTCCAAAGCCAGAGACAATTACAAGGCGCCCCTCACTAATCTGCTAACGTACGAACACGAATTTGTACGTGACTCCCAGACCTTCGCTGCGGATTACGTGGCTTTTTGCGCTGTCAAAGCGAAAACGCCGAGCCTGCTGGGTCCGATTGAGGGCCAGGGGGCTGTCGTCGCCTTCGTGGATAAACTCACGACTTCAACCGTGGTGGATGACACCGTGCCGGGACCGTGGGGGCTGGAATTGGACACCTACAAAAAGGCCAAAGCCGAAAATCCGCCGTTGGAACTTCTCATCGATGAAGCTCTGAACATGATGACTCACAAATGGACGACAGGGACTTTTAAAGATCGGCCCGGGATTCCGTTCGGTGGAAAGAAGGCCGGTGACTTTTTTGAATGTCATTCCACCTTTCGCCTCACGGAGAAGGGCGTAGATAAGCTGCTGGATGACGACATCAAGGCCAAACTGTCGGAGTTGGACACCTACGTCAAACAGGATCAGATAAACCAATGGCCCGACGAGGCCGTGCTGGCCGTGGTGGATTTGATCTTCCAATGGGGCGCCAAGGGCATCTTCAATCACGCGAAGACTGCTGACGGGAAGGAGGTCAACAAGGAGTTGGCGGACGCCATCAAGGCACAGGACTGGGCGACCGCAGCGACCAAAGTGCCGGCCGCGGACGGCGGAGCGCGCACCAAGGACAGAATCAATCTGTTCACAAAAGCCGCTGCCGCGAAGACTCCCGGCAAGAAGTGAAATTTCCCTCATGCTGTCGCGCAAGGCCCGCCAGCAAAATCTCGTCTTAGCGGTCTGGGTTTTGGCGAATAGCCGGCGATTCAACAGCCACGTTTTGGAGATGACGGCTCCAAGAGGCCATTGAAAATATCCGGAAATATCTGGAAATATCAGGAAAATCAACAACTTACGTAAGCTGGTTTCTCCTTCCGACCATGAACCAAACGCATTCGCCAAGGCGCTAACCTTTAGCTCTTTCCCCTCGCCGCGCCGAAGCTTACGCGTAGGCGGGGTCAGCATTCACCACCCATCACTCCCTCTGCAAACTTTCAAAGAACAAGCGCCTAAGCACTTCACAGAAGACATGGTAACACATGTTTGTGGGAACGCAAGTACAAAAACGCAACTATTCTCAGGCCCCCATTTTGTGCGCCAAACCCCGATTTTTCTGATGGATTCAGCTCGCACAGGGGCCAGAAATCGCAATGCCGCCAACGCGCACCTTAATTTTCGCCACGAAGCCAACGAAGAAAAGTCTTTAAAAACTAACCGTCGTGCGCTGTTGCGCGCTCCGAGAGTTCCAAAGGGAGGAGACGACTTGACAGCCACCGCAGCAGAAAAAACCCGCGCTCGGCGTTTATAACTTAAGAAGTTCAGCGCTGCTCGCGAGCGAATTCGCCAGTTCCTTGTGTTGCGCCCGCCGTAATTCAGGATCATCCTCGATCCACGGCCAATTTCCTATAGCTGCGTGCCGCGGAGGCGGTTCGTACGCTATGACCGAAAGCCCTACGACTCTGGCGTCACCAGCCTTCACCATTGCGGCTCCGTGGATAGTGCGTCCCTGTGCTGCATGCTCGTTACCAATTTCCCACAGAATGTCACGAGGTTCGCTGTCATGGCGGAAAACCGAGGTTTCGCGGGCATTGGGTTCTGGTAAAAAAGCGGATGGCTTAACCATCTTTGAATTGAATTGGCTCGATGATGTCAGAAACCGTGCCAGGATTTCCCCGTCGGCAACTTGTTCAGGCAGGCCGGATGGAAGCATTTCCATTCCTTACAATTGCTGTGATGCCGTCAAGAAGACGCTCCGGGATTTGTTGGCCGTCGAAGCTCTCGACGCCGTGTCCCTTATTCGTGCCGTCCAACCAAGCGTAAGCAAAACGATGATTTCCGCCGATGCTCAAGGAAAAAAGGCGGCTGCGCGATTCAATCCAATCAAGGGAAATGGAACCACCCGGCTCAACCGAAAACTCTGGTAGTGCAACGCCCTCAGGCAGAGCTCGCAGAAATCCCTGCGCAATGACTATGGCACACGGGTCGACTGACGTTGTGTTGTCAGAGGCGTACTCACTGGCAAGCGCCAACAAACGCGAAATCGCGTCAGCCTTCGCTCCAAAGAGCGCACGTGATTGCTCGACGGAGTCCACTATAGCTGTGGCCGCCTTGCTTATCGATTCGGCCTCTGGCGAAACCGCGCTGCCAACACAAGCGAACGCCTGGAGGGCTGCATATCCGACCAGGACACTTACCGTTGAAACAGATTGAGACATTTCGAGGTAAGAGTATTTCTAAAAACTCGATTTTTCAAGTGCCTTAATGACTGAATAGATGCGAAGATTCCGCCCCAATTGTCCGGCTCCGTCTTCATTGCGGTTGCTGCAGTTATATCGAAGATCACGGGAATCATGTTATTTTCGAGTGCTTGACCGGCAAGAATGATGTTGACCTGATTGCCGGAATCCTTTTCGACGGCGGCATGTTGATTTAGAAAGCCTACCAAAACGAGCTTCTCTTCATCTGGGAGATGTGGGCAAATCTTGAAAAAATCCGCCAGCTCCAGCTTTCCGCCTGATGTAGGCAACAGGATACGGTTGATATAACGCAATCGGATTGCCCGAACTTGAACCGGTGAGGCAAAACTAACGAACAATTTCCAGGTCCGCTCAATTTCACGGATGTAATCGTCGAGTGTCGAATAAGGCGAAAGTCGGTTGAAGGAATATCCATTCGCTCTCACTTGGACGAGTTGCCTTTCATCCTCGTGGAGAAATTGGAATCCTTGCAATCTGCTCTGGCTGGACACGTGCGACTCCGCTTCATGCTGTGCCTCAATTCGGTGCTCCTGCAACAAAACCTCCCGGAACTTGGGATATTGTGCTCGAAATGAATCTTTGGCCGCTGTTTCCACAGGCTTCAGCTGCCACAATGGCGGCATTTCGCAATCAAGGTCGATCACCGCCTCAACAATCGGGGCATTCTTCAGCCTTAATATCGGTTCGTCCTTGACGCGTTTTGTGCTCACAGCGCTTTCTTTTACGAGAGTTGGCTCCAGCGATCAACGGAAAAGGACAAAGGTGGCAGAATCCTCCTAGACCGGGTCATTAGGGACATCCTTCGAATATGC
>DASYNM010000574.1:0-3889 GCA_036008545.1 Verrucomicrobiia bacterium
GGCGAAGGGTTTGAATATCACCTGCTCGCCATTGGCCTGGCGCTGATTGTCATGGTCTATGGGGCCGGCAAAGCATCGCTGGATTATTTGATCAGCCACCGCCCCGAAGTGAAAAAAACCTAAGCAAAATTTTATTAACCAACACAAACAACCATCAATAACCAAAAAACTATGAGCGCGATCAATTCCAAACGACTCCTCGAACAACTGAATTGGCGTTACGCCACGAAACAGTTTGACCCAAAACGAAAAATCAGCGAAGCGGACTGGGCCACTTTAGAAGAAGCCCTAAGACTTTCGCCTTCCAGCGGCGGATTGCAGCCGTGGAAGTTCATTATCGTCACGGATCCGGCCATGCGCGCGAAACTGCTGCCGGCGTCTTATGGACAAAGACAAATCAGCGAGGCGTCACACCTGGTCGTTTTTGCCGCCAAGAACAACCTGGACGTGGCGGACGTGGATGCCCATGTCCGTCATCTCGCGGCGGGACAGGGCGTGTCGATAGAAGCGCTGGCGCCGTTCCGCAACGTGTTGGTGGGCGGCATTGTCCAAGCCATGAATGAGACGGCCCGCAATGCCTGGGCACGCAACCAGACCTACATCGCCCTGGGCAATTTGCTGGCCAGCGCGGCGTTGCTGGGCATTGATGCCTGTCCGATGGAAGGTTTTGACCGCGCGCAGTATGACGAAATCCTCGGGCTCAAGGCCAAGGGTTATGCTTCGGCGGTGATTGCAACGCTGGGTTATCGTTCGACTGAAGATAAATATGCGAGCTCGCCAAAAGTACGGTTTCCGAAAGAGCAGTTGATTGACAGGGTTTGAACTGGCCGCCAAAAACCTCTACTTTTCGGATTTGCTTCGAATCTAACGACGAAAACCGGTATTGTGAATAAGATGGCAACAATCAAAAACAATTTTGACTCGTCGTGCGGCGGCGCATCATCAACATTGAAGGGATATGGCAACTGAAGAGAGAGTCCTGTGTTTTCAACGAAATCTTTTTGAAAAGCTCGGCGTGTTCCAGGGGATGAGCCTCGAAGTCGGCAAATATCTTTCGGTCGTGACGGCCAACGCCAATATCACTTATATCAACCGGAGCGAAGCGGAGCAGGACCGGCGTTACAAACAGCTCATTCCTTATGCCCTGATCATCTGCGGCGACAAAATCCTCCGCTATCGGCGGGGCAAGGGCGGGCAGGAAACGCGTTTGCACGGGCTTTATTCCGTGGGGGTGGGCGGCCATATTTCCGAGGAGGATCACGGCCTTTTCGAACATGCCCGCGCGAGCATCGGCTATCACGAGGCCATGCGGCGCGAGTTGATGGAGGAAGTGGAAATCGAAGTCGCCAAAGAAACGGCCGTGGCGGTCATCAATGACGACAGCACGGAGGTGGGCTACGTGCATTTGGGCATCATGCATATCGTGCAGGTGGCGGATGAACAGGTCGCCAACCGCCGGAGCGGATTGGTGGGGGCGGAGTTTATTCCAATGAGCGAAGCCGTGAAGAACCTGGACGCTTATGAATCGTGGTCGCGCTTCTGCCTGGAAAATCTGGACGCGCTTTTGGCCAAGGCCGCGGCTATCGCGCCGGACAGCAAGGTGGCGTAAAAACAGAATCCAGAATTCAGAATTTCAATTAGAGCGAGTTCACGCCCGCTACTGTTTGGCTCGCCCACACCCCAACCCTCTCCCCCAGGAGAGGGAGAAGCTATCGAACGACCCAATCAAAAAGTAAATCAGGAGGGAGCGCTTAAAGTTTCTCGGGCTGGCCCATGAGTTGGCCGATGCGCTGAAGCAGGCGGCCGGCAGCGCCGCCATCGAGCACACGATGGTCGAAGCTCAAGGTGAGGTTGGCTTCCATTACGGGGACAAATTGATATTTCTTCTCGTCCCATTGCGGTGCGGGGCGGCCGGCGCCCATGCCGAGCACGAGGGTCTGTTCAGGCAGTGGAATCGGCGTAGCCCAAGTCAGGCCGAAGGTGCCGAAATTGGTGACGGTGGCAATGGAGCCGCCGGTGGCATCCGCGGGGAGTTTGCGCTGGCGGGCGAGTTCCACGAGTTCATTATAACGCGCCGTCAAATCGCGGAGCGTTTTTTGGTCGGCATGGCGAATGACCGGGACGAGCACGCCGTCCTCGGCTTCGACGGCGAAACCGACGTCAATGGAGCCGGGGTGGACGATTTTATTGCCGACGAGGCGGCCAGCGGGCGCAGAATTTTCTGCCAGCGCGATGGCCAGGGCGCGCAGGGCGTAAAGGGCCGGGCCGGGCTTGGGGTTGGACGTTTTGCGGTGCGCGAGGACCGCATCCAGTTGCACGGGCAGGCCGACGGTAGCCAGCGGGCGCGTCCAACTGCGGCGCATGGCATCGGCGACGGCCACGCGCATGGAGGATGCGCCACTCATTTTTTGCTTTTCAAGATGAGTGATAAATTTTTCGAAATCCTCAATGGTGACGCGGCCAGCTGCGCCGCTACCGGCGACACCAGCGAGGTCTGCCGAGCTTAAACCGAGTTCGGCCATGCGGGCTTTGAGGCGCGGGGAAAGATAGCTCGCTCCTGCGGCGTTCGCGGGCACGGGCAAACCGCGCACGGTGGGCTGGACGCGGGATTTGCCGTTGGTGTCGGATTTGCCAACGCGGTCGGTATCGGACGTTTTTGGCGGAGGGGAAACATCCAAGCCAAGGCGTGCGGCCTCTTCCTTCGTTGCTTCGATGTGGCCGAGCACTGCGCCGACGACATAGCTCTCATTCAATTGCACAGAGAATTTTTCGATCTTGCCGGAGCAGGGCGAGGTCACGGTCATCGTGGCCTTGTTCGTTTCCACTTCGATGAGATTTTGGTCGGCCACGACGTCGTCGCCGGGGTTGACGAGGAAGGCGATGATGTTCGCCTCGGCGATGGATTCGCCGAGCTGGGGCATGATGACTGGAACTCTCATTGTCTTAATAAATTTCGAGCGGCGGCGGCGACGCTGCGGGCGGTGGGACGATGGGCGGCCCAGAGATTCGGGTGATAGGGCACGGGGGTGTCTTTGGCGTTGAGACGTTGTGGCGGCGCGTCGAGGAGGCCGAAGCCTTCGGCTGTGACGCGCGAGACGATTTCCGCGGTCACGCCGCCCCACGGCCAGGCTTCGCCGACGCACAGAAGTTTTCCCGTGCGCGCGACACTGGCGACGATGGTGTCGGTATCGAGGGGTTTCACGGAACGCAAATCCACGACTTCAATTTCCCAGCCTTCGCTGGAAAGTTCTTTGGCGGCTTCAAGCGCTTCGTGGACCATGGCGCTGTAGGTAACGATGGTGAGGTCGCGGCCTTCGCGGGCAATGCGCGCCTTGCCGACGGGCAGCGCTTCCTCCGGCAATTTGTCGGCCTTGAGATGGTAGTAAAGAAATTTGTGCTCGCAGAAAATAACGGGGTCATCCAGCGCGACGGCTTCGAGCAGCATGGAATAGGCGTCCTCGACGGTGGCGGGCGTGAGGACGATGAGACCGGGATAGTGCGCGTAGATGGCCTCGATGCACTGGCTGTGAAACGGTCCGCCGCCGGAGGTGCCGCCGAACGGAAGGCGGACGGTGATGGGGCAAGGGACGTTGGTGCGCCAGTACAATGTGCCTGCCTGATTGACGATTTGGTTGAAGCCCACGAGTGAAAAATCGGCGAACTGCATTTCGATAATGGGGCGCATGCCTTCAATGGCCGCGCCAACAGCCATGCCAACCATGGCGTCCTCGGAAATGGGGGAATCCAGAACGCGTCCGGGAAATTCCACGGCCAAATTTTTGGTGGCCTTGAAGGCGCCGCCGAAGGAGCCGACGTCCTGTCCGTAAATGAACACGCGCGGGTCATCGCGCAGGGCGCGTGCCTGGGCTTCGCGGATGGCTTCGAGATA
>DASYNM010000575.1:0-13276 GCA_036008545.1 Verrucomicrobiia bacterium
CAAACGCCGCCTCCATTTTCCCCGCCGCGACCAACGCACGTTTCGGCTCCTTCCACGGACAGCGGGCGTGCCGCACCCCGCCCGCCCCTGTCCGTTCCAGTCGCCAAAACGCGCGCTCGTCGCGGCAGCCCTTCGGCTTCCGTCTGGACTTGTGTCGCGGCGTTGCGCTGCGGATTCCACCCCTGATGCCCTGTTCCATCCCTCCGCTCCACTCTCCGCGCCACAAGTCCCGACCGAAGCAATGAATTTCCGGCCCATTCAGGACGCGGGCCTTCAGATCGAGTCTATTGGACAAGTCAGACCAGGGCCGATCATCATCGGAGGAATTAACAAGAAAGCGGACTGGTCAGCGCCATTGGCAAGTCGCCCAATTTGGCGAGATAAGCGTCGGAATGAATGATATTCGCCTAAAATGACGATTTGCAATTTATATTAAATTCGTCACATATGACGAATTGATTGACATTTAAGGCACAATTCGCCATAAAAGGCGCGTTATGAAAATAACTAAACAAGCCACTGACGAGGTGGTTCTCCATGAATTGGGCGAGCGTCTGGCAAGAATTCGGCTGGACCGCAATCTCACGCAAGCGCAACTGGCGACACAGGCTGGTGTCTCCAAAAGCACCGTAGAACGGTTGGAGGCGGGGACGGTGGGGACGCAGTTGTCCGGCTTCATCCGCGTGTGTCGGGCGCTGAATGTGATTGAACGTCTCGATCTGCTCGTGTCGGAACCGGTACCCAGCCCGGTCGAACAATTGAAAATGGCTGGCCGGAAACGTCAGCGCGCTTCCACTGGCAAGCCAGCCAAGCCTTCAGACAAGAAATGGCAATGGGGGGATAAACAATGACGGTGGCCGAAGTTCGACTTTGGGGGCGAACCATCGGAGCCGTCTCGTTGGAGGATGGAAGCAGCTATGCCGCATTCCAATATGAGCCGCCCTTCGCACGGAGCGGGATTGAAGTTTCACCCATCACTTTGCCGCTCGGCGACCAAGTGTATGTCTTTCCTGATTTGCCGCTGAGAACGTTTCACGGCTTGCCCGGCCTGCTGGCCGATTCGTTGCCCGACCGGTTCGGCAATGCCTTGATTGATGCTTGGCTGGCGACGCAAGGCCGGACACCCGACAGTTTCAATGCGGTGGAACGGCTTTGTTACACCGGCGAGCGCGGCATGGGCGCGCTGGAGTTTGCGCCCGCCATTGGGCCAAAGCCGCAGCAGGCAAAGAAGATTGAGATTAGCGCCCTGGTCAAATTGGCGTCGGAGGTTTTAAGCCATCGCCGGAATCTGAAAACCACTTTTGCCAGCGCCAGCAGGAGAAACGCCTTGAACGACATCTTGCGAGTCGGCACTTCTGCCGGCGGAGCCAGGGCCAAGGCCGTCATCGCCTGGAACCGCGAAACCAACGAAGTTCGTTCGAGGCAGATCACGGCGGGAGAGGGATTCGATTACTGGCTGCTGAAATTTGACGGTGTCACCGGCAACAAGGACAAGGAACTGGAAGACCCCAAAGGTTACGGCGCGATTGAATACGCCTATTATTTAATGGCGAAGGCGGCCGGCGTCACCATGAGCGAGTGTCGTTTGCTGGAAGAAGGCGGGCGGCGTCACTTTATGACCCGGCGTTTTGACCGACTTGACGGCGGCGAAAAGCTCCACATGCAATCGCTGTGCGCGCTGGCACATTTTGATTTCAATAACTCGGGGGCTTATGCTTACGAGCAGGCGTTTCTCGTCATCCGCCAGTTGAATTTGCCGATGGCGGCAGTGGAGGAGCAATTCAGGCGGATGGCGCTGAACATCATCGCCCGCAATCAAGACGATCACGTCAAGAACATAGCCTTCCTAATGGACAAGGCCGGTCAATGGTCGCTCGCACCAGCCTTTGACGTGATTTACAGCTACAACCCGGATGGCAACTGGACGGCCCGGCATCAGATGACAATGAATGGCAAGCACGACAGATTCACTATGGATGACTTTCGCGCCTGTGCCAAAAGCGCCTTGATGAAACGCGGCCGGGCCGAGGCCATTGTCGAAGAAGTTCGCGCAGCCGTGGCAAGGTGGCCGGACTTCGCGGAGCAGGCGAAGGTGATGGACGAGTGGCGCAAACAAATCCAGCGCCACCTGCGACTGGATTTACCACTCACATAAAAGCCCAATGCCGGATTCGACGATTGTCCAATTCGTTTGCCTCTTCGGGGGCTGACGTCGCGCCCGGCCCGTCTGGCAGGAGTCCTGTGGTTGTCTAATTGGTTGAGCCGCTGGAGTCGGTACTGAACGGCCAATGATCCGCTGGAGCCGGAACATGAGCCGATTAACTTCAACAAAATCAAGGCGATCCGCATAAATGAGCCAGAACGTGAGCCGAAACTGAGCCGATTGTGGCGCGCGTCGCAGAACACAGTGTTTTTCGCCAGATGCGCTCTGCTGGCGCGCTCCCGTTACTCGGCCATTCTTGTCGGAGCCACTTACGAAGATGTAAAGTATGCGCCTGAGCGAGCACGTCTGGTTCCTCGCGCTGGGTTAAGAAATCATGGCCGCATGAACTCTTCAAGAATTGGATCAGGACGGCGCTTGCCGTTTTGTAGTTAGGCTACTTGAAGGGGATTTCCGTCTGTTTGGAGGACCAGCCGACGCTGGGCACTGAGCCCCAAAACATCCTGACGGACGGAATGTATTTGGTCATGTTACCGGTCGGCGCCGTGCGGGCGAACACTTGGAATCGCCAGTTCAGCACGTCCGCGACGTAAATGGCCTGATTGGGGCCTATCGCCAGGAAATGAGCCCAGGCCATTTGGCCGGGATTGTGCCCGGGTTCGCCGAAGGCGCCAAGAATCTTGCCGCTCTGATCCAATTCGACTATCCGGTCGTATCCTCCATCGGCCATCCACACATGCTGATCCGGCGTGATGACCAGTCCATAAGGATAACCGATGCCGGTCCATTGCTTGAGGAAGTTACCCTCGGAATCAAAGATTTGTATCCGTTGATTTTCCCGGTCGCCAACATACACGCGGCCTGCTTCGTCCACGGCCACAGTATGGGGCAGGTTGAATTCACCGATGGCAGTCCCGTATTTTCCCCAGGACTTAAGGTATTTTCCATCACGATCAAATTTGACCACCCGGGAATTGCCGTAGCCATCCGCCACGTAAATGTCGCCGTTCTTGGCGAAAGCCACATCCGCCGGCTTGTTGAACAGCCAATCCGCCTCCGCCCCCGTGTTGATCCTGCCCAGCACCAATAAGACCGTGCCGGAAGGGTCCAACTTGAGCACCAGATGGCTGCCATCGTCGGTCGTCCAGAGGTTGCCGTCAGCGTCGATGCGCAGACCATGTGGGTGGGAGAAAAGCCCCTCGCCAATGCTTTGCACAAAATTGCCCGTTTCGTCATACTCGGCCAGCATCGGCTTGGTTCGTTGGAACAGAAAAATGTGGTCCTTCGCATTCACCGCGACTGCAGAAGCTTCGCCCGCAATCATGTCTTTGGGGAATTTGAAAAAGTTTGTCAGGACACGATACGGCAATTCAGGAACGGCTTGGAACGGGCTGGAGGCAACGGCCGATACTTGGGCGCAGGCATGCCAAGGTGATACTGCGATCAATGCCAGCACGATTTCCATCAAGTTTCTCAGGTTCTTGACTGTTCTTGGGGATCTCATGCCTGCTTTCTTAGCCCAAAAGGCTATTCGAGGCAAGGCGCGCGCAAAAAGCTCGAAACAGGCTGTTTGAAGGGCTTTAATTTCTCTGGGATCAGCGTGAAGGGCGCAATGCACTCAATTCAAATGGCGAAGGGGGCAGACTGGCCAAATTTGTGGACGACGATTTTGTAGCGGCGCTGATATAGTTGGACGCGTTAGAATTGTAACGGTGCAGCGCGCTGGATGGAGGGAGCCGCCTCATCGATGTAAAGTCCCATTACGCCGCCAACCTCTGCACACAAGCGCACCCAATGCAGTGTCTGGTTCACTGGACGCAATGGACGCGCGGTTTGGAATTCCTGTGATTTACACCTCGCAACACCGAGGCGTTGGCTGAAGAAAAGGCGGCGAGCTGGCTGTCAAAACATTTCATCTATTGGTATTTGGAGAAACAAGGGATGGGCCGTGTACTCCAACCAGGAGATCTATAAGGTGGGCGCGTCGGCCGCGGCCGGTTCGCGGAACGGAGCGGGAATTGCTAGATTGCGGGCAATAGCGTCACGCTTCTTGGCTGTCCGCATCGTCGTTTGAAACTGAAGGTCTCAAAGCTTCCAGCTCAAGGCGACCGCCACGTTTTTCTTGTTTCTTGCGCCACTCCTCCATTTCTTGAGGGTTATTTTCAATGCTCCGGCTCCGATAAAAATCTTCAGCATCAGCCTTCTCTATCCAGTCACATTCCATCTCAAACGTTGCGCCTTGCTGCTTCATTTTCTCAACAGCTTGACGAATATCCGCCAGAGTCACGCGAAAAAATTCTTTGCGAAAGTTATTTTTGTTAACCTGATTGTCCCTAAATACGTGGTGAAGCCTGGTCTCAAGTTCAGGGGCGTTTTCACTTCTGATTAGCGCGTGAACATCGAATGCAAATGGCACAGAAGCATTACTAAGCTCATCAATTCGCTCTTGCCGATCGGGCCGCCGCGTCATACCAATTTTGAATATAGTTGGCACTGTCCCTTCATAATTGAACGAGCCAATATTGGAAATTATGTAAATGCAGCCAGTTTTGCCCAACTGCGCGGCTGTGAGTTCTCGTGTTGTCGCATCAACAAGTTTTTGGCGAGCTTCTTCTAATTTTCGTTCATATTGCTGTTTCATATCAGCAGCCGCGTTGGCGAACTGTTTCTCTGCCTCTGCCACTGCCAGTCTTTGCAGTTCTGTGTCCCTGGCCGCTTCTCGCTGTTTCCGCATTATTTCCTCAGCATCACGTTGTGCCGCACGAAGCTCTTCCCTCCGACTCCGCTGTTCCTCCTGCCACTGACGATTTAGTTCCTGAAGAGCCGCCCCCCACTTCAATTCGGCTAGCCTCGCGTCAAGATAAGTTGGCAAGATGCGTGCGTTCCTGAAGGCGCTTCCGTCTTTGTTGACGATGCTGTAAGCGTCTCGGATTTTCTGTTCCAGGATTCCGTAGTTATCAGATTTTATGCGTGTCAAAATCGCATCGACACCGCCGTTGAAAGCGTGAATCACAAATTGGATTGCGATATTTCGCCGGTTTGCTTCCGCATAGTCACAGGCCGCGGCTTCACCTTGCTCAACCATGCGTTTTGATTGTGCGCGGGCGGAGGTGAAGTTTTGACCGGCTGCTGTGCGGCCAAAATCTGCCGCCAGACCATCAAGCACGCTGTGAGTCGGAACGAGGTAACGATCACCGTAACCTTCGATGATGTTGCGCATGGCCTCGGCTGCCTGCTCCAGCATTTCCTTTTCGCGCAGGGCTCGGTAGGCATCGCCGCCGATCTGCTCCGCCCGCTTTTCGGCTTCTGCCAGGATGCGGCCAGCATCATGTAATGCTTGGTTGAGGCGAGCATCCGCCTGGTCGTGGATATCTTTGACTTTCTCATTTGCGGCAGAACGCTCGTCGCCAGCGGCATTCCTAGCTTGCTCGATTAAACTTTGCGCTTCCGCCCGCAGATTGCTCGCCTCCTTCAACGCGTCGGCAAGTTGCCGTTGGGCCTCAGCTTCAGCATCGCGAAACTTTTCAAACTTCCGCAACGGTTCAAGATCATTGATGGTTTTGGCAACCAGTGCCTCAGAAGCTTCCTGTGAGTTGCGAGCTTCGGTCTCGTAATGCTGGCGAATTCGCTCCGACTCTTGTTGCAGTTCAGTAAATTGCTGGTCGATTTGCTTTTGCGCATCCGCGACGGCCGTTTGTGCCTCGCGATAAATGCGCTGAGTTTCGGCCTCGTAATACTGGCGGTGACGTTCGGTTTCCCGATTTGCGATTGTAACCTGTCCCTGAAGTTTCTTGTTGTTGAGTATAACCGCAATGAGCACGCCGATACAAACTACGGCTATGATAGCAAGAACGATTATCATACTGATGGATTCGGTTCCGGAATTGGTTTAGCCAGCGCTGGGTTCAATTCAGCAATCTTGGATTTCAACTCGTCGCGCATCTTCTGAACGCTGGCAAGGAGGCTTTGAAAGCTCGATTCTTGGCCGGATATTTGGGGAATGTCTGCCGGTCCGAATGGCGTGATGGGTTGGAACGCCTCCGACTTACGCGAAGCCTTGAAGTCGCCACGACATTGGAAAATATCCACCGCGTCAGATGGAACAAGCCGGTCAAAATTGAGCGTCGCTACATCTGCCCGTTGCATAACCACTGACAAGACCGGCTGCTCCACCGTATGTCCCGTGCCTGAATCCAGAGAGTCCGCCGCTTCTGTTACCAAAATCGTGTCCACCGGCAAGAGCGCAAAAACCTCGCGCGCCACGCGAAGCACGCAACCACACAGGTAGTCCAGATAAATTTCGTGAAAGAGACCTTTAGGCATCAACTTGACGGAAACCTTTTCGCTCGCCGTAAGCGTCTTGACCTCGGCGGGGATAATCTGTCTGCCACTCACTTTAAGGACGCACTCGATCAACTTGGCACTGTGTACGGTAAAATTGATGGATGAGCCAAGATCAGAAATATCAGCAAACGGATTAAACTCAACCAGAGCCGCGGTGTACGCCTTGTGTTCCCCAGCAAGAATCCGTTGCGCCATATTTTTCAGTTTTTCCCGTTCCGCCATGTGTTTTGAAAAGGATTGCGTCGCAGTCTGAAAATCCCGCTCATCCTGGATGCGGGCTTGTTCAAGCATTCCTTGCTCTGCTTCTTTTTTTTCTGGTTGAAGAACAGCGAAGCGTTGATTTGCTTTTTGTTCGTGGAATGATTTTTTCTGCGGACGAGGTGGCGGCAGCGAAGCGGCAATCGCTGGCCAGTCCCAAGCTTCACCCTGTTCTTTATGAACTGACCGAAGCAATTCGATGCGTTTTTCATAGGTTTCAATCTCCAGCCGCGCCCGTTCAATTGCCGAGAGCTTTGCCTCCTCCTTGGCCTGACGCTCCAGCTCGCGCAGTCGCTTTTGTTCTTCACGCTCTCGGCGCCGTTCAGCTGCTAAGATTGCTCGTAGTGTTGCCATCGAATTTGGCCGAGCTTACTTCAATCAAAGATATTCGACAATTGCGGAATCGCCCAAGTGACTTTCTGATTGCACGGATTGGCGGGGCCTTCAACGCGCCAATCAAGGAGGCCGTGCGGCGTTACCTACGAATGGATTTTGGGAGGGGGCCAGACTGAACGGCAGCACAACAAACCGAAGAACGACGCGAACTTGCAAGCCGATTGAAAACAACTATGATTGGCGGATGACCGGACCCTTTTTGCGGAACTAGTGTTTTCTCCTAACTCACTCTCAAGGATATTTCTCGGCTGCCGCGTCTCAATTCGCGATCAAAAAGCCATCGAGCGGCTGGCCACAGGAGAATTTGAGCACATCGAGATTTACAAAGCCCGGCAATCACAAAAACGGTTTGCACTCGAATTCGACCGCATTCGCTAGGAAACGATGGGTGACGCTCGCGGGACCGTGTCCGTCATGCCCCTTGCGAAAGCCCGGGCAAGCGTCATGCCAGCCGCGCGCCTGTTTCGCTTCAATGGAAAGTCAGTCGCTCCGTGCCGTCGCCCGGTCACGCGCCCGGTGACGACGGCACGAATTTTAGTTAGGGTGTCGTCCCTGGCGCGTAATTGGTCTAGTCACCGAGCGAACAGAAGATTCCCGGAACTTGGCACCAGCGGCAGCCGCCGTACGGGAGAAACAAAAACCTCATTGCACCCCGCCGTGACACCAAAACGCTTTTCCCATCCACCCTCCAAAAAGCGTTCTCGTGTCGCGGCCCCTGGCCGGACTGTTTTCAATTCTCCACGCGCGCGCCCCTTTTCCCCCGCGCTCCGTTCCGAATTGAAAACAGACCGTCCCTGAATGAGGAGGCGCAGACGCGCCATATTTCAACCAAGTCCTTATTGCTGGGTTGGTTCTGGCGCGAAACGCTCCGTCCATTCTACAGCCCGTCTGCGCCTGTCAATGTATTGCTCGCCCTGTTCCCTCTGCGCTCCACATAATACCATGAGCCAAGTTATTCATAGCCGACCGGAGGCGGCCTCGAAGGCCAGCCACAGGGAGGCTGTGAATAACTTGGCCGCCGCAGTTGCTGCGATTCCCGGCCATACTGCGGCTGGCAGCCGTTTTGCCCCGGCGTCGCCACGGTCGGCTCCACATCACCCCGCGAGGGTTTTGTCAAGAAAACCGACGACGCCGGCGGCTCGCGTTCAAAAGTCTGAGAGAACTTCGCCCCGCGAGGGCCACCGTATTAGGTTGACTATGAACCGGGTCATTCCGACCAACGCTGCCATAACGCAAAGAAAGGAATCACAAATGAAAACATGGAATGACATCACGCACTTCGCCGGGTTTGATTGGGCCAAGGACCATCACGACGTGCTCGTATTGGATGGCGCTGGAAAAATCGTCGCCGAACTTCGGTTCGACCACACCGCCTCGGGCTGGGCGCTTTGCCAAGAAAAGCTGGCGCAGTTTCCGCAAGTGGCCATCGCGGTGGAAGGCGGACACAGCGCGGCCATTGAGTGGTTGGTGACGCTGGATTATCGCGTTTACCCGGTGCATCCGCGCAGCTCCAAATCGTATCGCACACGCAAACTGCCCAGCGGCACTAAAACAGACCGCGCCGATTGCTGGGCGCTGGCGGATGCCTTGCGCCTGGAAGGGGAAAGTTGGCGCGTGTTGACCGCGCCGGAACCGTTGGTGCAACAACTGCGCTTGTTGTGCCGGGATGAAGTGGCGTTGATCGAGCAACGCACGGCGATGGTCAATCAACTTCAGCAAGCGCTTTATGAGTATTATCCCGCCGCATTGGAAGCCTTCGAGGATTGGTGCGCCCCCTCGGCCTGGGCGTTCGTGGAGCGGTTCCCGACGCCGCAATCCCTGGTGCAGGCCGGAAAACGCAAATGGCAAAGCTTCCTGCACGCGCAGAAACTGTTTCATCCAGAATGGAACAAAAAGCGGATGGAGATTTTCGCCAAGGCCGATCAGTTTTGTGGCGCTGAGGCCACCATCGCCGCCAAGAGCGTGTTGGCGGTCGCGACCGTTAAAATATTGCAGACCTTGGAGGCGCAGTTGGCCCGCTACCGCGCGCTCATTACCGAGCGATTTAAACAGCATCCCGATCACGCGCTGTTCGCCTCGTTGCCCGGCGCAGGCCCGAAGCTGGCTCCGCGATTACTGGGTGAACTCATCGCCCTCAAGCCGCTGGCCGACGCGCCCCAAGCCCTGCAATGCCTGGCGGGCATGGCCCCGGTCAGCTACCAATCCGGCAAGGTGTCCGTGGTTTATCTACGCCGCCAATGCAACCGCTTCCTGCGGGCCACCGTTCATCTGTGGGTGGACCTCAGCCGCCATTATTGCGACTGGGCGCGCATCTATTACGAAACGCACCGCAAGAAGGGCCAGAGCCATGCCTGCGCGTTGCGCTGCCTGGGAATGCGCTGGCTCAAAATCATCGCCGCCATGATCCGCAGCCAGACGCCCTATGACGCGGCGATCCACACGCGCAACCAACTCCAACACGGCTCATGGGTGATGCAGTTGCAGCCTGTCAAAGTCGTCAAGAAGAATGGCAGTGACTAAACGCACACAGAAAAAAACAGCGGTCAGGCGGCTCGTGCTGTGCAAGGCGTTCCTCGCCCCGAAAGCTTTCGGGGCTGCGGTCTGCCTTGACAGCGCCGCCCGCCGCTGTGGGATCGCTCTTAAGGTTTTGCGTTCGCAAAACCGTGCCCTGTTTTGGGCACGAAACTAAACATAAAAATCGGTGAATAACTATTATGAAAAACTCATTGCCAGCACAGAGAACATCTTGACAGTGCTCGCCGGGCCGGGGGACTTTGCTCTTAGGATTTCGCGCCGGGAATACTGCCAAGAACAAAGAAGCCGCAGTCCGACGGATGACCCGAGCGATGGATTGACCACCCCAACCCGCTCACGAAAGTTGTAATGCCTTCGTTACAACCTGATTCCCCGTTTCCTGTAAAGCTGTGCTCATGGTTCAGGCCGTACCTCGGATTGCCGAAGCAGATTGTCCGCATCTGTGGACAAAGTTTTCCCGGTTGTGCGGTACGGCGCCAACAATGAGGCCAATTATTCATGGTGCAATGCTTGCCGGAAATATGCGGCAGAATGTTCAGGAGCCTGAACAACTTGATGCCTCACCCTCCGGCAACATGACGACCGTGTGAACGGCTTTTCAGGGCGCGAAGTCCGCCAGGAACGCAAACGCATCTTGAGTGCCTGACACACCCGATGACTTTGTGGTTTTGGTAGGAATTAAACAACGGAAGCACTTGTTTCTGGTCATTACGAGCAAGGAACGACCTGGCAAGATGGTGGTTTGCGTGAAAAATTTGAGTTTGGCGGAAAGACTGGTCAACAAGTTCCGCAACGAGCGCGGCTGGACCCAGGATGAATTGGCCGACCGGCGCCGGCAAAATGACGACCATGAGAACGGCTGTTCACGGCGTGAAGTCCGCCAAAAATGGCAGCGCATTTTATGTAGCTATTACATCTCATGACTCTGTGGTTCTGGTAGGAATTAAACAATGGAAACGATTGTTTCTGGTCAGCACGAGCGAAAAACGAGCCTAACAAGATGTTGGTTTGCGTGAAGAAGTTGAATTTAGCGGGAAGACTGGTCAACAAGCTCCGCAACGAGCGCGGCTGGACCCAGGATGAATTGGCCAACCGGCTCCAACATGCCGGTTGGAGGGTCTCGCGTAGCGGCCTCTCCAAAATCGAAGGCGGGTTGGTTTACATCCACGATTATCAAGTCCAGATTTTCGCCTTCGTATTTCGCGTTCCGGCGGTCACTTTCGTCCCCACCCTGGACTTGAGCAAACCGATTGAGGAGACCCTTAGCCGCTTCATTTACAACGAAAAGCGCCGCCTGGCGCCGAAACCGCGTAAGCTCTTTGACGCAGCCGCGTTCGCCAGGCGCTTTAAGCAGGATTTATGAAAACCGTTATAAAACCCGAAGAACCATCCGCCACGACCGAACGACTGGCATATTCCATCGAGGAAGCCGCCGCCATGCTCGGTGTCCATTATTTCAGCATTTACAGGCTGATTCAGCGCGGAAAATTAAAGCCGTGCCGCGCCTTGCGCGGCAAGCTGTTGGTGCCCCGTTCCGAACTGCTCAAATTGTTGAACGCCGAATAAGGTCCGCCCGCCTAAGACGGCGCGGGTTCAGGAATATCTGGCGGAAAACTATCCGGGCCGGGACATGAACCGAGTCGCCAATGGTTTTCAGGCATCGGTTCGCGCAGCCAATTCCAGAAACCGAAGCCGTCAATCAAAGTCAACAATAAAGTTGCGGAATCCAGCCTCGATTTTAATGCTGTCGAATCCTTATTTTTGACAGGCTCACTCCCCGCCTAATCCCCCGTTCGCCAAATCAAACCAATGCCTCGCTCAATTGCCTTACGAGCACTTGCTCTACCCGTCAAAAACTTGCACCCGCCTTGTAACCCGATTCAAAAATTTGGGATTTCTTGAGATGAAGTGAGATCGCACCGAGATGACGTATAACTGGCTACTTATCAATGCTTTAGCCATGAAAGCAAAGGCTTGGAAAACCTTGCTAAAAATGGCTAAAAATCACGGTTTTGAATTAAAAGGGCACTGCTCTACCAACTGAGCTACCAACCCATCACGCCTAAATTCAAGCAGTCACAACCGTTATCGCGCCGGCCGGATTTCACAAAGCCGCGGTGTAAACTGTGCCTGGCCGAATCATCGGGCGGCTACTATGCCGTAATGGAATGCAGAGGCAAGCTGTTTCGCCGGAGTTTGCGGCCGATGCCCGGAAAATTGGCGCAGCGCGGAGTCCTCGAAATACAGACCGTGTTGATCAGCTTCCAAACCTCGTCAGTTGCACGACGGCAATATCCGCAATAATCTCGAGATGCCATGCTGGGCGGGTCATTTATTCCTTGTCTTGCCGCGCTTGGAGTTCCGGCCCCTAATAGTGACGGATCTGTGACGGGATCGTGAGGAATGAGTTAAAGTACGAGAAAAAAGTTGACGGTTTAGGCGAGGCGTGTGAGAATTAGCGTCCGTAAACAAACCCATACGGCCCGCGGCTGACCGGCTTTGAACTATCGATGGCCGATAAGACTTCCCTGCGGGCCGGTTAACGTAAACATTATATGCAAATTAGATTCCTGATCCGTTCTCGTTTGACCTTCGCTCTTATCCTCGGTGCATTTCTCGCCTGCTGCAACCTTAGCCGAGGCAGCACCCTGACCAACGGCCTTTTATTCCACCTGAGTTTCGACGCGACAAATTCCGACGGCGTCTTCCTCGACGACTCCGGCAACGGCGACAACGGCACCAATGAAGGCGCATCCATCGCCAAGGGCTTTATTGGAGCGGGAGCAGTTTCTTGCACAACAGCTATCGACGGGACTCTCTTTGACTATGTCACCCTAGGCTACCCGACGAACCTACAGTTTGACTCGACCGAGAGCTTCACCATCGCCTTCTGGACCAGTTTCACCAATCAGGAGGGCGATATTCCCTTTATTTCCAACAAGAATTGGAATAGCAGCGGCAACCAAGGCTGGGGCATTTTCACCGAACCGAGCTCTCTGCGCATCAATGTCACCGACGGCAGCGGCAATAAACAAAGCACTGAAAACAGTCCTGACCTCAAGGCCTCGGGATGGCACCACATCTGCGTAACTTTCGACCGCGGCCCCGCTGAACTGGTTACGCTCTATGTGGACGGGACCAATTATCCCACCGCCGCTTCCTTTTCGCTGGCCAACGTAACCGGCGACATTGACACAATCAGCATCCCGTTGGCAGTCAACATCGGCCAGGACGGCACTGGCACTTACACCGACGGCGGCGGCGGCGAGGTGACCAATATGCTCATGGATGACATGGCCGCCTGGAGCCGTGTCCTCAGCTCTTCGGAAGTGGCCGCGATTTACCAGGGAGGATTGGGCGGCTCCAACATTCTGCAAGTGGTCACCAAACTGGCCCCTGCGGTGGCCGGCTTGACTCCGGCCCCTGGCTTCGTTGGCGCAACTCCTAATCCCGCCCTCGGCGCAACCATAACGGACAAAGACCTGGATGCTAATCCAGCGACGGTGACGCTGTCGCTGGATGGCACTGAGGTGGCAGCGACGGTGAGCAATACCAATGGCGTCACCCAAGTGAATTATCTAG
>DASYNM010000576.1:0-6942 GCA_036008545.1 Verrucomicrobiia bacterium
TATTCCCGGACGCTGCATCAACTTCGCCAAGCAAGGGATGATCGCCTTTTCCTACGATATGGTGGGTTACAACGACACGCATTTTCCGGAATCGCCGCCCGGCTCGAATTTTTCCGACAGCCACCATAGCTTCGCCAGCAACGGTCCGGCGGCGCAGCTTTGGAGCGTGACATTGATGGGCTTGCAAACCTGGGACAGCATTCGCGCCCTGGATTTCCTGGCATCCTTGCCGGACGTGGACCCGCACCGGCTGGCTTGCACCGGCGCTTCGGGCGGCGGGACGCAAACTTTCATGCTGGGCGCGATCGACGACCGCTTGGCCGCGCAAGCGCCGGTGGTCATGGTCAGCCATACCATGCAAGGTGGCTGCGTGTGTGAAAATATGCCGGGACTGCGCGTCGAATATTCCAATATGGAAATCGCCGCCGCCGCCGCGCCCCGCCCGCAGATTTTGGTGGCCGACAACACCGATTGGACCAAGACCACGCTCACCGTGGAAGGCCCGGCCATCGAAAATATTTATAAATTGTTGCAGGCGCCGGAAAAACTGCGCTACGTGAGCTTTGAGGCCGTCCACAATTACAACCAAGCCAGCCGGCAAGCGGTCTATCAATGGTTCGACCACTGGCTTCTGTCGCAGCCCGATCAGCCCGTGACGGAATCGCCGTTCCAGAAAGAACCCGACGCGGACCTGCTCGTCTTTCCCGATGGAAAACTGCCGGGCGACGCCGTCAGCCAAGCCGAGCTTGTCAATTATTTGATCAAGCTTCATCGCAACCAATTGCAGAGCATGAGCCCGACCAACGCTCCTTCGCTGGCCAATTACAAGCTGGTCATCGAGACGGGCCGCCTGCGCACGTTGCAACTGCCGTGGCCGGCGGAGCCGGTCCGGCCCTCGGTGACGGGCCTCGTCAGGAAAGCCGGATTCGCCTCCGAAGACATGGAAGTGGCCCGCGATGGCACGAAAGAAACCATCCACCTCGTGCATTTCGCGCCCCTGCGGTCACATCGCACGCGCAACCCAACCGTGGTGGTGCTGGAGCATCCGGACGGCAAGACGCCTTTTATTGACAGCGGCGGCAATCCGGCCGGTTTGGCCTTCCAGTTTATCGCCAAGGGTCTCGATGTCGCCGTCGTGGCCGACGCCGGCGCCCCCGCGAACCCGGATCAATCTTCCTTGTTCTTCACCACCTATAATCGGACGCGCCTTCAGGAGCAGGTGCGCAATCTTGTTTCCATTTGCCAGGGCATGAGGATGCTCTACACCGCCCACTGCCACGTGGTGCTGTGCGGCTGCGGCCACGCCGGACCGTGGGCCTTGCTGGCCGCGCCCGAGGCGGACGCCGTCATTGCCGACTGCGGCCACCTGGACGTTGCCGAGGACCAGACACTGCTCGACCCCGACTTGTTCTGTCCCGGCATTCGTAATATTGACACATTTGAGGGCGCGGCCATCCTGGCGGCGCCGCACCCCGTAGTGCTTTACAATGTGGCGGAAGGTTTCTCGACCGCCGGGCTGCGCTCCACTTATCGGCTGTTGCAGACGCCAAAGAGTCTCAGAGTGGAGAACCGCGTCTTGACTGATGCCGAGATCGCCAGCTCCCTGCCGCCTGAGTTGGTGGAAGTGAAATCTTATTGACGTTGGAATTCCGGCTGCAACGTCATCTCACCGCCAGCGGAACTGTATCGTCTCCGTGAGACTGAACCTCCACGATTCGCTCGCCGTCCACGACGACTTGATAGGAGACGCCTGAACGGGCTTGGATGTGCGCTTGCCCGTCGAGAATGGTCACGGGAAACGGGGCCACGACGTGGTGCCCGTCGGCGGCGGCGACGGCGAGGGAATCGAGTTTCCCTTCCAACTTCAAGCGCAGACTGACGAGAGCACAGGGGTTGATGGCTGGCTCGTTGCGTTTCTGACTGGCGAGCACGAAAGAATCCGGTTCGCACCCAACGAACGGGCCGGACGGATATTGCATTTCTTCGGCGGTGGTCAAAATGCCCGTGGCCACACGCTTCCAGTCCAGCGTCTGATCAAGCGGCGCCAACATGGTCAGCGCGTCAGCATACACGTAGCCACACCATTGGACCGGCAAGCCCATCCAATTCGGCGCGCGCCAACCCGTCGCGCCAAAGACGGCGATGGTGGCGTAGGACATTATCCGCTTGTCGCTCCATTGATAGACAAAGGGCAGACCGGTGATCGCCCAGGCGCGCGCGCGGTCGAGGTAATCGCGCTGGCCGGTCAATTCGTAGCCGCGCACGTAGGCGTGAACGAGGTAGGCGGCGGCCAGAATGTCCGGCGTATGCAAGGGGCATTCCCAGGTTTGCGCGCCGCGCGGATCGCGGAAATGTTTCATGTAATCCAGCGCCTTGAGGCCGGCTTGCAGCGATGCGGCGTCGCCAGTCAACCGGGCGTGCTCCAACAATTCCACGGCGCGCGAAGCGCAATAGCCGCTGGCGGTGTCCTCAAAATGGCCGCGTCGAAACTTGCCGTCGTAACGGAACGAACCGTCGGGCTTTTGCTCGGCCATGATTCCGCGCGCGCCCGCGGCATGCATCTCCAGCCACTCGCGCGCGCGGCCCGTGACAAAATAAATCGCATCGTTGGCAAGATGCGCGCCGCCCGGAACCAGGCGAGGCAACGACGGGATTTTGCCAGTCAAACGCCAGACGGTCGAGGCCTCGTCGGCGTAGGGTTGGCGCGCCCAGCTTGCTTCGGCGCAATGGCCCCAGCCCTCGGCCGTTTTGAGCGTGGGGCTGTTTAATGCTGTCAAACATAAGTCAAGCTCCCCTTGGCGCACGCGCGGCGGCCTTGGCAACTGCGGCAGGCCGCGCCGTTGCACCGCCCAAAGGATCGCGTCCTCGATCGGGGCGGGCGGGCGAACGAGCACCGTGCATTCGATGTTCCTTCCGCGCAGGGAAGCGCGATGGCCTTCCGCTCCGTCCAGGAAATTCGGCGTGGCGAACACCGGCTGCAACGACATCGTGCGCCAGGTCATCGCCTCCAGCGCGCGATCGGTCACGAACGCCATCAGCGGCATCGTGACCTTCTGTGGATCGGGGGCAAAACGGATGTGTTCGACGGTTTCAATATCGAGGGTCGAGGAAGAATGTTCGCCCTGGGCCAAATACTCCAATCCCGGAAACAACCCTTGCTCGAGAGGCCCGAACGCGCGCAGCACGGGGCCTTCGCACGGAAGTTCGCTTTTCACGTTGGCTGTGAGTTCGTCCCCTTTCAGCGACAAGGTCAGTGTGACGCCTTTGTCGCGCCACACGAGGTTGGTATCTTCGCCGGCGAACTTGAGTTTGGGTGGCACGCCTTCGCGACTGATCAGCGGCGCCAGCACTCCGACAAGGCGGCCACCGAGTTCAATGCGCGCGCCGGAGCCATCCCGCGCGGCCTGGACGACCAGGTCTCCGGACTTGAGGCTTGCCCAATCGACGGTTGCGTTCGGGTCAAAAATTTCGACATCACGATGGAGGGTTGGCAGCGTCGGAAATTCGATGACGATTCCGTAGGAACGGAAAGGCACGCGCCCAGGCACAACTTGCGAGAATTCCCCGCTGGCGCCCGCGCCAAGGGTGAACGGCTGTCCATTCATCGTAAAAGGAATCGGGTTCGTGTCGTAGTTTTTCAGCAGCGCTGTGACTTTGGGGCCTTCCGTGCGGACCGATTGAATCTCAACCGGGTGCATCGTTTGCCGAAGTAGTCGAAAGGATTTGACCTCGATCTGGCCAGGGCCTTCGGCGGGGTCCAGACGCAACCGCTGAATGGTCGCGTCGGCGGGCAGGGCCACGGTGTACTCGTGCCAAAGGTTATCATGGATGAGTTGGAAATGTTCGCTGTGAGCCTCGTTGAATTCCGGCGCCGCCGGCGTGGACCAGAAGATTTGCCCATTGCCGCCAGCCGCGCATCTGAGGCGGATCTGCGCAAGGACTGGTCCGTCCACCTGGATGGCCGGCCCAATCAGGTACGGATCGTCGCCGCTGCTCTGAATGCCCAGCGCGCCCGCGGCGTTGCTAAGGATGCAATCGTGCGCCGCCGTCCAGCCCGCGGCATCAGCGCGAAACGTCCACTCGAGCACTTGCTCGGCCTTGATGGCGGCGCGAGGGAAGGGATTAATTTCCTGAGCGGCGGCCGCACCAGCGAGCATGACAAGAAGGACGCACCACAACAATAACGGGGAGACTGCCCTCGCAAAGTCCTTCGTTTTCGGATTCACGCAATGGAATACTTTGGTCACGACGCTCTCATTCTACAAAGAAAGGTGGCGAAAGAGAATGGAAGAAACATAAGCCCCTTCCCTTTATGCGCTCAGTGTTTTTCCGCGCGGATCGTCTCGGAATAAGGTACGCCGTCAACGTAAAGTTGCTTGATGACGCCTCGCCCCGAAGCTGGGACGGCCGCCTCCACCGTTAGCTTTCCGTGGAGTTGTCCCGTACCCTCATGGACATAGAAGCGCTCCAGACCGTATTCGACCAGGAGGCTGCCGTTGGGTCCCCCGGAAAAGTACCACTTCTTTGGAATCTGGCCGCGCAGGACCGGGTGCCCTCGCTCCGACTTCAAAGGTGTCAGCGACGCGCTCTCGACCACGTCGAACTGGCCTTGCTTTCCCAGGCGAACAAAGACCGTCGTGCCAGCAGGCAGCTCGTTGGTCGTTTCCACCTGCAGCAGCGCCATCGGCACTGTGCTGATCTTGTAGGTGAGGGTCACATAATCCCCGCGCAGAAAATCGCGCGGATCGACAGGCTGTGCCTCCAGCAAAACCATCTGCCCGCGTAGGAACTTGGTTTCCTGAAAAGCCACCGTTGCCACGACCCAAGTTGTTTGCAACGCGATGACGAGCAGGAGGAGTTTGGCTTTCATGGTGGTTCAGGCCTCGGGAGTAATGTTGGGCGCGGCCCGCATGCGCTGAAGGAGGCCGCGGCGTTTTCGCTCCAGGAATATGGCCAGCGCGATGAGCAGAACGCCGGAGACGACAAACATCAGCCCAGTCCTCTGCATGGAACCGAAGAGTTCAAAGTAACCCGTGACGATGTAGGCTCCGAGAAAGGCGATCGCGACATTGACCAGCCAGGGGCTGCGCCTGAGCAAACCGATCTGCGCTTGAACCAGGCAGAAACAGAACATCGCCGGGATCGCGATCCAGTCCGCGCCGGCATGGTGGATATCGAAGTCCCATCGGTAATTGGCCTTTACCAGCAAGCCCATCCAGGCCAGCGCCAGTACGCCCGCCAGCGCACCAGCCCATATCCAGCGCCACGTCCGGTGGGCCAGGAGCGATTCGTTTGCAGTGCTCAGGAGGACCAGCACAAACGCCAGCGCCGTAAAGCCTCCCGCCACCAACCAAGCGTGGGTCGCGATGGTGCCGGACTCATAATAAAACCCAAGGGCCAGCGGGTAGGCGGCGATGTGCATCATCAAAAGCCCGAACTTTTCCGTGGCCGGGCCGAATTCCGCAAAACCCGTCCGTCTCACCAGCATTCCCAAGCCCCAGAAGACAATGCCCAGAATCGCGTAGAACATGAATTGCCGCGCCTCGCCGCCAAAAAAAAGCAGGCTGTCTTCCTGATTCATCTCCAGCCCCAGCCACAACCCCAAAGCGCCGAGCACAAGCGCATGCTGCGCCTTGGAGCGCAACAGCCACGGCAACGGCGCAATCCCCACCAGCCACAGCAGAATGGCATTCGGCGGGCGCGAACTCAAATTGTAGATCTGGCCGACGAGGGCGATGTTGGCCAGGAACAGACCGGACCCGAGGAAATGCAACGCTTCCCCGACAACCGGATAGCGCCTGCTCTGCCGCAGCCGCCAAGCGCCAACGTGGGCGCCCAGCATCAGGCACAGCCCCGTGGCAATCTTAACCAGGCGCGGGATGTCCTGCCAATTGGAGGCGATCAACAGAATAATCCCGGCGCTGATCAGAATCCCCCCGAGGATCGAGAGGATGACCAGCATCTTGTTGGCCTCCCGGTCGAGCTTGAAGTGTTCGATGATCGCGTTGCGCTGCTCGCCCGAGATTAACCCGGCGTCGCGGAGACGATCGATGTCGGAGGCCTTCATAGCTGATGCGCTTTCAAGTACGCCCGCGTTGTGGGTTGTTTTTTCAAACTTGAGCAAGTCTAGCGCAATGCACAGGCATAGTGGTAATTGAAAAAAAGCATTTTTGCATTGGATTAAATGATGCTTGGCCAGGTCCGGGTTCTCCTATTTATAAACAGAATAATTTGACGCAACTACAAATTAATGTAATAGTTTGCTATTATTCAGAATAATATCTCAATAACGATTGACTTTCTACATAAAATATGCAAACATTGCTTTTATGATACATAGCATAGTCATAGAAAACTTCTTCTCGATTTCAGATCGGCAGGAGATTGATTTTCGGGTGCCTGCAAATGCGCCAGACTTGGCGTGCTTTCGGGATTCGCGATCCGTTGCTGGTCTGCGTTTGCCATTGATTGTAGGTATTTATGGGCCAAACGCATCAGGAAAATCAACAGTTCTGCACGCCATCACCTCTACGGCGACGTTCGTGCAATTTAGCTTTAGCCTGCCGCCCAACAATGCCATTCCGCTTTTCAATCCGTATGCTCACAACACTTGGTGGAATCGCCCTTCAAAAATTATAATTGAATGTGACGGCCTTCTTGAAGGAATCCCTTCGATATTTCGCTATGAATTGCATATCGGCAATGAGCCGAACCAGTTTGGCAGCGACGTGAGTTACGAATCCATCTTCTATGCGCCGAAGGGAAAATTCCGCAGGCTTTTTGAGCGTCATAAGCAAGAATTCACGTTTGGTCGTGAATTCGGTATAACGAATGGCGATTCACGCCTCAAGAGCATCCGCGCCAATGCAAGCGTCCTCAGCACCCTGGCGCAATTCAACCACAAACTTTCCAGCGACTTCATTTCATCGCTGCGAGGGCTAC
>DASYNM010000577.1:0-8993 GCA_036008545.1 Verrucomicrobiia bacterium
CACGGTCCCGCGCAGGTAAGCATCGCGCTCCTGGGGTTGCCCTTTCTTTTCCACCAACTGGTCGAAGTAGTATTTGCCTTCGCGCGCTCCGCCATCGTTGTCCTGGTAGAAATAGCCCGGCTTGGCGGGATCCGGAGGATCGAAAGTGATGGCCGGATTTTCCAATCGGAATGCAGCGTGCGGAGAATCATAATCCGGCGCTGTGTCCAGAGTCTCGCGGCACTTCTTGATGAATGATTCAGGCGTGGCCCGGCCGTTGGCCATGCGAATGCAGCCTCCGCAGAAACCGGAGGAAATTTCGCACATGCGCGACAGGCATCGCCAATGCGCGCCGACGGTCCAGCCGTGCCAGCTTCGCGCGCGCCGGCGCGTTTGCGAGCAGATCACATTGTTGTCGCCGCTGAGGGTGGCGAGGAAATAATAATCCTCGATGTAGCCGCTGCGTTCCTTTGGAACCTTGACGGCTGCGATTTTGTCAATGATATGGGTGCTCATAAATTCAAGGCGCGCCGCCACGGAGGAAGCACGGCGAAGGTGACTGGGATGGTTTTCTTTACGGGAACGGCGTCGAAGACATTTGCCGCATCGATGTAAACCACTTCCGGACCGGTGTACGTGTCGCGGGTTGGCTTGTTGCGCAACTCAGACCAGGATTTTGGCTTCCAATACAGGTCCAGCTCGCCGCCGGCCCTGCGGATTTCCACGATAGAAATATAGCCAAGCTCCGGCTCATCGCCGTTCAGGCTGACCCAGCCGAAGGCTTGGTGTTGGCTGGCATCGCCGGGCACGCCTTTGTCCTTCTCGCGGATCCACCAATCGCAGCCGCTGGTGAAATAATGCAAATGGATGATGGCGCTGTCGCCATGGCTGTCTGTCTCGTAAGTTTTCGGCATGGCGTTGACGATGTCGGCCAACTCGCACAGTTTGTCGAAGAAGAACTGTTTCTCCTCGCCGCGGCAGGCGTCGGCGATACACTGCATCTGCGAATTGCTGATGAACTCGCGCAGGACGGCCATGGCCGCGGTGGCTTGTCTTTTTGTTTTCATTTTGGAAATGGGGAACGCCTCTTGGCGTCCAAAAGTTGCGCGCGACCGAGCTTGCGATCCAAGACGGCGACGACCTGGCTGCGCCAATCGTCCATGATCTTGGAGGCGGGAATGGCGTATGGATCGGTCAGCAAGTGAGGCTCCTTCTCATCCGGATCGCCCTGATCCATCAAACGGCCATTGAAGACGGCGATGACCTCAATTTCTCGACCCGCCTGCGGCAGATCCTCGCCTGGATGAAGGATGCGCTCCTTTAACCGGCCAGCCGCATCGTTGCCGCTCAACCCGCGGATGCGATGGACCTCGGAGGCATCATCGCAACCGCCGCACTGGCAGATGGCCACAACGGTGAACCAATGGAGTTTCTTGTATTTTCGGTACATAAAATCAGGCTGCGCGGCGCCAGCGGGGAACGGTTGTCACGGTTGTCACAGGCGTTGGCAAAGGAATTGGCGCCGGCGGTGGCAAAACGGTTGTCAAAACTGGTTCAGAACTTAACTGAGGCACGGCATTGAAGTCGATGGCGGCGAGATCGATCGGCGTTTCGGGGACCGGCGCCGCCTCGATGCGCTCCTGGGTCTGAGAAATATCGAAGACGGTGCCGATGATGAAGCGCGGCCGGCCGCCCTTCTTTTTTCCATCTACCTCCGGCGACTCTTCAGACTCATCCAGGGATTCCTGGGCGCTCGCCCCTCCCGCCGTGTCTCGCTTGCGCAGCGGCACCCAGATCATAGCGCCGTGCTCGCCTTTCTTGACGCAGCGGCCATGCTTGATCCATTGGCGGAAGCCGCCGACGACCGTGGCCGAAGGCATTTGCACGCCGACGAGGCACATGTTGCCGATGGATAGGATGCGGCCGTCGGGATTGACGATGCCGAGCCTGGCACAGAGCCTCTGGCGCTCTTCCAATGGCATCGCGGCGACATCCTTCCAAAGTTGTTTGAATTTCGCGTGCCGTTCTTTGCTCGCAGCACGCTGTTCTGGTGTGGTTGGCTTCATAAATCGTGATTCTCAATGCGGAATTGGATGGCTTCAGCTTCCGCGCGGGTTTGAAAATCGCCAATGCAAAGCAGCCCACAACCCGCAATATGGCCGAAGAGCGAGAAGCCAGTGGCCTGGCTGTCCTCGACGCGCTCGTGGTCGCGCACGCCATGGACTTCATAGGCGTCGAAAGGGACAAGTATCTCCCCTGCATCATTTTTAGCCAGGTTCCAGCAACGACCGTTATAGCTGACGCTGCAGAATTTCTTGCCGTTCTTATTGACTATGGTGGTTGGCCAGTTGCCGCCGCCCAGCTCGTTCCTCTTGATATAATCCATGCAGGAGGCGACTATGCCGCCTAGACTGTAACGGGTGACGTTAAGAGGCTCTGAGATGGGCGCGTACTGCCGGAAGTCCGGATTGCCCACGCTGCGGAGGCGGACGGTGTATCGGTTCATAAAGCGAATTTGCGCCAGGATGGACGGATGGAAGGCGGCGCCGAAACAAGCTCGACGTCTCGCCCCACCGCCTTGGGCGTCTCGAAGACGACGCTGGCCAGGTCGATCACGTTGGCTGGCTGCGTAGCCACAGGCGCGCTGGCGGCCACCCCTCCCGCTGATGGAGGAGGCGGGATCTTTTGCTGGCGTTTTTTCCTGCCGATTGGCGTTGGCACAACGGCGGGAACCTTATTGGGATTGGTAGGATCGAATCTCATAAATCAAAAAATGGGCCGAGTGCCGATAAAGACGCATTCCAGCCATTCCAGGCCCATCTTCTTAATCACGTCCTTCTCTGGAACCTCGCCGCACGGGAACACATAGATGCCAATATCGCCGCCTTGATGGACCTTCAGCGCGCCTCGTCCTATGTTCACTTCCTCTAATCTCCTCAGCGGACCCGACAGGACTAGAATGCACCTGGGAACGGCGGTTTGGCGCGGCGCGACAAAGCGGAAGCCGGCATCCCAGCACGGCCGGCAGCACGTGGAATTTTGTTCATGCCCATTGTCGCATTCACAATTGGATGGCCTAATTGAACGTGTGGGTTTGGGTTTGGTGCTCATAAAAAATCAATATTCGCAGGCGCTTATGGTTGCGGCGTCAACCTCGAACTGCTCCGAGGCGATTTTGTAGATGTCTTGCAGGCTCAGCGTGAGGACCGGCTTGCCTGGCATGATGGCCTGGGCGATGCCGATGACGTAGCGCATCGCCTCGGCCCCGCCCTCCATGAGGATGGCAACCTGGCCATCGGCGAGATGCGCCTGCAGCTCCGCGTTGAAATCGATTTCTTCACATTCGCCGGTTTTCTCGTTGTAGGCTGAGGAGGGCCACCCAGATTCCGTTCCTCCGATGGCGAAAAACGTGGCATCCTTGCCCCTGCCATCAAAGACCTCTAATCCATGGCCCTGCGCCCACTCCTTGAAGCCGGGAATGTCTTTGACCTTGAAATAATTTGACCGTGCGGTCGCATAATAGTTTGACATAGCAATGAAAAAGCGGCGCAGCCCATTGCTGGACCGCGCCGCGTGGTTTTTGGCTTTGGATCAGGCTTCGATGCTGCCAACCCGCAACAGCACTGCATCGAGTGATTTGACGGTGTCGGGATCCTTGAGCATCGCGACGACCCGCGCGCAATAGACCTGCTCGCGAATGCGGGCTTTCGCCTCATCTTCACGAAACCAGGAATGTTCGCCATAGGCTGCCGACGTCTCGATCTTCCGAGCAACCAGGTGGCGAAGCGAAGCATCCTTCAATTTCAGTTTTACTTCCACAACGCCATCGCTGGTGACGCTGGCATGATCGAAGCTTTGGACATTCACGCCTGCAGCCAACAGCTTGAGCACTTCCTTATCGAGCGCCTCTTGAGCGGCCATGTCGGTCTGGCGAAGTTCGCTCCGCTTGGCTTCGTGCTTGACGCAGGCCCTTCTCAGCAGAGCCTCGCAGATTTCAGCCTTGGACGGGGGCGGACGCACCGTGGACCGCACGGCGACGGCCGTGCATTCGTTTTTGTGTTTGATTCTCTTGGCCATAATTTTGGCGAGTTGCCGCGAATTACCGCGGGATGTAGGCATTCAGGCCGATGATAACCTTTTTGCCGGGATGGCCAGGCAACTCCAATTCGGTCTTGGTGTTGCCGTGCGTCGTCGCCACGACCAGCGTTTTACCGCTGGACTTGCTTGGCGTCGGAGTTTGCAATGGAACGGAAATCACGAGATGGCCGTCCTTGGTAATGACTTGCATGGGTTCCTTTCTGGCGGGTTTGTGCCCTGATCCGCCAGCCGCGCCGGCCGGATTCACGGAACAGGGAAATCTCAAGGCAGTCCCCATTTCAGATTCATCTAGGTGGGGGCAAGTTTCTTGACTGGAAGGGCCTGGGAAAGGTAGGTTTCCTGGCAGTAAAAATTTAGCGTGGCGGTCGGGTCAGACGAAAACCTGAGAATTTTCAAGAGATGACCTCACCAAGAACGCGCCCACCTGGGCGCGGCTCGGCGTATTCATCTCTGGGCGCTCTCAGGTGCCTCGTCTGGGTGCGTTGGGTCCGCGCCTTTTCCTTTTCCCTGCGCAGAAAGGCAAAAATGCCAGACTATTTTCTTGATATGTCCGGTGAGACGACTGGCCCCTTCACGCTTGAGGAAATTGGGGAAATGCTCAACGAGGGAATCGTCAATGAGCAAACCCTTTGCTCCACACCCGGAGCAACCCAGTGGATACCTGTCGGCCTACTTGAAGGTTTACGCTTCATGTACGCTCCGACGGTTGCGAGCAAGCCCCCTCTTATCAAGGCCAGAAAGAAGCGATTACCAGCCTTCCTGACTGTTAATCGCGAAGCATGGATAGTCGGCTCTGTGCTTCTCTCCTGCCTGTTCGTTGCCACGCTGACGCATCGATCCGGCACCGAGGCTAATGTCTCATCAGGATCGATGACAAAAGAGCAAATTTATTTTGAAGCTAAATATTGCATCCGAGACAAACTCAAGGCGCCGGCATCCGCCGATTTCTCAGATCTTTACCCCGGCTCAAATGCGGGGGCCAGTCTGATCGCTCCGAATACATGGGAAGCCTTCGGCTGGGTTGACGCCATCAATTCATTTGGCGCGAAGTTGCGATCCGACTGGCTCCTTATCATGCAGATGCACAATTATGACGGCCAGTACACGGTTCTTTATTACCGCATTGGGGATGAGGAAGCCGGTGATCTTTCCGCCATAAAAGCGATGTTGGACATCCAAAAATCTAACGCCAATGGTTATACGTGGAAGAAGGCGTCGGAAAGTGAAAAGCAAAACATCTGCCATGCGCTTACTCTTGCGAGCAGACGTGGCAATTCCTCCGCCTTCTTTTATGGTGCCTTAAACGCGTTTTATGATACCTCGGACTCTAAGATTCTTGCGGTAACCATCGCTGACATTGCTCAAATTTCGGACGCCGCAAGCCAAGCGGCGGATTCCGATACGCCAAATAACCAATAAGAACAAAATAGAGTTGAAGGACACAATCCTGCCCAGGCATGCCACGATGGCATATCAACAATCCGTTAGTACACGACCCAAAAGGGAGGGTACCCTCCTTTTTAAATCTTGCGCGCCTTTTTACTCCGACCCGGAGTAACGCGCGGGTCGCGTTTGGGCCTGATGGTCGCAAATTTTTCGCGTCAAAAAAACAAAAAAAAGCCCGCACACCGCGTTCTCCGCTGGTGTACGGGCTTGCCTTTGTCGCGGGCGTGCGGCGCGGCTTAGTGTTCAGCCGGGCATTTCCTGCTCGATACGTGTCATTTCATCGGCGTCCTTTGTTTTGCCTTTTGGTCTAGTTCAGCAGATCACCTTGCCAGTGGCCGGGTTTGACGCGCGGGAGAAATCCGCACTCTTTTTGGCGTCCTGAACGACAAGAGCCGCCTGGATCGCGAGTGCGTCAAGTTCCTGCGCGGTCATGGACCGCAGCACAGTGACGGAGTGATTGGTAACTACTTTTGATTGCATGGTTCCTTTTTGTTGCTACTGCGCGCGCGTTTCTGGCGGGATCGCCAGGGTGACGGCGCGCATGTCAACACTCGCCATGCGCGAGAAATTCTTACGAGTCAGGCAGGTTTCAGCGGGCTTTCGCCTAGCGCACGTTTCCCGTTTTTGACTTATCCCCCGGTATAATCGGCGGAGACCCAACTCGTGAAAGTAAAGACGCGGCCGGCCGGGAGTCACTCGACCGGCCGCGTTTGCGTTTGCGGTTTAAGCCGCAATTTTGGCTGTGGCGAGATTGCCTCTGAGCTTGTCAAGCGCGATTGATGTCGCCCGCGCCCGCAATTGTAGTGCGAGCGTGGCCGCTTCGACCGCCTCTGTGACTTCGCCCTTTAGTATGTGACGCGACGCGCTTGCGCGTGCATCACGTTCCCGCCTCGCCAGGTCTGCGAGGTTTTCGTTTTGCATAAATCCTTCAATACCCGCGTCCCGGTGACGATTGGACGCCTTTTAGGGCTGTCGCCGGGGTGCGGAGACTGCGTGGGGTTATGGTAGGACTGCAATGGCCATGCAACGACGGCGGGGACGCCGCGCCGCGCAAACCGCGCCGCGCCCGCGCCCGCGCCGCCGCGCATGGCCTTACACTTACAAAGCACCAACCGCGCACGGTCAAACCGCGCCGCGCCGCGCCGCACTCCGAATCGGAGTTAGGCCATGACGCCGCGCCAGCCGCGCCCGTGCGTGATTGGCAGCGCCCGCGCCATACCTGACGGCATGGCCGGACACCATCAAAGCACCAGCCGCGCACGGTCAAAACCACGCCGCGCCGATCTGGACGCAAAAAAACCGCGTCCCCTTGCGAGGGACGCGGTTTGCGTCACGCTGGCCTAGCCTAGCGCAACCAACCGCGCCGCGTGCCTCGGAACGCGGATTGCCAATCCCGCGCCGCCGCGTCGTGGAATTGGACTAAGGCAGTCCGCCGCAAAGCAGTCAACCGCGCCGCTTGTTCGCGCCGCGTGATTGCCCTCGCCGCTGCCGCGCCGATGTCCACGCGCAACGCCGCCACCTTGCCCGATGTCCGCCCGCCCGTGACCGCCACGGGAACCAACCGCCACGGCTGGCACAGCACGCCGCCACCGTCCGCCAGTGGCGTCAAATCGCGCCGCCATGCAAAGCCGTCCCCCGCGTCCCTGACTTCGCCGGACAAGGCACGAACCGCACGCGGCTTGCCGCCGCGCCCGCCCCGCGCCGCCGATGTCCTGAGCCAAACACGCGCGGCCCGCCGCGCCTTGACTTCCGCCTTGGCCGCCCGCCACCACGCCGCCCGCAACGACACCGCCAAGGGATGCGAGCCAGACTCCGCCGCTTGCGCTCTGGCCAGCGCCGCCCATGTTTGCCGCACCGCCAGCACCTTAGACGCCGCCGCGCCGTCGGCAAACCCCGCCAACCGCGCCGCCTCGCTCCATGCTTCGCCGCGAACCAAGGCCACAAGGAACCGCGCCCGCTTGATTGCACACTCCCGCGCCCGCGCCGCGCTTGCGCCAGGTGCCTTGCCAGGAACCAACGAACGCCAGAGCCACGAGCAAACCGCCCGCTTGTGCTCCGCTGGCGTAGTGTCATCAATCGCCCGCTCCTGACGTGACCACGCTTGCAGACTGGCAAACTGCGAGGCAAGCTGGCCAGCATCCAACGACAAGGAAACCCCGTCTGCAATCTCCCTAGCATGGCGTCCGGTGGTTGGCCCGGCGGACGCCGCCGCGTCGTCGTCAAAGGAGGCAAACGCCGCTCGCCACGCGCACTCCGCCAGATGCGAACGGATTACCACGTCCGCCTTGATGCGCTCCGCTGGCATATCGCCCGGAATGCTCAGGACGTACTCCCAAACATGCACCTGCTTAACCAACTCCATGCACGCCGCCGCCGCCGCATCGTCAAGAGACGTATCAGACGGCACCACCCCGCGCCGCGCCTTGACGTAACGCGCCGCCCGTGACGCCATGCCGGAATCGTTAAGGCGCACCCCGCGCCCGTGCCGGAAACCGCGCCCGCCCGCGAACTCCAGCAACGCATGGCCTAGCGCGTTGTCGCCAGTAGTCAATTCGACTACCCACGGCGAACGCGCCGCGAACTCCTCCTCCCGTCGCGCTTGCGCGACGGCTGAATCTTCACCCTCGCCCACGGCCCGCGCCGCCCGCGCCCGCGCCTTGCCGCCGTCCGCGCCCGCGCCTGCTCCTGTTATATCTGCGACGGTGTCGCACGTGTGAAACGTGAATACGATTGACGGCAACGGGGATTGCCCTACTGACTCCCATTGCCCCACTCCGCTGGCCGACGGCCAGCCGATTAACTTTGTTGGCATGTTGACTCCTACTTGTTGTGGCGTGCGATTGGCTTGCAACGTGCAAGCTGGAACCGCGCAAAACCGTTCAGCCGCTATTTGGCGCGCGTTCCGGTCGGTTGGCTCCTGCTCGCACAGGGTTTTTTAATGGCTGTACGGTCGCACAAAGCGTTGCGGCAAAAGGAATTGCACGAAAACCTCAAAAATGCGGCATATTGCGCAAATGGGGGGTATATTTTTGGAAAAATTTGCCGGGAATTCAGTTGTGGTGCTAGGTCCTGAGGGCTCGCGCCGCTGGACGCGGCACCCCGTCACCGGGCCAACCTGGCCATGACGGCGGCGCTCGATCGGGCGCCGCCTTTCATGCCGGTGGGGGGCGCCGTCCGTCGGACTGCCAGATCATCCCCTGGATTCACCGGTGAATTCCAAGAAGGTGTGTGGCGCGGCCTGAGGTCGATGCCCAGATCAATCGAGGTCCGCGAGTGACGGCAGAAAGGCGGGGGCGCGGGTCTGCGGCGCTGGGCGACGCCCGTGCCGAACCGTGATTCCACTTCCGTCGATGGGTCCGTCAATTTGGCGGCAGGGTGCGGGAGCGGCGAATTTTATTACCACGATCGCATGGGAAACGTCACCGTCTTACGCTTGGCTTACGCGTTTCTTACAGACTAAGTCATTGAAT
>DASYNM010000578.1:0-4418 GCA_036008545.1 Verrucomicrobiia bacterium
GTGGTTGAGCGGGCTTTATCAGGCGGCGTTGTCGGCGTCGGCGCAGATGGCCAGTGAAGTCGGCGATGCTGAGTTTGAACGGCAATGTCGCGGCATTCTGGAGATCGGGCCGAAGAACTTGGTCACGCAACTTTTCGACGGCGAATATTTCATCAACAAGGTGGACCCGAAACATCTCGACGCAATCAATTCCGGCACGGGTTGCGAGATCGACCAGGTATTCGGGCAAAGCTGGTCGTTTCAAGTCGGCCTGCCGCGACTGTTGCCGAAGCAGGACACCGTAACGGCGCTGAAATCGCTGTGGCGTTACAATTTTTCGCCCGATGTCGGGCCGTATCGCGCCGCTTACAAGCAAGGTCGTTGGTATGCGCTGGCTGGCGAGGCAGGGTTGTTGATGTGTACCTTCCCGCGCCGCGACTGGGATTACGCGCAAGCCCGGGGCAAGGGCGGCGCGGATTGGGCCGCGGGCTATTTTAACGAGTGCATGAACGGCTTCGAGTATCAAGCCGCCGGCCACATGATCTGGGAAGGCATGACGATGGAAGGCCTGGCGGTGACGCGCGCGCTGCACGACCGTTACCACGCCTCGCGGCGCAATCCGTGGAATGAAGTTGAGTGCGGCGATCACTATGCTCGCAGCATGGCGAGCTACGGGGTGTATCTGGCCGCTTGCGGCGCGGAATATCACGGGCCGAGGCGGCACATGGGCTTCGCGCCGAATCTTTCGCCAGAGAATTTCAAATGCGCGTTCACCAGCGCGGAAGGCTGGGGAACATTCTGGCAAAAACGGGGCGCCGGCAGCGCGGAATGCGGCCTGCAAGTGCGATGGGGGCAGTTGCGCTTGAAAACGATGTCGCTCGCGGTCGCTCAGGGGGTAAATCCTTCAACTGCCAAGGTACTCTTGGGCCAAACTGAGATTCGCGCGGAGCTGAAAGTGGCGGACCAGCGCGCGGTTTTGAGTTTTGCCGATGAAATTCTGGTGACGCCGGAGCAAGAATTGCACATTACCCTGGCGTGATTATCGGCGTAAGTGGTTATAAAGTAATCACTTGCGCATTAATCCAGAATTGGCTAAAAAAAGTTGAAGAAAAATTCAGAAAAGAGTTGACTGGTCAGTTAAGTCATGCGATGGTGTGGGCGTTGGAAGAAATGAGCCAACAGTAGAGAGTATGAAGAAGACGAATGAAACTAAAGAAAAGCTGCTCCAAGTGGGATTCGATCTCATCTGGGACAACAGCTACGGTTCTGTGAGCGTGGACGATATTTGCAAGCGCGCCGGAGTCAACAAAGGCAGTTTCTATCACTTCTTTCCCTCCAAGACGGATCTGGTCGTGGAGGCCTACGAGGAGCATTGGAAGGAGAAGCGTCCGACGCTGGATCGCATCTTTTCATCGCAAGTTCCGCCTTTGGAGCGGATACACGTGTGGTGTCAATACATGTACGAAACGCAAAAAGAGAAGGCCGAACAATATGGGCATGTTTGCGGGTGTCCCTTCGCCAGTGTGGGCAGCGAAATTGCCACTTTTGACGAGAAAATTCGCGCCAGGAGCGAGCAGTTGATGAATTCCGGCCGGAAGTATGTTGAAACGGCCATCGCCGACGCGATCCGCGAACGCTCCGTGACGGTGAAAGATCCGGTGGCGGCGTCGCTGACTCTGCAGTCGCTGCTGCTCGGAATGCTGGTGGAAGCCAGGATACAAAATGATTTGAAAGTCTTGGAGAATATGGAAGCCACCATATTGGATTTTCTCGGGGCCAAGACCGTTGGCGTTTGAAGGAATTGATTTAACAAAAAAAAGAAAGAGACGCATGAAAACTGGAAAAAGGAGAATTGACTGGTCAGTTAAACCACTAGCCGAGTCAACGAACAGTGCGAGATCAGGATACCTCGCCCTTGCCGACAAGGCGCAGGCGCTTAAGTCGGCTTTGGTGAAAAAGTTGAGCGCGGAGTACGCCGGAGTGGCGAGCCACCTGGTTTACCAAGCCGTCAACGAAGCCCATGCGCTGGCCGCCTTGACCCAAGTGCCGCTCCTGGTGCTGCCTACGCTCGCGGAAGAGAAAGTGCAGAAGGCCGCCGCGTGGACTGCGCATCAGCGCGCTTTGCTCGGCGCGCACGAGGTTGCGTTCGCTGCCTGACCTTGCGCGAGGAAGGAACAAACATGCAAACCAATTGTCCTCATCTCGCCTGCTCTTTCGTCGTAACTGCGAACGAAGGAACAGTGGTTAAGCGCAATCTGAGCAACCTGGTCGCGACGTCCAACCACCAATAAAACTTAAATCCAAATTTATGATGACACCGAAGAATATATTGCGTTTCGCCCGGGCCAGCCTGGCCGTGGGCGCCTTGACCATCCTAGTCGCCGGTTGCCGCGTAAAGGCGGCCCCGCAAGCGCCGCCGCCTCCGGCAGTGACGGTCGCGCCGGTCGCACAGAAGGAACTCGTCGAATGGGACGAATTCACAGGCCGCGCCGAGGCGGTGGAATCTGTCGAAGTCCGTCCGCGCGTTTCCGGTTACATCCAGGAAGTGCGGTTCCAATCAGGTCAACTCGTCAAAAAGGGCGACGTGCTCTTTGTGATTGACCCGCGCTGGCATCAGGCGGCCTTCGACCGGCTGGAGGCGGAAGCCGAACGGGCCAAAGTCTTGTTGGAGAACGCGAAGCGCGAAGCTGACCGCACGCCGCAACTGCTGGCCGACAATGCCATCTCCACCGAGGAAGCCGACCAGCGCGTGGCGCGTTTCAAGGAGGCCAAAGCCGCCTTGCTCGGCGCGCAAGCCGACCGCGACTCGGCGAAGCTCGATCTGGATTACACGCAGGTTCGCGCGCCCATCGACGGCCGCGTCAGCCGCGCACTCTTGACCGTTGGCAATTATGTCAGTGGCGTCGCAGGCGGGGCCTCGCTGATGACAACCCTCGTCTCCGTGAATCCGGTTTATGTCTATGCGGACGTGGACGAGGATTCGCTGCTCAAATTCAACGCCCTGGCGCAAGCGAGCAAAATCGAAACGAACGGCAATGGCAAGATCCCCATTGAGCTTCAGCTTGCCGATGAAAAAGATTTCCCCCATCACGGATCCATCGAGTCGTTCGACAATCGCGTCGATGCCAGCACCGGCAGCATTTTGTTGCGCGCGGTTTTTTCCAATGATGACGGGCGCATTGTGCCTGGGTTGTTTGCGCGCATCCGCGTTCCGTTGAGCGAGAATCATCCGGTCCTCCTGGTGTCCGAGCGAGCCATCGGGACCGATCAAGCCCAGAAATATGTGCTTACCCTCACGTCCTCGAACACCGTTGCTTATCAAGCGGTGACCCTCGGTCCGGCCATCGACGGCCAGCGCATCGTCCGCTCCGGTCTCCAAGCGGGTGAAAAAATTATTGTCAACGGCATGGAGCGCATCCGGCCCGGCATGCCCGTAACGCCGCAGGAACAAGTGGCCGAAAGTGGAAGCCCTAAGGTCGCCCAGCGTTGATCGGGCCAACCGGGCCGGCCACCTAACCCGACACCTTTACCAACATATGAACTTCTCTCATTTCTTCATCCGCCGGCCGATATTCGCCGGCGTGCTCTCGGCGGTGATTTTCCTGGTGGGATTGATCGCTCTCTTTAGGCTGCCCATCAGCGAATACCCGGAGGTGGTTCCTCCGACCATCGTGGTGGCCGCAACTTATCCCGGCGCCAATCCCAAAACCATTGCCGAAACTGTTGCTTCCCCGCTGGAGCAGGCCATCAACGGCGTGGAGAATTCGCTTTACATGTTTTCCCAGGCCACGCCCGACGGCGTGATGTCGCTGACGGTGACGTTCAAACTCGGCACGGACGTGGACCTGGCCCAGGTTCAGGTGCAAAACCGCGTCGCTCAGGTGTTGCCCAAGCTGCCGGAGGAAGTCCGCACGTTGGGCGTCACCACGACCAAGCAATCGCCCAACCTGACCATGGTCGTGCATTTGTTCTCGCCCTCAGGCCGTTATGATGAAGTTTATCTGCGCAATTACGCCACGCTCCAAGTCAAGGATGTCCTGGCCCGCATCCCCGGGGCGGGCGACGTGCAGCTCTTCGGCTCGGGCGATTACGCCATGCGCATCTGGCTCAACCCGGACAAGGTCGCGGCGCGCAATCTGACCGCCAGCGACGTCGTTGACGCCATACGCGAACAGAATGTGCAGATCGCCGCGGGCACGATTGGGCAGCAGCCCGTTTCCAGGCCGGTGGAATTTGAATTGCAAGTCAACGCCAAGGGCCGGCTGACTTCCCCGGAGGAGTTCGGGCGCATTATTGTCAAGACCGGCCCCAATGGGGAGAAGACGCTGCTCAAGGACATCGCCCGCATCGAACTCAGCGCTTCCAGTTATTCTCTTCGTTCGCTCTTGAACAACAAAACCGCCGTGGCCATACCTATCTTTCAAACCCCTGGCGCCAAC
>DASYNM010000579.1:0-13558 GCA_036008545.1 Verrucomicrobiia bacterium
ATCGGCTTTGTCTTACAATAGTGCAACCACAAACTGTAAATGGTATAAGCATGTAATCGCCGTTTGGCAAACTCTCTTCCAGAAGTGAGATGAAGATGTGTCTTGAATCCTGCGGCGAGGCGTCACCTGACGGCCTCGCCACCGGGGTAGGCCTACCTTAGGGCTTTACTGGAACGGGTTTGCCGTCGCCGCCGATGGCGACGTACACCACTTCAGCCTGGGTCACACGCGCGGTCTCATGTGGTGGCAGAGCGCGTGTCGCTTCCACCGTGACGCGGACCGTGATCGATGTGCGGCCGATCTTTGTCGTTTCGGTATAAAAGCTGACCAGATCTCCAACGAAAACCGGCGCGATGAAATTGACCTCGCGCATGGCGACCGTAACCAGGTTCCTGTCCGAATGCTGGTGGGCCTCCACCACGCCCGCGAGATCAAGAGAACTGAGTATGACGCCACCGAAAATCGTGCCCAGGTAATTGGCGTCGCGCGGCATCATGACCACGCGAATGGCCGGGTGGAGGCGACCGGTGCGCGGTTGACCTTCTTCGTGTAGCCGCCTCGGTGACGAGGCGGATTTTCTAGGGGAGGCCGCCCCGTTGTCTGCCCTGGTCCGGCGTCGACTGTCAATCCTAACTTTGCTGCTAGTCATGCGACAAACCTGTCTCCCTCGCACCAGAAGAATTCCCCTTCAACACTTGCTGAGCGAGGCGATAGCTCGCTTGATCTGCGTTACGTCGAACGCCGCGAAACTTTTCCTCGATGCGCAGGCGTGACGCACGGCAGAAATAGTCCACCAGATGAAGCAGATCGGCTTTGTTGACGCCCGTTGCCTCCCCTTGCATGAGTCGTTCCGCGCGCAAGCATGTTGCGGTGATGGCGAATATCTCGGTGCCGATATCCACGAACCGCCCCAATAACAATTGCTGGCGTTCCAGTTTTGGCCCGTGACGCAGCATGGCGTGGAACATCGCTCGCGCCAATCTCCGGCTCGCCCGCGCGGCGTAACGGAAATGCCGGCTTAATCGCGAAGTGTCCGAACCTCGGACCTTGAACCATTCTGTCGGCACCCATTGTTTGGGATACCACCTGGCATAAAACAGCGCGGCTTTCCCCGCTGCGCGCGCGCGTTGCGAAAGCGGAAACTTTGAATTCAGCGCGGCGGCGCTCACCTTCAGATGCGGATCGAGGGCCTCGCGCGCGATGAACAGCCGCATGATTTCGCTCGAACCTTCAAAAATAGTGTTGATGCGGCTGTCGCGCAGAAACCGCTCCAGGGGGATAGGTTGTTCGCCGCGAGCCTTGAGTGAGGCGGCGGTTTCATAGCCGCGCCCGCCGCGTATCTGCACGGCGTCGTTGACAATCTCCCAGGACTGCTCACTGCCCCACATTTTGCACATGGCCGCTTCGAGGCGCACGTCGGCGTGTTTATCCTGATCCACCGCGCTGGCGGCCAGCATCGTCATCGATTCCATCGCAAACGTGTTGGCGGCCATACGAGCAATTTTGTCTGCGATGGCGGCGTGTTTTCCAATAGGCGCGCCCCATTGCGTGCGCTCCGCAGCCCAGCGGCGCGTGATGTCCAGACAGCGTTGGGCGAGACCGACGCACGCTGCGGGCAGAGTGAGCCGGCCAGTGTTAAGAGTCGTCAACGCCACTCGCAGTCCCTTGCCTTCAGCCAGCAAAATGTTTTCGCGCGGCACGCGGACATTGGTGAAACGCATGACCCCGTTGTAAAGCGACCTTAATCCCATGAAGTGGCAGCGGTGCGTCACCTCAACGCCCGGCCAGTCCGTCTCCACGATGAACGCCGTGATTTGGTCCTTGGATCTGCCGCCGACCATTTTGGAAGGCGTTTTGGCCATCACCACTATGACGCCGGCTTTGGTGCCGTTGGTACACCAGAGCTTTTCCCCGTTGAGGATGAAAGATTTTCCATCCGGCGCCGGTTCGGCGTGCGTCAGCATCGTCGCCGGATCAGAACCTGCGCCCGACTCGGTGAGCGCGAACGCCGAAATCTCGCCTCGCGCAACGCGGGGCAGGTATTTGCGCTTCTGTTCTTCGGTGCCGAAGAGAATGAGCGGCTGCGGCACGCCGATGGATTGGTGCGCCGAGAGCAATGCGGTGAGATTGCCGCAGTAACTTCCCAGCAACATCGCGGCGCGGCAATAATTAGTCTGCGACAGACCCAATCCGCCGTACTCGGTCGCAATTTTGATGCCGAAAGCGCCCAGCTTCGCGAGTTCCTCGATCACAGGCGCGGGTATTTCTCCGGTGCGATCAATTTCGTCCGGGTCCACTTTGTCATGGAGGAGCCGCTCCAGTTTCTTCAGAAAGACATCGCCCCGTTCGCGGTCCTCGGCGCTTTGAAGCGGAAACGTCTGCGGGAGATCGAACGCGCCCATGAACAGCCCGCTGACGAAGGACGCTTTCTGCGTAGTCTCGCGGGCCGCCTCAGTCAATTCGAGAGCGGCGCGCTGGCCGGTGGACATTTTTGAAGTGTCGATCAGCGAACGCGGTTCCTCGACCGGCGCCTCTTTCTGGGGCGCGGTGATGAGTGGTTTGGTGACCGTCACAGTCGCAGGTGCTGCCAGGTGCCCGTTCGACTTCGCTTGCTCCGCAGCGGGTGCGTTGATGATTCGAGGAGAAGCCGTTGTTGCCCCATAAAATCCTTTTCCGTTGGCAGCCATGCTGCGCAACAGGGCGCAAGGCGCAAAATAGGGAGAACCACTGGCGGCCAGTCGATCCATTTTGGCGACCAGGCTCGCAATTCCAACGGAGTCGGCATAACGCAATGGTCCGCCGCGGAACGGCGCGAAACCAGTGCCCATGATCATGGCGAAATCGACGTCCTCTGGTTCGGTGACGACTTGCTCTTCGAGGCAGCGCGCGGTTTCGTTGATCATGAGGAGGACCATGCGCTCCTGGAGATCCTGCCGCGACAGCGCGCTGGCAGAATTGCTCGCAAAGAAGGAAGCTGCTTGCGGATTGGGTTGCGGCGATTTGCCCTTGCGGTGTAGATAAAACCCGCGCCCGCTCTTGCGGCCCAACATTCCCGCCTGGATCATTTTGTTCAACGTCTCGGGAATGGTCATGCGATCGGAGTAATGAGCGGCGAGGGTCTTCGCCACGTGCAGAGCGACATCGATCCCCACTTCGTCCAGCAGACACATCGGGCCCATTGGCATGCCGAAATCGAGCATCGCTTCATCCAGGTTCGTGATGTCCGCGCCGGCCTCGAATAGGTTGCCAGCCTCGACCAGATAAGGCATGAGAATACGGTTGACAAGGAAGCCGGGACTGTCTTTGACGATCACCGGCAGTTTGCCGATGTTCCGCACAAATTGCAGGGCGCGTTGCAGGACTTCCTGCGAAGTCTGACGGGCAGCGACGATTTCGACGAGCTGCATGCGATGCACCGGGTTAAAGAAATGCAGGCCGACAACGCGTTCGGGGTGCCGCGTGCTGGCGGCGAGTTCTGAAATGGGCAGCGCCGAAGTGTTGGTGGCCAGGATGGTTCTGTCACCGGCCAACTCGTCCAATCCTTGGAAAATCTTTTTCTTTAGTTCGAGGCTTTCAACGGCGGCTTCGATGACCAGATCGCAATGGCCCAGCGGCACGGGGCCGGATGCAGGCGAAATTCGGTCCAATCCGTCCCGGACTTCGCGCGGAGTGAAGACATGGCGTTTGGCGCCATCCTGGTAAATTTTGGCGATGCTGGCCATGCCCTTGGCGACTTGTTCCGTATTCAAGTCCCGCAGAATGACCGGCAACTGCCGCGCGCTGAGCCATTGTGCGATGCCGGCGCCCATCACGCCGGAGCCGATGACGGCGGTGTGGGCGATAGGAGCGGGTGACGGCGTTGCACCCGCGCCGGGCAAGGTCAGTTTTTTGGCGCGTTCCTGGAGGAAGAACACGCGAATCAAATTGTGACAGGCCTCGGTTTGGACCAGTTCGACGATGCCGTCGCGTTCCAGCGCCAATGACTCGGGGATTGTTTTGGAAATGCCGTGAGTGACCACCTCCAACGCTTTGCTCACGGCCGGATAATGCCCGCGCGTCTTCTTCAACACCTGCGAGCGCGCGCGAGCGGCGATGGCGGAGGCAGCCAACCGGTTGTTCACGAGCAAGTGACCAGAGCGCCGTGGTTTGCCGCGGCTGACGGTTCGGGCGGCCACTTCCACGAGATATTCTACAGGAGCCAATTCGTCCACCATCCCGCGTTTTAACGCTTGCTTCGCCGCGAGTGTCTTGCCTGCGAGAATAATATCCAAAGCCGCAGGCAAACCAATCAGGCGCGGCAGGCGCGTCGAACCGCCCCAAGCCGGTAGCAGACCGAGCATGGTTTCCGGCAAGCCGATCTTGGTCGCGCGGTCGGTTGAGGCGACGCGGTAATCGCAGGCGAGACATAGTTCGTAACCACCACCCACGCATGCGCCGTGAATGGCTGCCACGGTTGGGATGGGCAGCGCGGCCAGACGATTCATCATGGTCTGGCCCAAGTCGATTAGCTCCCGCACATCTTGAGGCGAGGCATTTTCGCTCATCATGTGCAGGTCGGCGCCGGCGATGAAAATGGATCGCTTGGCGCTGGTGATGACCACGCCTTGGATTTGCGGATCGCCGGCAATGAAGTCTAGTTCCTCTCCCAATTCCGTGAGTGTTCGGCGGTCGAAAATATTCGCTGCGGAACCGGCGCGATCAAAGGTGAGCACGCAAATCTGGTCGTGGCGAACAAAATGGTGAACCGTGCGCTGGGACTGCTCTGTTGAAGGCGTGTTCGAAGGCGCGCCGGGTGTCGACCGTTCCGGGGAGTTTCGGTCGAGTCTGGCAGCAGGGTCGGGCGCAGATGGCTGAGGTGGCAATGTTTTGATCATAGGCAAATTTAATTCCTTTCCAACCAGAGGGCAGCGCCCTGACCACCGCCAACGCACAACGTGACCAGCGCGCGCCTGGCTTTGCGCCGCTGAAGTTCCCTTAGACTCGTCAAAATGATCCGCGCGCCCGTTGCGCCCACCGGATGGCCCAAGGCGATAGCGCCGCCATTGACATTGAGTTTCGCGCTTGGGATTTCTCCCAGCGCATGCTCGCGGCCCAGAAATTTGCGCGCGAACTGGTCCGATTGCGCGCACTTCAACACGGCCAGCGTCTGCGAGGCGAAAGCTTCGTTAAGCTCGATCAGATCGGCATCGGCCAGCGAGAGGCCGGTTTGCTCCTGTGCGCGAGCGATGGCAAAAGCCGGGCCAAGGCCCATCCGGGACGGGTCGCAGCCAGCATAAGCGTAACCTGTTAGAAAGCCCAGCGGCGTGAAACCGAGTTGTTCGGCCCGCTGCTCCGACATCACCAGCAGCGCCACCGCTCCGTCTGTGACTTGCGAGGCGTTGCCCGCCGTGACCGTGCCCGTGCGACGGTCGAACACCGGCTTGAGTTTGGCCAGCGCTTCGCGCGATTGGTTTTCGCGCGGGCCATTGTCGATCGTGATGGCCGCGGCCTTGGACGGAAGGAAAACGGGACAGATTTCATTGGTAAGTTTTTCGCGCGCCGCAATCGCACGCTGATTCGATGCGAGCGCGAAGGCGTCCTGTTCCTCGCGTGTCAACCGAAATTCACGGGCGAGCAGTTCGGCGGTTTCGCCCATGTTGAGGCCGCAGACCGGATCTTGCAGACCGAGAAGCAGGCCGACACGCGGTTGGAAGTCCGATGGACGGAAGCGGGTTAGCGATTGCAGCCGCTGCCCAAGGCTTTTGGCCCGATTCAATCGACTCAACTTCACCGCCGTGGATTGCTTGAGCAAAAGCGGGATGTTCGACATGCTCTCGGTTCCACCGACGATAAAAATGGACCCGCGGCCTGCGAGCATCTTCTCCTGCGCCAGCGTCACGGCTTCGCAACCCGAGGCGCAGTTGCGCTGGACGGTACTCGCGGGAACGGACTCAGGGATGCCGGCGCGCAACGCGATCACACGCGCGACGTTGGCCGCATCCATCGGTTGCGCGACACAACCGAAGATGACTTCGTCCACCAGGGCCGGATCCAAGCCCGTGCGGGTGAGCAAGGCATTGACGGCGATGCGGCCGAGTTCGTCGGCGCCGAGCGAGGCGAGATCGGTGCCCGCCTTGCAAAACGGCGTGCGAACACCTTCCACGATGACAAGACGATTTTTGTTCATAGCGATGTTTCCGGTTTGGTCCCGACGACGGATGCGGCCGGGAATTCCTTAGAATTGAAAGATGGGGCAGCGTCGGCGGGTTGCTTCTCCAACGAAAGGGCTTGCGGACGGTGATCCACGATTTTTTGTTCCTTGATCAACGTGCCAACGCCCTGAAGCATCCGTATTTCGCCTGCGTCATGAAATAGAATCTGGTTGGGTTGTATTTCGAGGTGCTCGACGCAACGCTGGTTAAGTTCGCGGCGCAGTTGCTCTTCGTCCGCGCCGTTGAGTTTTTGAACATGGAGGATGAGTTCATCCAGTTCCAGCGGATCGTTGTTGGTCTTGCGAAGTTCCACTTGCCAGGAGCCGATGTGCGGAGCGCCATCGAGCACGTGCTCCAATTCATTAAAATCAACGAGTGTGCCTTTGATCTTGTCGAAGTTCATCTGCTTGATCTCCGAGCGGCGCGAGATGTTGCCGAGGAGGCGCGGCAGCGCGCGGCCGCAGTAAGGGCACGGTTCGTAAGTGAGACCACCGTCGGTGAAGTCGCCAGTGCGATAGCGCAAAACTACACTGCCGCGCGCGTCGAGCGGGGTGAATACCAGCTCGCCCGGCCGTCCCGCCGGCAGCACGTCGCCGGTTTTGGGATCGACGACTTCCATGATGCCCATGTCGCCATAAAGATGATAACCGCTGGAAGGCCGGTCATGGGGAAAAGGACATTCGGCCCAGGCGAGCTTGGCTTCGGTGAAGCCGTAAGTGGCCAGCACGTCCAAATTGCGGGCGCCGAGTTCGACCGCCAGGTCCCGTAATTTTTGACGCAAACCATCGCTGACTTTTTCGCCGGCGAGCACGATGCGCCGCAGATTCTCGCAATGGACTCCTTCCTCCGCTGCCTGGAGCAGCAGATGATAGACGAAGGTCGGCACACCGATGAGGATGTCGGGTTTGAATTTTCGGAGCAGGCGGATGTTGCCGTCCGTGCCCAGCACCTTGCCCCCGCCGGAACTCATGGTCAGGACACCGCCGGCCGTGCCCGCGTAATGCGCAAGCCAGAAGGCCAGATGGGGCGCGAAGGGAAGCATGTTGAACATCCGGTCCTCGGGCCGCGCGGTGCAGATTTCCACCAGCCGGTGTCCCGCCGTGGCGAGGCGGTTGAGATCGTGCTGGCTATAGAAGAGCGGCGTGGGTTCGGCGCTGCGACCGGTGGTAAACGTCGCGAAGATTGGGCGAAACTCGGCTTCAAAATCGTGCCTCACGCGTTCGCGGCCGTGGAGTAGGGCGCGCATGATTGTACCTGGCCGCCGAGCCAGAACTTTTGCGTCTGGAATCAGGATGAAGTCCTTGAACCGCTGCGGCTGCGCGGCCGTATTCTGCAAATCGGATTTGGTTGTGAAAGGCAATCGTTGTAGATCCTCCAAGGTGCGGAACGATTCGGCATCCAGGCCCTCTTGCCGGAACAACTCGCGGTAATAGGCCGAAAAGGGGAGCACGACTGTGCGCAGGTAGCGACGGAGTTGTTCGGCCTGCCATGGGCGAACCGTCGGTTCAGATAATTGCTGCCACTGATTCTGGATCGAATTGCGACTCATGGCTTACCTCCTTTCTGGCCACCAGCGACGTGATTTCCGCGAGGTGCCGCTCGGCGGCCTGCCGGCCCAACGCGATGAACTTTCCGGGGTGCCGGTAATCGAGCCAGCGATCATCGTAAATGTCCGGACGCAGCACGACGTCGGCTTGCAGGCACGATGCTTCGGCCATGCGAATCTGCCCGCTCTGAACGCTGCGCAGGAGAATTTCCAACATGCTCCCGCGGGCGAAATAGTTCACCTGCCGCTCAGGCGGCGGCGCTTTGCCAAAGAGTTTGCGTCCATGCGTTCTCTTGTAGCGCGCCAACTCCAACTCCGCCTCAATGCCGTGACGGATGCGCTCGGGTGTCGGAATGACGTTGACGGCGATGACCCGGGCCACGCCCATCTCTCGCAACACATCCACGGGCAATGGATCCACGATGCCGCCGTCGGTGTAGGTTTCCCCGTTAATGGTAATAGGCACGCAAATGCCCGGCACGGCGGTGCTGGCATGCACGGCGTCCGCGACTTCGCCGCTGGCGAACACAACGCGCTCCAAAGTGGCCAGGTTGGCGGCGATGATGCGCAAAGGCCGCCCCAGATCCGCGAAGCGCGAGTGGCCGATCGATTGCATCAGCCGTTTCTTCACAGCGAACCCCCGCATAAATCCCCGATGTGGCGGGAAAGTGGCATCGATCAGGGACAAAAAGGCCCAGCGCGTTTCCAATTCCCGCGCCAGTCTTTCCAGCTCGCGTCCGTCGCATCCGTGTGCCCAGAGAGCGCCGACGTAGGCGCCCATGCTCGACCCGGCGACGACGTCCACGTTGATGCCGTTCTCTTCCAAGACTTGAATCACCCCGATATGGGCGAAGCCTTTGGCTGCGCCGGACGAGAGCGCCAGTCCGATCAGGCAACCGCCGATTTCCCGAGCGAGACGGCGGAGGTCGGCGCTGAATGAACCCGCTGGAGCGGCTTGGGGCACGATCTCCCTGCCTGCGTCGAGTTTAGGACAGTTGCGGACGAACATGTGCACCGGCCCGGCGGCACGTTGAATGAGCAAATCAAAACCATCGATCTGTTCCCCCTGGGCCAGACACGCTACGGGTTTGACATGAATGCCGCCGTCGCGACATCGCGCACGGGCTTCGCGCATGACTAGTTCGAGGAGATAAACATCCTGGTTGGCGGGCTTGATAAATAGATAGGCCAGGTTCGAACGGACGAGTAATTCGAAGAGCCATGAGGTAGGTTTTTCATCGACTCGCGTTTGGACGAGCACATAGCGATAGTAGGAAGTCAGTTGATTCAGCAGCGAATTCAATCCTGATGGAGTGGGCGGTTCTCTTCTGGAACAGAATATCGTGAGAGAACGGAAACCGGCGTCGATCTCGCCCAATTGTGGAGGGAGATGGAATTCTCCGTTGAGAAAGAGTTCTCGCTGCGCCCCGTCGTTTGTCGTGCCAGGGCCATCATGTGATTCCAACCGGACAAGCACCACGGACGCTCCCGTCTCAGCGCACAAAGAACGGGCTAATTGTGCAGTGATGAGAGACTCAGGAAGTTGTTCGGTTAAATAAGCCAGCGTGATGACTTGGGGCGCAGGGGCTTCACGGGCGGAGTCAGTGAGCGGGATTGGCTCCCCGTCTCTTTTGGTTGATCGTCCAAAATTCATTCGTGACACCCGAACCGATTGTCGGACTCCTTAGTACACTGTAACACGGCCCTGGAATTTTTCCAGGCGCCCTCATAGGCAACGTCTCCTTCGCAACCTTGCTACAAGCAAGTTTGGCACCAATTCGGAGGCGCCGTTGTCAAGATTACTCCTTTGCGCCCATCGGCACTCGCCAGCTACTGGCTCCAGTTGATGGTCAATAGCTTATGCGGAGGGCTTGGAGTCCAAACGCGCGCCGGTGAGTGTGGTCCAACCTAATCACTTGCGACGGATGCGCCAAAGAGGCACGATTTGCGCCACAGATGGAACCTATTCCGCCACCCAGCCACGAGGCCAAGCCGGTCGCCCGTTGGCGATGGTGGATTCATCTCATCCTTATCACCGCTTATATGTTCGCTCTGACAGCGGTTGGATTGGTGCGCAGCGAGTCACACCAACCGGCGCTTTCCCACAGCGCCAGCGGCCTTGTCTACGTTTGCGTGCTGGAGTTGCTCTTATTTGGATTTGTTTTCGGCATGGCGTGCCTCGCATCGCGGGCTAGCCGGGATGATTTGCTCCTGCGCTGGCGCACGAATGTCCTGCCGGTGTTGCTCGGCGCGGCCTATTCGGTTGGGCTGCGCATCGTAGTGGGCATCGCGACCGCGTTGGTGGCGGTGGTCCTGCTGGTCACTCAAAAGGTGCAGACGCTGGATTCGCTGCAGGATTTCTTCATGAAGCACCGGCCCGTAATTGAAAGTGCTGTTGACGTTTCTTCACTGCGCGACAATCCCGGCTACTTCTGGCTGACGTTAACGATTGTTAGCTTCGTGGTGGCGGGTTTGCGCGAAGAACTTTGGCGCTCTTCATTTCTGGCGGGCGTGAGAGCGCTTTGGCCGCGCCGATTCGGCTCCACCTTCGGCCAGATTTGCGCCGTCTTCATCGCGGCGATCATTTTTGGGCTTGCCCATTTATCGATGGGGTTTTTGGCAGCTTTGCTGGCTGGCGTGCTTGGACTCAGTCTGGGGCTGATTATGGTGTTGCATCGTTCCATTTGGCCGGCCGTTTTCGCGCACGGGTTCTTCGACGCCACGAGCATGGCGCTCATCCCCTGGGCGATGGAATTGATGCAGCACCTTCCCAAGCATTGATCGGCGATCTGTCGTTCGGTCTAACTTTGGATTTTACAGCGAGCATATATTGCGGAGCAGACGCATGGGCTGATGTCGAGCGTTGCAGCAAGCTGGAAAGATTGAATACCCCACAAATTGGGGCTTGACTCAAGTATTGATCCATGTATTGTGGCTTTTGAAGGCCCGTTGTCACACGAGATTGGTGACTAAATGCGTTCAAGCCATGGGCACGGAGGCCGCATCTGGTGATGAACGGGAACTGGCTATGGCACAGCTTTTTGGGTGCATGGTTGGCAACGGGTCTGAACATTCAGTTTAAGCTCTGAACATGGTAGGAGCGACTATGGCAGAATTATTGAATTCATCTCGTCCTCTGGAGGCGAACAGCAGGCTTGACTCCGCCGCCGCCTTGTTAAGCGACCCCAGTCCGTCAAACATCCTGGACCCTGCGCCTGAAATTCTTGCGGCAGCCCATTCACCATTGCAGGTTGACGCGCACGATTCGGCAAAATTCCGGGAAGAAATGCGTCGGCGATGCGAAGCGCCACTTCATCTTCCACGGCGCCACGACGGACTGAATGAGTAAGCCGATGTGAGGGCCTTTACCGGCCGTCATCTCGGCTCACTCATGCCCGGTCATCACGATGATCTTCTGGCGGATTGTCGCAGCGCAAGGGTGTCCTCCCAAACGCGACGGATCATGGACTTCGGCTAGGCGCCTGGGTGCCTCGTGTTTCCGCGTCGCGACGAGTTTTCAACGCTTCTGAGCTAAAAGCCACTGGTAAAGCTCCGGATTGTTATAGGTCTCCGTCCAGCAATCGTGCTTGCCTTCGGGATATTCGGTGTACTTGACGTTTCCACCAGCGGCCTTGATAGCCGCGACCATTTCCCGCGAGCGTTCGACGGGAACCGTGGGGTCTTTTGCGCCATGAAACACCCAGATCGGCAGGCCAGCGAGCTTCTTTCCATCCGCTGGATTGCCGCCGCCGCAAATGGGAACAATGGCGGCAAACTTCTCGGGGTGCGCGGCCGCCAGCGACCAGGTGCCGAAGCCGCCCATGCTCAATCCTGTCAAGTAAATCCGGTTCGTATCCACGCGGTACTTGGCCGTCACATCATCCAGCAGGGCAGTGAGCGTCTTGATGTTCCAGCCTCGTCCGGGGCTTTGTGGCGAGACCAGGATGAAGGGGAAGTCAGGCTTTGATTCCACGATCTTCGGCGGGCCGTGCGCCTTGACTTTGGCGACGTTCGTGCCGGATTCTCCCGAACCGTGCAGGAATAGCATCAGCGGCCAGTTCTGTTTCGATTCTTGGTAGCCGTGCGGCAGAAATAACAAGTAATCGATCTTCGCGGCGACCGGCGTTCGGGTTTCGAAGTGGATTTCCTGCTGGGCCGAGGCCTCAGGTGAATCCGCCGCGAGCGCCAGGTTCGGCATCACGGCCAGGGTTGCGACGAGTGCGGGCATAATCATGTTCATAATTCCTATTTTTCGACAAAGTGCTGCATCTTCGACGTCAAGCTGGGCGATTTGTTCACCGCGGCGACAAGCAACAAAGAGCTTCATGGCAATATGCACCCGGCCGGCCACGACTGGCTTCGGGAGATTGGGAACAATTATTCACGCTTGTAGTTCTTCCAATGCGCAGGTAGGACTGAGTGCGTCGGATCAGCTCAGAAATGCCATCGCCCCTTAAACACGAAGAAACCCTTTTTGCGCTCGCACTGGCAAAACCGTTGGACAAACGCCCCGCCTTTCTGGATGCGACCTGCGAAGGCGACCCCGTGCTGCGCCAACGCCTGGAGGCCATGCTCGCCGCTCACGACAAACCGGACCAATTGCCGTCCAAAGGCGCGCCCGCAGCGGTGGCGACAATAAAGCTCGATTTGCCCGACGCCCCGGACGAAGCCGTCGGGCAGACCCTCGGCCGTTACAAACTCTTGGAGCAGCTTGGTGAGGGCGGCTGCGGAGTCGTCTATGTCGCCGAGCAAACTCAGCCGGTGCGCCGGCGCGTGGCGCTGAAGGTTATCAAGCTGGGCATGGATACCAAACAGGTCGTCGCCCGGTTCGAGGCCGAGCGGCAAGCGTTGGCGATGATGGATCATCCGAACATCGCCAAGGTCCTCGATGCTGGAGCCACCGAAACCGGACGCCCGTTCTTCGTCATGGAACTGGTGCGCGGCATTCGCATCACCGAGTATTGCGACCAAAATAATCTCACGACTCGCCAGCGGCTTGAACTGTTCATCAAGGTTTGTCAGGCGATTCAACACGCGCACCAAAAGGGCATCATCCATCGCGACATCAAGCCGACAAATATATTGGTGACACTGCACGATGGGGTGCCAGTGCCGAAGGTGATTGATTTTGGCATCGCCAAGGCGACAGAGGGAAGACTCACCGACTTTACCGTCTATACCCAACTGCACCAATTTATCGGGACGCCGGCTTACATGAGCCCCGAACAGGCAGAGATGAGCGGGCTGGATATTGACACGCGCAGCGACATTTACAGTCTGGGAGTGCTGCTTTACGAATTATTGGTTGGCACCACACCGTTCGACGCGTTCCTGCTTTCGGCGTCGGGGCTCGACGAGATGCGTCGGACTATCCGGGACGTGGAACCGGTCCGACCGAGCACGCGTTTCACGACGCTCAAGGGTGCCGATTTGACGACGACGGCCAAGCAGCGCTCCACCCCTGCGGCGCAGCTCATTCAAATGCTCAAAGGTGATTTGGATTGGATTGTGATGAAGTGTTTGGAAAAGGACCGGACGCGCCGCTACGAAACGGCCAACGGCCTGGGAGCCGACCTCAAGCGCTACCTGGACAACGAGCCCGTCCTGGCCCGCCCGCCAGGCGCCGGCTACAAAATTCGAAAATTCGTGACGCGACACCGTGCGGGAGTCCTGGCCGGGAGTTTGGTGGTGCTTGCCCTTGTGGCCGGCATCGTGGGAACGACCTTGGGATTGCTCGATGCGCTGAAACAGAAGCGCGAGGCCGAGCGTGAGCGGTCCGAAGCGGATCGTCAGGGCCGGATTGCCAGACATACAACCGAAT
>DASYNM010000580.1:0-9864 GCA_036008545.1 Verrucomicrobiia bacterium
TGCCTTTCGCTCCAAGGCCTTCCACGACGTTTGCTGGCATAACCTGAAGGACGCGGGTTTCCCGGATCGGATCCTCTGGCATCGCGCGGTGGCGGCCAAGTATCCGTATTACGATATTAGCCGCGTGGGCATTTATGGAACCTCCGCGGGTGGCCAAAACGCGGGCGGAGCAGTTTTATTTCATCCTGACTTTTACAAAGCGGCGGTGGCCAATAGCGGCTGCCACGATAACCGGTTGGATAAGGCTTCGTGGAACGAGCAATGGATGGGCTACCCGGTCGGGCCGCAATATTCCGAATCCTCAAACATCGACAATGCGTGGCGCTTAAAGGGAAAGCTCTTCCTGATCGTCGGAGAGATGGACAGCAACGTCCCGCCGGAATCGACCATGCGTTTCGCTGATGCGTTGATTCGTGCCCGCAAGGATTTCGACCTGCTGGTGGTTCCCGGCGCGGACCACGGCATCCGTGGACCGGCCTATGCCTACGCTGAACGGCGCACTCGGGATTTCTTCGTTCACAGCTTGCTCGATAAAGAGCCGCCGGATCACAATGCCGCGGACAACGCTTCCAATTAGCGTGCAGGGTGTTTGGTCGTGTGCAGCACCATTTCCGTGCTAAGGACGAACGGGGCGTGGACGTCGTAACGCCAGTCCTCGTGACCGTTATAAGCCATCGTTTCTTCCACCAGCGCGCACAGATCGGAATCGTAGCCCCTTAATTGTTCGCGAGTGACAATCGCATGTGGTTGGTCGTTGGGCGGATCGCCGGCGCCGTCGGCGTCAAAGTAGGCCAAAACACCCTCCGCCCAATATTCAACACGATCATGGACGGCTGGCGTGCCTTTCCACATGCCTTTGGCCATGGCCTTGAGGTAGATTTCTTGCAGTCGATGATCGAACCGTTCGTCCATGCGCTTGACACGCATTTCATATTGCTGCACATCGCGGCCGCGATTGTCCCAATTAGTGTCCTCGGGGCGCGACGCGGTCACGCAATAAACGGCCTTGGCAAGCTCGCGGATCACCATGCTCTTGCCTTGATACGGGTCATCTGCCGTGCCGAGGACATTTTGCTCCGGCACGACCAGCGCCTTGCTCGCGGCGGTGTAATCGTGCGCGCGAATCGTGTTGTCCCAATTGGTTTGATCGGGCGCCTTCTTGTAATCCGGCAAATCCGTGAGCGCCTCATCATTGCCAAGAACAACGAGTTTGACACCGTCGGCGATGAGTGCTTTCAAAATATCGTGACGGTAGGCGAACATTTTGCGAATGGTGTCGTTTGCTTTTAGCAGGGATTCGTCGCTCGCCTTGGCGGAACCGACGACGGTGAATTCCCGCGCCCAGGTGAACTTGGTGTAGTATGGATCGATGGCAAATTTCGCGGGCCGAGCGATGATGGACGGCTGAAGTTGGTAGGGGACGTAGCGCCAGTCATTTTCCGGTGAGAAATTAAACGTAGTCTTGACCAACTCGTAGCCTTCCGGATCATACATTTTCAATTGTTCGCGGCTGGCAATCGCCGCGTGATTCCAATTATTGATGCGCGAGCAATCAAAATAAGCCTGGCAAATTTCAGCCCAATACTCAGCGGGGTTTGACCCGGCATAGGCATTCTTCCAGAGACCGTTGCCGACCGCGTCGCGATAAGTTTTCCGCAAGCGGCCGCGCCAACTGGGATCGATGGAGCCGATGGCCGAATCGATGGTATGGCAGAATTCATGCACGCCGATGCTTTCGTCGTCATATCGATCAATGAGGAGGTTGAGCAGATTTTCTTCGCCGAAACTGGTGACGCGAAATCCGCCGGTGCCACGGACGCGCTCGTTCATGTAAGCTGGATTCTCCGTGTTCCTATATTCCGGCATATCACAATAGAGTTGGTCCTTGCCGATGATGATCAGGCGCGTGCCATTGGTCGCCATCGTGTGCAGAATGTCCGGACGTCCCGCCAGCATGTGGCTGACAATGTAGTAGGTGCGCTCCAAGGCGGCGTCGGACACCTCACCGGAGGCGGCAACCGACACTCCTTTTAAATCGAGATACTTCTTGTAGAACTGCTGGGCCACCGCGCGGTCGCGTTCATTGAAGCCTTGGAAAAACGACGGGGGTGGGGGAATTACCGGCGGAGCCACGTCAGCCGCAACCGTGGCTGTGACCGCCTTGCGGGTCGCGCAACCGCACAATAACGCGGCGGTCGCCAAAACCATACCTGCCTTCTGCGTGGCTGTCATGTATTTCATTGTCCTGATATTTATTCGATTACACTTCATTCGGAAATGACAAATGTCTGAGGCGGGGAGCCGCCAGGCATGGAAAGAGTGATCGTGGTCTGTCGTTCCGCAGTGAGATTGATGGGACTCCCGCCGTTTATGGTGTAAGTGCCGCTGATCGACGGCGTGAAGAAGAGCGTTGCTGAGTGAGCGGCTGGATTATCGCTTTCGATTTGAAAAGTGATCTGCGAGAGATCGCTTTGCAGCACGAGGGGTTCATTTTCGGCAAAACGGTCGTTTTGCAGTTCAAGGTGCATCACGCCATTGGTGAGCAACGCATGGAAGCGGCGGCGAATGCCATCCAGCGGCACGATCTGCATGGTGCTGGCGTTGGTCTGCAGCGTGCCGCCGAAGCAGAACCGACCGAAAATTGGATCGTCCGCCAAGATCGTCGCCGCGGAACGCACCGCGCCGCAGAAACCGAGATTTTGTTCGGAAGAATAATACCAGGGACCGCGATGGGTGGGCTGGCCCAGCCAGGTGTCAAAATAAGCTTGGGGTTCGTAACCCCCGCCGCAGGCGCCGTCGTTGTTGGTGCCGTGATACCAGAATCCGTAATCGGAGGCGGCTGTGCCGGTGTTCATAATACCCCAGCCAGCCAGGAAGGAGCCGTAACCAAGACGGAGATAGTCAGGAAAATTCGTGGCGTAGTTCAGGGCGTAATCGAGCAAACCCCACCCGCCCATTTGCGTCATGTAGGAGAGGCAATAATTGTCACTGCCGCCGGAGCGAAAGTCGCTGCCGTAATGATAGTACGGGGTCTCAAGGAAGCCGCGGTCAAACATATTCGCGGTCACCTCCGTGTACATGAAATCCTTCGCCTCTTGGAGAAAAAGAGACGGATCGGCCGAGCCCATGGCCGTGTCCGAACCGGCATGCGTGACGGCGTAGCTGGCGAAGGCCTCCGTGGCTTCGAAGCCGGTGGAGTCAAAGCCGTATTCGGAACCGAACAAATTCGGATTGCCGGTGGCGTAGAAGGCAACCTTCGATTCCCAGTAGGGGCGTAGTTGCGCCGCCTGATTGGTCATGCCTTCAGCTTGCAAGGCGTCCAACAAGTCGGGAAACACCACCTCGCTCATCAGGCCCGGAGTCGAAGGCCCTGCGCCAGCCACGGTATAGAGGGCCATGGCGGTGCCCCAGGCAGCCTCCAGATAATTCGTGGCCGCCCAGGCGGTGGCGATCTGGGGATTGTACTTGGCCACCCGATACATGCTCAACCACATGTCAACTATATGTGGATAATCGTATGTCCGCCCAAGACTCAGGGTGTCCGACGCGCGCAGTTCATACCAATTATCAATTCCATAGACTCCATAGGAGTAAGTTTCGTTCGTCTTCCGCTGCAAGCCGCCCGTGGCCCCGGGCGGCCAGACGAAATTGGTGATGTAAAGGTCCAGCGCCGAGACTTCGCTTTGCACAGGGTAAACCGACTCCTTCTCCCCCATATAAGCGGGCCGCGATTCTCCGGCATCGTCGCTCGCGACTTCGTAAATCACGAAGCCCGAGATTGTGTCATAGTTATTCGGGCTGTTCCGCGCTTGATCATTCTCGTTCCAGTCGGCGAAAAGTCCATCGAACCAATTGGTGATGCCTTCCCATTGCTGGTGGCTGACCAGGAAGGCAGCCCGCTTTTTGAACAGCGTCTCAATGGGTTCGGTAACGCAGAATTCCAGGTACATGACCTGGTTGGCGCCATAATGAATCGTCAACATGTTCTCGCCCAATTGGGAAAATTGGACGCTGTATAATTGATAGGGGCCGCTGGTGCCGATTGCCTGGAGCTGCGTCGCGTCGGGAAACTCCGCCGTGATGGAATCGATTTGTTGGGTCGTATCGAGCGCGATCTCCGCAAAAAGATTGGTCGGCAGCGTCATGCCCGGAACAACATGCACGTCCACTTTCCCTTCATTCACCAGCGCCTGGCGCACGCCGTCGTAATCGTTGACCCATTGGAATTTGAGCGAGTAATTGGTGGAAGCGCCGGGCGCCAGCGTCAGCCTCGTGTTGGGCAGCCGCCAGCGAGCGTTGCTGTTGGTGACCGTGGGATACTGCGCTTCGGCCAGTGGCCCGGACACCGCGGAATGAATATAAGCCTCATAGACGCCGCCGCTGGCCAGCGTGTCAAAATATTCAAAGCCGGTGTTGCTGTCCGGCGTCATCAGGAGATAAGGCCCGACGCTGTTGTTGCGCATCCAAAAAATGAAGGAGCCGGAACCGGAGATGACGCTGTGTTTGAACACACTGCTGGTGTATTGCGGCGTTGCCGTGTTCATCGGAAACTGCACCGCGATGTCCCCGACGATGAGCGGGCTGGTGCCAAGATTGGTAAAGCCGAGCGTCCACGTGAAATAAGACTGCTGCATGGCGAAATCCGATTCCATCACCAGCGGCCCGCTCAAGCCAGTTGTCATTTGATATCTAGCCCTTTGAATCGTTCCATCCGGGCTGGTGGAATAAGAAGCCGTGGCGCCACTCAACGGGGAAGTCGTAGCCGTTGCCCAACTGGTGCCATTGACTCCATAATTAATGGTCACCGCTCCGAGCGAACCCGAAAGGTATTGCGTATTCGTCACATCGTCATTCCGCACCAGACTCGTGATGACGCCGTCAGCGGATTGCACGCCAAATTCCGGGTCCATTTGCAGCAGGCGATAATACCGCTGATTCGCTCCAAACCCGCCTTGATGCACCAGCGTCATCAGCAGATTGGTGGCAATGGTGGGAACCGAGCCAATATTCTGCCAGTTCGCCGGACTAAGAGAGTCGGAGTACTGCAGCCAATACCACTCGCCGGGATTGGTCGTGAAGTTGACATAGACATCCGCATTGCTAAGCACGATTGCGCCGAAAACCTGCCGAATTGGAATGGTCAGCGCGGCCGTGGCCGGTGTGTGACTATAGCTGGTGTTAGTCCCCGAACCTGCGTAAGAAAACACACCCGCGTAATAAGTCATTCCTGGCGTCACGTTGCTCACGGTGATGCTGCTGTTCGTCCCTGCGTACACTATAAAGTAAGTTGCCCCCGGCAGCGCGCTCCCCGATCCGTACTCCGCGTTGCCCGTGTAAGTGAAACCATTGGCCGGCATCTCTTTCACCAGATTCGTGCTGGTCCACATCGCCACCACGCTACCGGCGCTTCCCGAGCCCGGTGTCCAGGATAACGAAATGGTTTCATCGGTATTGGTGGCCATGGCCAGATTCGACGCGGGTGAAGGCGCGGCCGCGAAAGTCGCATTCGACTCCGTCAAGCTGAAATTGCTGAATGAGACGCCCAACAGCCCGTTGAAGGTGGCGTGAATGATGCCAACTTGGAGCGGCAATCCCGCAAAGTCCGTCCGCGTCAAAGTCGTTCCGCTCACGGGCGCCGGGAACGTCATCAAGGTCCAGGGAGACGTGGCATTGGTGCGCTGGTAGAAATTGAAGTTGGTGCCATGGACACGATCCATGCGCAGCCAGTAAGCGCTGTTGGGATAATCGCCCGGATTGATTTGATCGACCCCGCCGTCAACCTCATTGCGCAGATAATTGGCAAAATTGTATTCGTCAAAGCGCGTCCACGAAACGAAGTTTTCCGATCCAGTATAGGCATTTCCGTTGGGCTCAAACGCCCGCGCCTGCAAACCGACCGTATTATAAGCGCCGTTGTTGAACGGCGTGTTGATCTCCACCACCGCGGAAAAATCACCTGGAACGACCTGGAAAAGAAAAAAACCGTCGTCGCCCGTTCCCTCCCATTCCGTGCCCGTTGTCTGGACTGTCAACGCGCCGTGGGTCGTAATGTTGGCATCGCATTGCAGCGTCGAGGCCTCTCCGCCCGCGGTATTGTCGAACTCGCCGCTGCCGAAATAAACCCCGTCCCAAACGGTGCCTTTGATGCCGTTGGTAAGATAGTTGACCGAAGTCGAAAAGTCATCCGTGACCGTGACTTGGGCTTGCGAGCTTTGGAAAGCCAAAACCAGCCCGAACGTAGTCCCACGCAACAATTGAATTATTTTCATGGCCAAGCTTCGGCAACAGACCATCAGATCGCACCTTCTTATGGGCTTAATTTTAAAATGACCGGCAAGCCTAGCTAGGCTCGGTCAGACACTTTTTTTGTGAAAAGCCGCCCAAAATCGACACAGCGCCGCTATGAAAACACGCTAAAACCTGTGCTAAATTGGCGCAAGGAGGATCAGGCTGAAACAACGGAACCAGACCATAAACCCTCGCATGTCTCGGGCACCCATCGAAGCCAGCGATGTTGCGCCTCCCCAAATGATTGCGCCCACCAATGTCGGCGAGGAGAGCGTCACTGACGGCACGCATGGCGCGGTCCCAGCCACGATTTTGCCCGCATCATCATCCTTGCTTAAATTAGGACACTACTTGACAGTGTCGCTGGCCTTTTTTGAAAATCAATGCTATCGTTAATTACAGCGTTCAGCATCGGCTGATGAAAGGATTGAGGTATATGTCGAGGATCGAAAGGAGCACCCGAGCACACCAGGATAATTATGAGGAATAAATGCAAGAATAATGCAAAGGTGGGTGCCTCTTCTTGTTGTGTTGGACATCGCGTCACGAAACATGGGGGTTTGGAACACTGGATTTTCGCACGCTTCATCTTTAGGACCTGCTGCCTTCTTGCCCTCTTGGGCGTGGGCTTGTCGGTGCGGGCGGCGGTCAACGTTACCCAACACCACAATCACCTCTCCCGTGACGGTTTGTATATTGATCCCGCGTTCACAACGGCGCTCGCCGGGGGATTGACGGGCGACGTGGCCTTTAATGGCGCGGTTGTGGGCGAGGTGTACGCGCAACCGCTTTACATTGAAGGGGGGCCGGGAGGAAGGGCGGTCATCATCGTTGTAACGGAGCTTAACAATGTTTACGCCCTCGACGCCATCGATGGCAACGTCGTCTGGCAGACCAACGTGGCTACGCCCGTGCAACCCAGCTCCCTCCCGTGCGGAAATATCGACGTTTTTGGCATTACCGGCACGCCCGTCGTCGATTTGCCGTCGCGTTCGCTTTTCTTCAACGCTGTAACCTTGGATACCAACACGGCCACGGTAGAGCATCTCATTTATTCTTTGAATGTGGACACCGGCATGTTGAACCCAGGCTGGCCGGTGAATGTGAACAGCAACGCTATTTTTGGAACGACGATGTTTGTCTCACTTGCCCAAGGCGAGCGCGGAGCTTTGACGGTCATCGGCACCAACGTCTATGTCCCCTACGGCGGCCTGGCTGGGGATTGCCCGACTTACTACGGCTGGGTAGTCGGGGTGACCATGGACAACCCCGCCAACGTTTTCGCTTGGTCCACCACCGCGACTAAAGGAGGCATCTGGTCCGTGGGAGGTATCGCAAGCGACGGCGTGGATCCATTTGTGGCCACGGGCAATACCTACAATGCGAGTACATGGGGTGGCGGAGAGGCCATCCTGCATTTGTCGTCCACCCTGGAACTCACCGGTACCTCGAATTACTGGGCTCCGACCAACTGGCTCGATCTGGATAACAGCGACCTCGACATCGGCGGCTCGGGTCCCTTGCTGGTGAGTGTTCCAGGAGCCACGCCCTCGAACTTGGTGGTGGCGCTGGGCAAGGATGGAAATATCTATTTGCTTAATCAGACCAACCTCGGCGGCATCAGCCAACCGGTGGCGCAAAAGAATGTTGCCGGTGGCCCCATCATCCAGGCAGCGGCCTCCTACCAGACTACGAATGGAACCTATGTTGTGTTTGCCAACAACAACAACCTCTACTCGCTGCTCATCGGCCCAGGCAATCCACCGACCATTACCAACGCGTGGACGGCGAACGAAAATGGCAGCGGCTCGCCGTTCGTTACCTCGACGGACGGCACCAACAATGTCGTGGTGTGGGGCGTTAGCGCCGGGTCGAGCAGCAGCCGTCTCTACGGCTTCGACGGTAACACCGGCGCAACGGTGTTTGGCGGCGGCAGTTCAAACGAACTGATGGCCGTCACAAGTCCTTTCGTCACAGGCATCGTGGCGCGCGGACGCATTTACGTCGCCAACGATTACAAAGTCTACGCCTTCAACATACCGGGGCAAACGGTGTCGCCCATTACGCTATCCAACTCGATGGTTTTGCCGGGAGGCGATTATCAATTCACGTTCACCAACATACCGGGCGCTCTCTTTAATGCGTTTGCCACCACAAATCTCGCCGATGCCTTCACCAACTGGAATTGGTTGGGCGAGGTCACGGAAGTTTCGTCGGGCCACTACCAATTCACCGACACCCAGTCACCGACCAATTCGGAACGTTACTATCGCGTCGGCTCGCCCTAAACGATGGGTTGGCATGCAGAACGTCAAAGCGCAGGAAACGGCATGGCTCACTTGGTTTTGCCCGGCACCACCTCATTGCGCACTGACGCGGTAGAAGCGATCCGGGGCACCCGACTGCCAGGGTTCGCTGAAATTGAACACGCCGTTAGTTGCCGTGAGGGTCTGGAGCGGAGTCCAAACGGGGTTGCCAAGATCGCCGCATATCTGGAGCGTAAACGTGGCGCCAGGGGCCGGCGGTCGCGCGAACATGGCGGCATTCGTCGGCCATGTCAGATTAATATTTCCGCCGGATAGAATGATTCTCGGTTGCGGCGGCGCTGGCAACGTAAGACTGAACACTGTGCCGTAGCCCCAGGCGCCTCCGTCATACGCCGTCCCATAAAGGGTGTTGCCCGATAAAATTAGCCCAGCGTTCGGATTCGCTCCGTCACTATTGGTGGAAGCGGAGGAGCTTCCAGAACTAGCACGGAGTTCTGTGAAACTATAAAGATTTGTAAAGCCCGTCCCATCGGTATTGACCGCGTATACCGTGCCATAACCCGAGCTGCCACCCAAACGCGTCGTCCCATATAAGGTGTTGCCCGAGAAAATCACGCCGGCATACGGAGTAGCTCCATCGGCGTTGGTTCCGCCGTAATTGCCGGCATAAGGACCATGGATGGCCGTGAAGCTGTGAAGTGTCGCGAAATCTGTGCCGTCTTTGTTGACGGCGAAAACCGTGCCCCAGCCGAAACTGCCGCCGGTTGACGCCGTTCCGTAAAGGATGTTGCCAGACACGCTCAAAGCGTCGTACGGCGCGCTGCCGTCAACGCCGTTGGTAAAAGTGTAAAGAGTCCTGAAGCCAGTCCCATCTGTGTTGACGGCAAAGATTGTTCCATATCCATTCGTACCCCCAAGCTCTGTCGTCCCAAAGAGTGTATTTCCTGATTGGACCAATCCAGCTTGGGGAAACAATCCATCGCGGTTGGTAGTTAAGTACGAAGGATTCAAAGCCCCAGAGCTGAACGTGTGTAGGTTCGTGTAGCTCGTACCGTCGGTTTTGACCGTGAAGACCGTGCCATAGCCCGCGCTGCCGCCAGTGAGGGTTGTTCCGTAAAGGTCTTTATTAGACACTATCAGCCCTAGCGGCGCGGCCCCGCCGCTATTGCAATAAAAACCTTGGGCATTAAAGGACCCCGGTATGGCAATATGCAGGTTCGTGAAGCCCGTGCCATCCGTGTTGATCGCAAACTCTCCGCCGCCTTTGGGAAAAAGCCCGCCTTCATTCATCGCCCCATAAAGGGTGCCG
>DASYNM010000581.1:0-15632 GCA_036008545.1 Verrucomicrobiia bacterium
ACCCTCCACACCAACGACGCTCCCGGCGCGTTGACGCGGCTGGTCGATATGAACGTCGAACCTTACCTGGTGGCCTCATCGCTGGAAGCAGTGTTGGCGCAACGGTTGGTGCGCGTTTTGTGCCCGGAGTGCAAAACCGAGGACACATCGCCAACAACCGCCGCGCTCAAGGAGCAGGTGGGCATTGCGCCAGGCGTCAAAGTGTATCGCGGCGTCGGTTGCCAGGCTTGCCGCAATACCGGCTATCATGGCCGGCACGGCATTTTTGAATGGATGGATTTGACCAACGAAATCCGCCAGATGGTTTTGAAAAGTGCTTCCAGCGGCGAAATGCGCGAAGTGGCCGTCCGCAATGGAATGCACAGCCTCAGTGATGATGGCTGGCGCTTGATCGGCATGGGCATCACCACGCCGGAGGAAGTCATGCGCGTGGCCAAGGATCAAACGCTGGGCAACGGCAAGAACGGCCACACCCCTGTCGAGAAGGAATTCAAAGTCGCCTAGATCGCGCGCATAAATTATGCCCGTGTTTCAATACAGAGCGCTGCAAGCGGACGGCAAAGCCGCGGAAGGCCAACTAGAGGCCGGCGGACGCCAGGAAGCCTTTCGCCAGATGGAAGAAAAGGGGCTGCGTCCCATCAGTTTGGCTGAAAAAGCCGGCGCAGCGGGACCGGGGAAAAACGGCTCCAACGGGGCGCCTAGCGGGGCAATCAGTTTCAAATTTCAGTCCAGGCGCGTCACTCCGCGCATGTTGGAAACTTTCACCCGGCTGCTCTCCAGTTTGCTGGCGGCAGGGGTGCCGTTGAGCCGCGCGCTGGTTATCCTGTGCAAGGAGTCATCCAATCCGACCGCATCGGCCAAGTGGAAGGCCATTTACGACTCCGTAGTCGAAGGCGTTACGCTGGCTGATTCGATGGCCACCATGCCCGATACCTTTCCCCGCGTCTATGTGGCGATGGTGTCGGCAGGCGAGACCGGCGGATTTTTGGATCTGGTGCTGGCACAAATCGCCGATTTTCAGGCGCGGGAAAAAGACCTCAAATCCAAAGTCACGGCGGCCTTGCTGTATCCGGCCATACTTTTGGTGTTATCCATTGGCGTCTTGATCGTCCTGATGACATTTTTTATCCCGCGCTTTCAAACGATGTTTGCGGGTTTCGGCGGGCAATTGCCGCTCTTGACGCGCATTATTGTCACCGTCAGCTATTGGATTCGGACCTACGGATTATTCATCGCCATCGCGCTGGGAGTGATTGGATTCCTGGCGCGCAATTGGATCATGACCGAGCGGGGCCGGCGCGCCTGGGAAGGGTTCATTATTCGCGTGCCCGTGCTGGGGCCGCTCTTAAGCCAATTTGCCATGGCTCGATTTTGCCGCATGCTGGGAACCTTGCTAAACGCCGGCGTGCCGTTGGTTCAGGCCCTCAACGTCGGCCGCCGTTCCATTGGGAATCAAATCCTGGTCGATGCCGTCTCCAATTCCATTGACAGGGTCAAAGAAGGCGCGCAATTGGGCGCCAGCCTCTCCGATTGCAAATCGCTTTTCCCCAGTTCGGTCCTGGAAATGATTTCTGTCGGCGAGGAAAGCGGCAAGCTGGACCAGGAGCTGATCCGCATTGCCGTTGTGACAGAAGGGGACCTGGACCGGAACCTGAAAACGGCGGTGGCGTTTATGGAGCCGTTGATGCTCTTTTTCATCGCCTCGTTTATCGGAACGATTTTCATCGGCATGATCTACCCCATCTTTGCCATGCAAGACTACGTTAAATAGAACAAAAGGAAATATATATGACAATAATCTGCCACAATACAAATCGCCCGCGGGCTTGGGCCCGTGGCGCATTCACGCTCGTTGAACTGCTATTGGTCATGACGATCCTGGCCATCCTGGCCGGAATTGTGTTGCCGAAGATGGCCGGTCGAGGCGAGGAAGCCCGGGTGAAAGCGGCCATCACTCAGATTTCAACCTTCGGCACGGCCTTGGGCGCTTACGAAATCGATAATGGCAACTACCCGCGCGGGCGCGACGGGTTGCAGTCCTTAATGATCAAACCACGCGATGCGCTAAGCTGGCATGGACCCTACATGGAAAAGGACATTCCGCTGACTCCCTGGCAAAAACCGTATGTCTATGAATGTCCGGGCAAACACAATCCTTCAGGCTACGATCTCTACGCGATAGGACCCGACGGCACTGTTTATGGAAATTGGACTGAAAAGAGGTAAGACCCGGGCGCGGTCCGCCTTCACCTTGATCGAACTGGTTCTGGTCATGACGATCATGGTGATGATACTGAGCCTGGTTTTTCCTCATTTGAAGGGTTTTTTCCTGGGACGAAACCTCGACAACGAGGCGCTCCGGTTTTTGGCGTTGACACGCTACGGCCAGAGTCGTGCCATCAACGAAGGCGTCCCGGTCGAGCTCTGGGTCAACCCAAGGGACGGCTCCTACGGGCTGGAGGCGTTGTCGGGTTACACCGAAACGAAGACCAAGCCCGAGCAGTATCGCGTGGATTCCGGCGTGCAGATCGCCCTGTCTCCGTCTTCCTCGATGCTGACGCATTCCAATTACTGGTCGCAGACCACGTCGCATTTCGGGGCAATCACGAAAATCCGGTTCCAGCCCGACGGTTTTATCAGCGACGCCAGCCCACAGAACGTGTACCTGCGCCAGGGAACGAGCGAGCAAATTTGGATCGCGGAAGCTCCGACGCATTTAGAATATGATATTCAACGCGGACAACCCTATCGTCGCTAAGCCATCGCGCCGATGCTCCGGCTTCACGCTGGCCGAAGTGCTGGCGGCGTTGTTGTTGATGGTCATCGTCATCCCGGTGGCCTTGCAAGGCCTGCACGTGGCCAGCATGGCGGGCGAAGTCGGCCAGCGCAAAATGGTTGCCGCACGCATCGGCAACAAGGTCCTCAACGAAATGAAGGTGATGGCGCAGTTGCAGAATACGGGCCAGACCGGCGTCGTGCAGGAGCACGGCATCAGCTATCGCTGGATGGTCAAGAACGAGCCGTGGACCGAGGACGCCCTCAGCCAGATGACCGTGGCCTCGGTCATAGTCAGCTTTACCGCCCAGGGCAAGAAATTCGATGTCCGCCTGAGCACGTTGCTAGCGCCACCGCAGCAGATGACCACAACATCGAGCATGATTTACTGATGAAGCTGCACCTCCAAAGCAGAATGGCATCGCCCGGCGCGTTCACGCTGATTGAGTTGTTGTTGGCGGTTTCGATCATGGCCATTATCATGGTTGCGATCAACGGCGTGTTCATGACCGCCTTGCGCATGCGTGATACCGCGGTCAATTCCCTGGAAACGACTTTGCCGGTGGAGCAGGCGCTGAGTGTGCTCCAAAACGATCTGGCCAACGTGATATGCTCGACCAATACCAACGGCATTTTCTTCGGCCCTCTGCAATCCATCAATCAGACCAACATTCTGCCCAACCAAATCGGCCCTGACTTTTACTGCTCCAACGGCGAATTGGATGGCGTCACGCCTTGGGGCAACATGCAAAAGATCGATTATTTGCTGGCCGCTCCCACCAACGGCTCGCGCGGGCCGGGCCTGGACCTCATTCGGGCCGTGACCCGGAATCTTCTCCCGCTGTCGCAACCGACGCAGCCCGACGAAAAGCACACCATACTGAGCGGCGTTCAGTCGCTGATGTTTTTCTATTATGACGGCACGCAATGGGACCAGACTTGGGATACGACCCAGGAAACCAATCTGCCTTACGCTATCAAAGTGCAAATCCACATGGCGCCGGTCCGCGGCGCGTCGGTGCAAGCCGCCCCGCTGGAATTGGTCGTGCCGCTCGATGTGCTTCTGAACACGAACACCATCACCCCAATGCAATGAAGCCGCGCCTCGCCAATATGCATTCGCGCCGAGCATCGGTGTTGATCATCGTGATGTGGGTGGCTTTTGGACTGGTCAGCGTCACCCTTTATTTTGCCCACGCCATGTTGATGGATTTAAAGGCGGCCGACAACCGTTCCGCCACCTTCGAGGCCGACCAAGCCATTGAAGGGGCCGCGCTTTATGTCAGCAACGTCCTGGCCAATCGTGCCAACATGATGGTCATGCCCTCTGCCGCCAATTTCAAAACCGAGGGCGTCAAGATTGGCGATGCCAAGTTCTGGCTCGTCGGCCGGGACACCAACGACACGCTGAATTCCCTTCAATCCGATACGCCGTTTTGGGGGCTGGTCGATGAGGCTGGCAAGGTTAATCTGAACTACACTGCGACGACCAACTTCGAGAACTTGCCGGGAATGACCATCAACACGGCCGCCGCCATGTACGACTGGCAGAGCACCAACACCACCCCCAGCACGGATGGCGCAAAATCGGAAACCTATTCCATCATGCAGCCGGCCTATCTCTGCAAGAACGGTCCCTACGAAACTATCGACGAGTTGCGCATGGTCTATGGGTTGAACATGGATCTACTTTACGGGGAAGACGCCAATGGGAACGGTGCCCTGGACCCGAATGAAAACGACGGCACGAAATTGCCGCCTTACGACAACCAGGACGGAATCCTGGACCCGGGCTTGTTTGAGTACGTTACCACTTGGAGTCATGATTCGCCCATCGGCACCAACGGCGCAACGCGCATATCCGTCGCGAATACGAACGGCTTGCAGCAGTTCTTCCAGACTAATTTCCCGAGCCTGACTACATATCTGGCGCCGTTTAGCGCCGCCGCACCTACCAGTGTGCTGGATTTCTACTTCCGCAGCAAAATGCCTGAGGCCAATTTTCAGCAAGTCGAGCCTTACCTGATGAACCCAACCCTCACTGGCTTGATCAACATCGATACGGCCGGCGCCACCGTGCTGGGCTGCGTCCCCGGTATTGGCAGCAACCTGGCCCCGCAAGTGCTGGCCTACCGGCAATCCAATCCGCCGCTGACGCCATCTATTTCATGGCTTGTCACCGCCTTGGAAAACAATCAGGCCGAGATCGAGGCGGCTGGGCCCTATGTGACGGCTTTTTCCTTTCAGTTTGCGGCTGATGTGGTTGCCGTAGGTCATAATAACCGGGGCTTTCGGCGGGTCCGCTTCGTTTTTGATTGCAGCAGCGGCACGCCGCTGATTGTCTATCGGCAAGACCTGACCTATCTCGGCTGGCCTTTGGGGAAAACACTGCACGACAAATTGTTAGCTCAAAATACAAAATGATCGATCTGTTCAAACCTAAACGCGCCGCCTCGGTTTTGGGCCTGGCCTTGGACGGCGACCGGCTTGAGGCCGTGGTCTTGCGGCGCAGTAATGGCACGCTGCAAGTGCGCCAGACTGTTTCCGCGTCGTTGGCGCTCTCGCCCCTGACCGACGATCCTGAATTGGTCGGACGGGAAATCCGCAATGCACTTGAGACCGCCGGCATCCGCGAGCGGCGTTGCGCGGTCTGCGTGCCGACAAGCTGGCTGCTGACCCTGCAAACCAAAGTCCCGGATTTGCCCGACGCTGATCGCGCCGGCTTCCTGCAACTGGAGGCCGAACGCGGTTTTCATTCAGGACCGGAAGCGCTCTTCATTGTTCATTCGCTTTTCAAGCCGGCTGCCAACGAGCAATGCGCCACCTTGATGGCGGTGCCGCGCAATAATCTAAACACCCTGGAGCGGGTCCTGCGCGCCGCCAAACTCAAGCCGCTCACTTTCGGGCTGGGTATCGCTGCGCTGCAACCCGCCGCCTCGGACACCCAGCGCGTCATTACGCTGTTGGTCCGCAGCACCGCCATTGATCTCCAAGTCAGCGGCGGAGGCGGGATCGTCGCTTTGCGCGCTCTGGACGGCGCCATTGAGACGCAAGGCGCGCAGAAGCACATTTCCTCCGAATTGATCGCGCGTGAAATTCGCATCACGCTGGGTCAATTGCCCGGAGCGCTGGCGGAAGGTTCTGGCAAAATCAGGATTGTCGGCCAGGGCGAGATGACCCGCCAGTTTGTCCACGAAATTTCGCCGCGCCTGACGGCCATGGGCTTGACCGTGGAAGTTTCTGAGAAGGCTTCCAACGATAGTTTTGACAAGGCGCTGCCGGCGGACCTGGCCGCATCGCCCGCGCTCGCTCTGGCGGCCGCCTGGGTGCGCGGTGGCGCAACCACGCCGGAATTGCTCCCGCCCAAAGTGCAGCAGTGGCAGCTCTGGATGAGCAAGGGGTTGTCCACCCGCAAGCTGATCTGGGTCGGCGAGGCTGCGGCAGCGGTGGTCGGCTGCGTCGTTCTCGCCTTTGGCGTTCAGCAATGGCAACTCTCCAACCTCCGGGGCCAATGGTCCAAGATCGAGCCGAAGGTGACCGAGTTGAGCGCAATGCAGGATGAGATCAAGCAGTTTCGGGACTTTTACGATGCTGCCGCCCGCAACGTGAGTATTTGGGCCAAGCTGGCCGAGCTTTTTCCCAAGGACAACTCGGTTTCCCTCAAAACGCTGGAGGTGCGCGACCAGGGCAACGTGACTTGCACCGGCGTAGCGAGAGACAACGATGCCTTTGACAAGCTCTTCGCCAAATTGAGCGACGCCACCAACGAAATCAGCAGCGTGCATCCCGAAACCTCGGGGCAAAAGCCCGTGAAGTTCACGGTTAATTTTCAATGGCAAGGAGGCCTCGCCTATGGAAACTAAGAACCGCGAAAAACTCCTGCTCCTAGCCACTGGCGCGACTGTCGCCTTGTGGCTGCTCAACTTGCTCGTGATCTCGCCCTTGACCGACAGTTGGCACGGCCGGTCGGATGAAATCGACAAGTTGAAAAAAGAAATCGCCGACGGCGCCGGGATTATTCGGCGGGAAACCACCATCCGAAACCGTTGGGATTTCATGCGCGCCAATGCGCTGAACAGCAATCCGACGATGGCCGAACGCCAGTTGTTCACCTCCTTCGATCGCTGGGCCAAAACCGGCGGTGTGGCCCAAGGCTCCTTCCGTCCGCAATTTGATGACAGCGACACCAATTTCATGACCGTGGAATGCCGCTCCGATGTCAGCGGCAGTCCTAACAATGTCCGGGATTTTCTCCGGGCGATGAGCAAAGACCCGCTGGCCAACAAGCTGGATTCGTTCGTATTGACTACTAAGGACGACAACGGACGCCAACTGACGCTGGACTTGAACATGAGCGGCTTGGTCCTGACCGATTCCGTCCCGGCGCAGGCTGCGGGCATGGCCGACGGGACGCCCCCGGGTCGCGACACCAACTCGGCCGGCGGTTTGGAATCGGGTCCGTTCCAGCTCATTACGCGTAACAACATTTTTGATCAGAGCCGGTTCCCGAATGAAGGCATACGCCCACCGACTGTTCCGGCCAAGCGCGTGGATGTCGTCACTTACTGCGGCACCGGCATCGATTCCGTGCAGCGGTCCGCCATTTTTGATGGCAGTGGCGTCCGCAGTGGGCACGATTACAAGGTTGGCGAGTCCATCGACGATTTGAAGATCGCCAGTATCACTTTCAATACAGTGACCCTGACCAATGCCGGCAGCAACACTTTCGTTGTCCCGGTGGGCACGAGTCTGCGCCGCGAGGACAACGGGGCATGGCAGTTGTCCGCAGCCGTTGCCGTCACACCGCCGCCGAACGCGACTTCAGCCATCTCGGCTTCGACAGACTCGGTGCCCGGGGGCGGGGGTAACAACATCCTAGAAATGCTGAGAAAACGACGCGAACAGGAAGAAAAATGAAAACACATCCCATTATAACCATTATCCTTGCCACGTTCACGACCGTGTGTCTGGCCGCCGCCGCGGATAACACCGCCAACGCTCCCGACACCGATCCGGCCACAACCAACGCGCCTGCAACCGACGCAACCGCCAGTGACGCGTCCACGACCAACACACCGCCCGCCAATGACACCGTGACCAACGCGGCCGCTGCGGACTCGGATCAACCGGCCACAACCGGCGACAACGCGCTGGCGCCGACCAACGGGCTGGTGCTCAATTTCCACAATGCCCCTTTGAGTGCCGTGCTCAATTATCTCGCCGCCAAAGCGGGGTTGATCATTGTGTCTGATCTGAATAATTTCGACGGCAAAGTCACCGTGGTTTCTCGGCAACCGATTGGCACAAACGACATTGTTGATGTGCTGAACGACCAACTGGGCAAGAACAATTACGCCGCCGTTCTCATAGGCAAGAGGCTGAACATCATGACGGTCGAACAGGCCAAGACTTCCGCCGGCACGCCGGTCGTAAGAGCCAAATCGTTCACAGACATTCCTCAAGATGATAAAATCGTGACGGAAATCCTGCCCTTGGAGACCTTGCAGGCGCAGCAATTGGTCAAAGACCTTGAGTTGTTGATCCCCCGCAGCGCCACCGTGTCAGCCAATGAAGCCGGCAATTCCATTATCATGACCGCTCCGGAGAAAGATATCCGGCGCATTGACGAGATCATCACTGCCTTGGATGGCTCAGCGCTGTCGGAAGTCGTCGTCAGCCCCTTGAACTACGCCGACGCCAAATCGGTCGCGACCGAGTTGAAGGAAATATTCCAAACCGAAGATTCAAACATTACCCGCGCCAGCACGCGCAATAACTTCGCAGGTAGAGGTGGTGGCGGTGGTCGAGGCGGGTTCGGTGGCGGTCCCATGGCCGCCATGATGGGCATGGGCATGGGAGGCGGAGGAGGCGGAGGCGAAGATGCCTCCAAAAATGTGGAAACACATGCCGTCTTCGTTTCCGACGATCAATTGAACGCGGTCATTTCCAGCGCTCCTCCGGACTACATGCGCATGATCACCAACGTCATCGCCGATCTGGATAAACCGAGCCAGGACATCACGGTCATGCGCGTTTTTCACCTGAATCATGCCGATCCGGGGGAAATTTCCGATGAGTTGACCGCCATGTTTCCCTCCACCACGAGCACCGATCAGAACAATCGCACCATGGGTTTCCGCTTCGGACCTTTTGGTGGCATGGGACAGCAACCAGCCGCCAATTCGGATAGCCCAAGGATGAAGCGCGAACTGACCGTCATGGTCGTGGCCGATCGCCGCACGCAGTCTGTCATCGTCTCCGCTTCCAAGGATATGATGGAACAGATTGAAGGGGTGGTCAAAGATTTGGATCAAGGCGACCAGGGCGTGCAGATGGTCACGGCGATCGATATTGGCGGGGCCGATCCAGCCACCGTGGAACAAACCATGGCCGGATTGTTCTCCAGCGCCAACAGCAAAGCCCCGACCACGACGCAAACCGCCACGCCGATTGGCAATCGCTATACCGGCAACGCCAACAGCCAGACCACGACCGCCCAAACGCTCAGCACAAGCTCCACCACTACCGGCGTGGGTGGCCATTAACGCCAACGCTCCACTTCACCGACCAAAATTATGAAAATCCGATCATTGAAACGTCAAGCCTCCCGCTGGGCGGCTTTGGCTCTCTGCGGCCTGGCCTTTCCTGCGCTGGCTCAAACACGCACCGGCGGCGGCGGCGGCGGCGGTGGCGGTGGTGGCGGTGGCGGCGGCTTCGGCGGCGGACTTGGCGGTGGGGCGGGCGGCGGCGCGGGGCGCACTGGCGCCAGCAGCACCGCGACCACTGCGGCCATTGATCGTCCCGGCAACGGGCAGGTCGGCTCGGCCAACTTCTACGTTGATAAAGATTCCGGACAAGTCTTCGTCATCGCCGATAAGGCGACCACCGAATACGTCAGCCAGGTGATTTCCAATCTGGCCAAACCCAAGCCGCAGGTATTGATCAAGATCGTTTTCCTTGAAGTGGACTATAACAAAGGCGTGGACATCGGCGTCGAGGGCACCGTGACCAAGAACCTCCACGCCGGCTTGACCAACACCGCTTCCAGCTTGTTCGGCCTCGCCGGGCAAGGCACGACCCCTACCGCAGGCATCACCACGCTTCCTGGCGCAGGCATGTACAGCATCGTAGGCGATGATTTCTCCGCGACCTTGCGCGCCATCGAGGAGGTGGGCAACGTCCAAGTCCTCTCCCGTCCCACCGTCCTGGCCCGCAACAATCAGATGGCCAGCATTCAGGTCGGCTACCAGATTCCAGTCCCCTCCAGCGTTACCCTGACCACCTTCGGAGCCACCACTGGCATTCAGTGGCTTAACGTCGGCATTATTCTCAACGTCACGCCCAACATCACCGCCGACGGCATGGTCGAAATGATCCTGGCCCCGCAAATTTCCTCAGTCGATCCGGCCCTCGGCCAAACCATTGGCAGCACCACCAACGGGGTGCCAATCACCGTCCCTGCCATCGCCATTGAGTCGGCCAACACAGTCGTAGTCACGCCGGACGGCCAGACCGTGGTCATCGGCGGCTTGATGAAAAACAATAAAACCACCACCGACAGCAAGATACCGCTTTTGGGCGACATTCCCGGGCTGGGCCAGTTGTTCCATCACAAGACATCTTCCACCGTCAAACAGGAACTAATCATCTTGTTGACGCCTTACGTGGTGCGGTCGCCGACGGACTTGGCGCGCATGAGCCAGGACGAGCGGGGCCGCGCGCCCATGGCGCCGAAAGCCTTTAGCCAAAAAGAGTTGAATCAATACCTCGAATCCGGCGAGCCAAAATCGGCGCCGGCCAATGCCGCGCCGCCGGTTGCCATTCCTCCGAAGCCACACTAAACTTGACGCATGATCACCGTTCGCAGTTGGGCAGTTTATGGTATGCTGGCGGCCATTTTGGGCGCGCTGCTGGGCTGGCAGGCGGCGGAACATATCCGCGTCAGCAAACAACTGCACGATAGAATCACGGATCTGGCCCACGGCAAGGCGGACAGTTGCGCCAGACTCATGCGTTCGCGCCGGTTTTCCGGTGGCGTCATCAGCACGGAGCGCCTCGAAGGCGCGCTCAGCACGCTGGTTGACACCAACGAACTCCGCGCGGTCGAACTGCTCAACAACGCCAATCAGGTCGTCGCCTCAGCCGGCGACACTAACTTCAATCTGCCGCCGGACACGGAGTTCGAACACGCGGCTTACTGGAGCGGCGCCACCGCCATCCTGAAGTATCCGATCGATTTGGGGACCAATTTGGGAACGAACATGGCGGCCGAGCTGGTCATACCGTTTGAGGAATTAAAGTCGATGAACAGCAATCGCCTGGCTGCGGCCTCCAACAACCCGGTGGAACCGTCATCGACTTCCAGTAATCGGCCCCGGTTTAATTTAAGCAAGGAGCGTCCTTACTGGATGACGGAAGACCAGTACAGAACACTCATTGATAGTAAAAGCGCTCACACATTCGTGGTGGTCATGTCGGCCGAAAAGGTTTTGAAGGATGAAAGCGCTGACCTTTGGATGCGCGTGATCATCGGCATCCTTGGCTTGGGGGCGGTGGCCGGATACGCCGTCGCGTGGCGCAGCATGATCCAAACTTCCGAATTGCAATTGCGCCTCGTCCGCGCGAGCGAACAAAACCTGCACCTCAAGGAACTGAGCCTTGCCGCCGCCGGCCTGGCCCACGAAACGCGCAATCCTCTCAACATCATTCGCGGCCTGGCCCAACTGGTCGCCAAGCAGGACCTCATCCCGCCCGAAATTGCCGCCAAGTCTCGCGAGATCATCAATGAGACCGACCGCGTCACCGCGCAATTGAATGAGTTCATCAATTACTCCCGTCCGCGCGAAGTCCGCCGCGCCGCGACCGATCTCAGCGCCGTGGCCAACGAGGTCGCCCGCACTTTGAATTACGATCTGGAAGAGAAAAAAATAAAGCTCGAAGTCCTCGTGGAATCGGTCGTTATCGAGGCGGACGAACAGCTTTTGCGCCAGGTGATTTTCAATCTGGTGCTCAACGCCATCCAAGCGGTGCCGCCGAAGGGCGTCATCCGCATCCGGGCCAGCCGGCGCAGCAACGAGGAGGCCTTCATCGAAATTTCCGACAATGGCCCGGGTGTTGCGCCTGAGAATCGGGGCGAAATTTTCAAGCCGTATTTCACCACCCACACGGAAGGAACCGGCCTTGGTTTGTCGGTCGTCCAGCAGATTGTCCTCGCCCACGGCTGGGAGATTCAATGCCTGGCCAACGAACCTGCCGGCGCCCTGTTCCGCATTTCGCACGTCAAACTCAAACTATAGGAATCAACACCGTGGCCGTTTCTTCTCCAGATTCCAGCACTCATACGCCCCGTCTCCTGATTGTGGATGACGATGCCGGCCAGCGCAGTCTGCTCGATTCGTTTCTGGCCAGCCAGGGATTCGAGACCGTGCCGGTGTCCACCGGGCAGCGCGCCTTGGAAGTGCTGCGCGAACAGAAGATCGACATGATGATCTCCGACGTTCGCATGCCCGGACTTTCCGGGCTCGACACTTTGCGCCTGGCGCGCAAGGAGCACAGTTCTTTTCCCATCCTCCTGGTCACCGCTTATGCCGATGTCCGCGACGCCGTTGGCGCCATGCGTGACGGCGCTGTCAATTATCTTTCCAAGCCGATCGATTTGGACGAATTACTTGCCTCTGTGCGCCAGGCCACTGGTTTGTCGCAGCGCGCTCCGCTCAAATTCGACGCCGGCAAGCAGTTGCCGCCCAACATTGTCGCGGCCAGCCCGCTGATGCAGGCGCTTTTTCACGACGTCTCTCTGGTGGCCGCCTCGGAGAGCCGCGTGCTCATCACAGGCGAAAGCGGCGTCGGCAAGGAAGTCGTGGCCGATGTCATTCACGCCTGGAGCCCGCGCGCGTCGGGTAAATTGGTCAAGGTCAACTGCGCCGCCATTCCGGAAACGTTGCTGGAAAGCGAACTGTTCGGGCACGAGAAGGGCGCCTTCACCGGGGCCTCCGCCCAGCGCATGGGACGTTTTGAACTGGCCGACGGCGGCACGATTTTCCTGGATGAAATCGCCGACATGGCGCCGCAGCTCCAGGCCAAACTGCTGCGCGTGGCGCAAAACGGCAGCTTCCAGCGCATCGGCTCCAATACTGAAATTCACGCCGATACCCGCATTCTGGCCGCGACCAACCGCCATCTGGAAGAGGAGGTCAAAGCCGGCCGCTTCCGCGAGGATTTATTTTACCGCTTGAACGTCGTCGAACTGACCGTGCCGCCGTTGCGCGAGCGCCGGGAAGACATTCTCCCGCTGGCCCACCACATCCTCGCGGGCTTGACGCAGAATCGTGCGCGTCTTTCCTCTTCCGTGGCCGATTGCCTCGAGAGCTATTCCTGGCCCGGCAACGTGCGCGAGCTGCGCAATGCCATGGAACGCGCCGCCCTGCTCTGCCGCGGCGATCTGATCGTTCCCGAGCATCTTCCCGCCCGCATCCGTCCGGGCGCGCCGGCTTCCCTTTCGCTCGCCTCGGCGGACGCGAAAAAACTGGACGAAGTGGAGGCCAACGCCGTCCTGCAGACCTTGCGCAAAAACGATTTCAACCGCACTGCCACCGCGAAAGCCCTGGGCATCAGCCGCCGCGCACTTATCTATAAGCTGCAGCGGCTCCGTGAACTGGGCCACGTCGTCGATGTCCCCTCCAAGACCGATCAATGAAAAACTCAACAATAAAAAAAGGATACGTATGAAGTCTCTGATGATATGTTCAACAACGCTCCTGGCTGCCGTTTCGCTTGCGGCTGCCGACAAGGATGACGTTACCAGCGCCGCGCAAAAGCTGGGCGACGCGGACAATTATAGCTGGACCACCACCACGGAGGGCGGCCAAAACAACGCCGCCCCCAGCCACGGCAAAATCCAAAAGGACGGCCTCACCTGGATCGATATGACGATGCGGGACAACACCACTGAAGCCTTTGCCAAAGCCGGCAAAGCAGCGGTCAAAACCGACGACGGATGGGAAACCGTTGACCTTACTGCTGCACCCCAGCGCGGTGGCGGTGGCGGCGGTGGCGGAGGAGGAGGAGCCAATCCCGCCCGGTTTATCGGGATGCGCCTGCGCAATCTCAAAGCTCCCGCTGCCGAAGTGGCGGATCTTGTCGGCAAGACCAAAGACCTTACTAAGGCCGACGATGCCTACTCCGGCGACCTCACTGAAGAAGGCGCCAAGAGTCTGCTGACCATGGGCGGCGGTCGTCGTGGCGGTGCTGGTGGCGGTGGCGGACAGGCCCCGACAGTCTCCGACGCCAAAGGCTCGGTCAAAATCTGGATCAAAGACGGCGTGATCACCAAATACCAGGTCAAGGTTTCGGGCACCGTTACCCGCAATGGCAATGATCGGGACGTTGATCGCACCACTACGGTGGAAATCAAGGACATTGGCGCGACCAAGATCACTGTGCCGGACGACGCCAAGAGTAAGCTGAGTTAACCTTGTCGCGTTCAACCTGGCCCGGAGTCGCGGCCCGCATCGCGGTTTGAACTGCGGTGTCGGGTCTGACGGTCACGCGGGTGACTCCCCGCCGGTGCGCTGCGTCCTTGGGACACGGCGGTCTGAACGCCTTTGCCAACAATCAACAATAGGATCAATATGAAGTCTCTCTTAGTATGTTCAACAACTATCCTGGCCGCCGTGTCGCTCGTCGCTGCCGACAAGGATGACGTCACCAGCGCCGCCCAAAAACTGGGCGCCGCTGACAATTATAGCTGGACTACCACCATGGAAAGTCCGCAATTCAGCCCCGGCCCAAGCCACGGCAAAACGCAAAAGGATGGCCTCGTCTGGCAGGATTTCACGACGCAGGACAACACTGTCGAAGCTTACGCCCAGGCCGGCAAAGGGGCGATCAAGACCGAGGACGGCTGGCAGTCGTTGGACGACGCCGCCAAGGACGACGGCGGTGGCGGCGGCTTCAACTTCAAGCGGTTTTTGGCCATGCGCATGAAGGATTTCAAAGCTCCCGCCGCGCAAGCGGAAGACATCGCGGGCAAGACCAAAGACATCACCAAGACCGACGATGTTTACGCGGGCGATCTGACGGAGGAAGGCGCCAAGAGTCTGATGACCTTTGGCCGTCGCCGCAACGGCCAGGGGCCTGAAATCTCCAACGCCAAAGGCTCGGTCAAATTCTGGATCAAAGACGGCGTGCTCACCAAATACGTGACCAAAGTCTCCGGCTCAATGAAGAACCGCGACGGCGATGACATGGACGTGGAGCGCACCACCACGGTCGAGATCAAAGACGTCGGCGCGACCAAGATCGCCGTGCCAGACGAAGCCAAGACCAAGATGAGTTGAACTTTGCTCGTAACGGCATCTCGGTTTCTGTAGCGAAGACTTCCAGTCGGCAGCCGCCCGGCAAAGGCGATGGCTGCCGACTCGGATAAGGATGTCATCTTGGCTGGCATCAGCGTCGCGGCGGAAAGCCAGGGCGGTGAAAAAGGACTTTGCTTTTAGCCGCCTACGTCTTAGGCAGGCGTGCGAGTCGTTCGCGAATTGCATTCGGATCACCCCTACAATCCAAGACAGCCCATACTCGAACCGTCTTGCGTTCTTCATCGTAAAAGACGGCGTAGGGAAAACGTTTGGACAGCAGCCGATGGTAACCAAACTGCTTGGGATGGATTCCAACGTAAATGCGAAGCGATTCAATGTCGGAAAACAACGATTCCAGAAAATAATCCCCCACGCCTGCTTCCTGCCGTTCATAAAACGCGAATCCGTCGGAGAGATCGTCTCGCGCCGAAGGCAGAATGACTATTCTCATTTCATTCTATTGCGAAGCTGCTTTTTCGCTGTCTCCCAGTCCATGAAGGA
>DASYNM010000582.1:0-11480 GCA_036008545.1 Verrucomicrobiia bacterium
AAGCCATGCCCGCCGCGCTCGAAGATGTGGACTTCCATTGGGCGTTTGGCTTGGTGGTATTTCTCGACGAGCGAAAGGATCGCGCCCATGTGATCCGTATCGTCATTGGCGATCAGGAAAAAAGCCGGCGGGGCGTCGGCGCCAATCTTGTCAGGAATGCCCAATGGCCCGGGATAGACCACGATTTGGAAATCGGCGAAGGCATCCAGTCGATCGATCGGGTCGGGCGCGTTTGAGTCGCCCGCAGTCGGACTATAGACAAGATAGGAAGCCACCTCGCCGCCGGCGGAAAAGCCCATCACGCCCAGGCGGTTGGGGTCGATGTTCCACTCGGACGCGCGGCTGCGGATCAGGCGCATGGCACGTTGGGCGTCCTGACGGAGATGAATTTGCAGAGAATAGGGAGAATTGGGTTCGCGAGGCAACCGGTATTTGAGCACAAAAGCCGCCACGCCCAGATCGTTCCAGTAATGGGCAGGCTCGACCCCCTCGGCGTTGAAGACCAATTGCCTATGGCCGCCGCCGGGAAAAATCAGCACCGCCGCGCCGTTGGCCTTGTCCTTGGGCGGAAGGAAAACAGTGATACTCGGGTTGTGAATGTTGGACACTGAGCCGCCGGTAACGCGCTCCGGCTCATTGGCACGGTCCTCAAATCCGGGCGCGCCATTGGGCCAAAGATGCACGACCTGCGGTTCCTCAGCTTTCGCCGCCATCGCTCCCAAAAGGCACGCGACAACCGCGCTGGCCAACCGCTTTGTGTCGATACTAAACATCGGACAGCCTGCCGGTGGATTCGCCAAAGCGCGGCAAGTTGCGCACGCCCATGCGGTCGGCCATGCTGAGAAACAGGTTTGAAGCCGGGACAGACGGGTGCGTAATGTGGCGACCGGGCGTGAGCGTGCCGCCACCCGCGCCGGCCAGAATAATGGGCAGATTGACGTGCGTGTGGCGGTTGCCGTCCGCGTTGCCGCTGCCATAGACGACCATGGAATTATGCAGCAGCGAATGGCCGTCGGCGTCCTTCACTTGATCCAGTTTGTGCATGAAGGAGGCGAACTGCTTTACGTACCAATGATCAATCTCGGCCACTTTGCGCATTTTCTCCTCATTATTGAAATGATGCGAAAGATCGTGATGGCCTTCGGAAACCCCGATGTCCGAGAACGAGCGGTTGCTGCCGTCGTGGGCCAGCAGGAGCGTGGCCACGCGCGTGGAATCGGTTTGGAACGCCAGCGTCAAGATGTCAAACATCAGGTTGAGGTGCTCGCCGTAGGTGGGCGGCACGCCTTCAGGCGTCGGCGTCATCGGGTCTTTGGGATCGCCCACTTTTTCAGCCGCGTGAATGCGTACCTCCAGCTCGCGGACGCCTGTCAAATACTGGTCCAGTTTGGCCTGGTCGCCTGAGTTGAGCCGTCGTTCAAAATCGTGCGCGTCCTGCATGACATAATCCAGGATGGAGCGTTGCTCCTGGCGGCGGCGGCGCAAATTTTCGACCCGTTGCCCCGGCGGCCCCGCGCCAAATAGACGCTCGAAGACCAGGCGCGGATTGGATTCCGCCGTCATCGGCGTGGTCGGGGAACTCCAGGAAAGATTGTATTGGTAGGCGCAAGAGTAACCCGAATCACAGATCCCGCTCGGGCGCTCGGTCTCGCAGGTCAACTCCAGCGACGGAAAACGCGTCTGCGATCCAATTTCGCGGGCCAAAACCTGGTCGATCGAAATGCCCGCGTGGAGGTCGGTCGCGCTCTTCTTCAATCGTACGCCAGTGAGAAACGTGCCGTTGGCGCGGGCATGATCACCGGCGCCGTCTTCATCGGGTTGTGCGCTTCGGTCGTCCAAACCGCCAAGAATCTGGAGGTGCTGTCGGCAATCTTCCAGGGGCAGTAAGGTCTTGCTCAACGCAAAATCCGTCCCTTTTTCCTTGGGCCACCAGTCACCTGGGATTGCGCCGTTGGGAAAATAAAGGAAAGCCGCCCGGAGCGGGGCGCCGGTGGCAGTCGCGGCCAGCTTGCCAGCGGACGATGCGGCCAAAAGTCGCGTCGGCAACAAGGAAGCAAACGCCGGCAGGGCCACGCACGCCCCCAAGCCACGCAAAAAGTGGCGGCGGTTAAAACCAACCGGCGACTGAACCGCCGGACCTTCGGTGGAGAGGTGTTTTCTACTCATGATTAGTTCAAGGATAAGGCCGGCGATTTAGCCGGCCGCGCAGGCGTCGCCGGGCGGCATTTCTGGAACGGCGCCGAGTCAACAATGCCGTCCAGCAACGCGGACGCGCGCCCATTCGCTTTTTCAATTCGACTCACAATTTGATCCACGGTTTCAACGTCGGAATAATCCAGCCCCCGACCCACCGCATAAGTTAGCATCTTCTCGGTCAAAGTGCGGTAAAAATCTTTCGCGTGTTTTTCCACCAGGACGCGCTTGAGTTCCTGGATGTTGCTAAAACTCTCGCCGGTGAGCAAGGTGCCCGCAGAGTCAATAGGCTGATTTAACTCGTTGGTGCGCCAAAGGCCCAGGGCATTGAAATTCTCCATGGCCAGGCCAAGCGGGTCCATGCGGTTGTGGCACGAGGCGCACAAGGCGTTGGCCCGGTGTGCGGCCAGGATGGCACGCAGGCTGGGAGCGTCGTTGGTCAAGCCTTTGGCCGCGTCTTCCAACGGCGGAATATTTGCTGGCGGTGGCGGGGGCGGCGTTCCCAAAATGGAATCCAGGATGAAAAGCCCGCGCTTGACAGGCGAGGTGCGCGTGGGATTGGAAGTGACCGCCAGCACCGTGCCCTCGGTCAACACCCCGCCGCGCGGACTGTCCGGAGGCAAGGTGACGCGGCGCATTTCCTTCCCGGTCACGTTGGTGATGCCGTATTGATGGGCCAGACGCTCGTTGAGGAAGGTGTAATCGCTATCGACCAATTCCAGCAAACTGCGATCCTCATGCACCACGTAACCGAAGACGTCTTCGGTCTCCTCACGCATGGCCCGGCGCAATTCAGAGTTCAGCCCCGGCAGCAGGGGAACGCCGAAACGAGTGAAAAAGCTGGAGCGAAGATCGTCCTTCTCTTGCTTTTCCTCTTTGGTCAGAAGATCGTCCGGCTTTCTCTCCAACTCGCGATAACGTCGGCGCATTTTATCCATTTCGCGATTCGCCCCGTGCTCGCGCGCAAGGACGTCGCGATCCTCGATCTGGACATTATCGATGTCTCTGGCGCGGAGCCATTGCCCGGTGAAATTGCGCACGAAGTCCTCCGAGCGTTTGTCCTTGAGCATCCGTTCCATCTGCGCGGGCAGATTTTGACGCAACTTACCTTCGGCGGCCAGACGCATCAATTCCTCGTCCGGCATGGACGACCACAGAAAATAAGACAAGCGCGAGGCCAGCGCGAACTCGTCCACCAGTGGATAGCCTCCAGCGTTGCTATTCGGTTCGGTACCTTCTTCGCGAAAGATGAAGCGCGGTGATGCCAGCACCGCCACCATCGCCTGGCCGATGCCCGACTCAAATGTCTTACCGGACTGCAAATAGGTGTCCTCCGCAAGGGCGACCAGTCGCTTGACCGTTTTCACATCCACAGGACGACGAAACGCTCTGCGGGCGAAATCCGCTATAATTTCACGCGCATAGGTCCGGCGCTCTCTGGATTCGGTCGGCACGTCCCTGGGAAAAAAGCGCCTGTAATCCTTAAGCTTGGCCCCATCCTTCTTTTCCGGCACTGCCTGATCCACGATTTTTTGCGCCGCGATCAAGTATTTCTCCAACAACATCGGCGAAACCGTCAAGACGTCTCCGATGGTGTCGAAGCCGTAGCCCGTGTCGTCAGGTGGAAACTCCGCCTGCGTGTCGTATTTGACACCCATCAAATCACGGATGGTGTTGCGGTACTCAACGCGGTTAAGCCGGCGCACGGTGACGCGTCCGGGATCGGGATTGACGGGATCTATGCAAAAGACCGCGCTCTTGATCCATTGCGCGATTTCCTGCTGTTGCTCCGGTGAGGGCCGCGGCTTCTTGGTTGGGGGCATCATTCCGGCGCGGAGGTTTCTGAGCGCTTTAAACCACAAATCACGGTTGGTCAAAACGGATTGGTCGGACTTAAATTCATCGAAGGCGACACTGCCTTTGTGGGCGCCATCGCCGTGGCAATCGAAGCAATAGGTTTCCAGAATAGGCTGAATTTGGGTGCGAAACTCCGCCGCGCTAGAGGACGAGGCTGCCGCCGCAATTCGAGGGCTAGCGAGCAGCGCCAGCAGTGCCAAACCCAGCAGCCAGCGCGGGGCACGCGAACGCGCTCTCGAAGCCGGCTGAATCGTTGCGGCTAAGAGACTTACGACGGCTTGCGATTTGACACTGAAACTCATTGCTGAGGATTGCCGACACCGGACAAATCATAGACGCCGCCTTGGCCGTCCGCATTCACTTCGAACCGAACGCCGCCGAGGCGCGTTTCTGAATCTCGTCCATGGTCAGGTCTTCTTTGTGCGTGGCCACCGTCCAAATGTGCCCGAATGGATCGGTCAGCGTGCCGGAGCGGTCGCCGTAGAACTGGTCGCGCAAAGGACGGATCATTTTGGCTCCGAGCTCGATTGCCTTCCCCATCACCACGTCGCAGTCCTCAACATAGAGACAGAGCGTCACGGGCGTACCGCCGTAAGAGGCGGGACTGCGGGAAATGAAACCGGGGAATTCATCGGCCAGCATGACTACGGAATCTCCGATTTTTATTTCGGCGTGGGCGACTTTGCCGTCGGGTGAGGCCATGCACGCGGTTTGCTGAGCGCCGAAGACCTGCTGGTAAAACTTGATGGCACGGGCCGCGTCGTTGACGATGAGGTAAGGTGTCAGGGCTGGATGTCCCGTCGGGATGTGATGGACCTTCGGCTTCATAAACGGGCTGATGGTGCCGCAAAACAGCCGCGCCGTCCATGCTAAAAGCCTGAATGGTTTGGTATTGCATTCAGGCTCGCCTTTGGGTAGAAACTCAAGAAATACGAAAGGAATCCGCGTATGCGCTTCGCTCGGCATATTCTTCGATCATATTCAGGCGGCTTTTCTTGCTCGCGAAATTGTTGTCTCGCGGCTATCGCGGCAGCGTGCCTGCTTGGGGCTTGCCACGCGGACGCGGACGGTTGTTTCGTCTTTCGCTGGGACAAAGAGAAGGACATCAACGAGCCTACCCAAAAGGCCATTATTCTCCATGACAAGGGCCAGGAAGACATGGTCTTGCAAGTCAAATACGAAGGGCCGGCCGAAGACTTTGGCTGGTTGATTCCAGTGCCTGGGTTGCCCGAAGTCAGGAAGGGTTCGATGGAGTGCTTCTACGAGTTGAGTCAGTTGACCCAGCGGCGTTTTGGCCCTCCCGACGGAATAGGGGGCAGAGGCGCCATGAGCCGAGGAATGAGCGCAGACGAGGGAGTAACCGTGATCAAAGTTGAGACCATTGGCGCGTATGAAGTGGCTGTCCTCTCCGCCACCGATCCAGCCAGTCTTGCCGCCTGGCTCGAAGCCCACCACTTCGCGTTTCCGAAGGAAAAACAGGATGTCCTGGATGGTTATGTCAAAAAGCACTGGTATTTTGTCGCGGCTAAAATCGACCCCACGCAAAACGGATTTGTGCTCAAGCAGGGTTTGCCGAAAAAGGAGCCAGACCGTGCTACAATTTCTTCGTCAACGCGGGAGAAACTGGCCAATGGAGAACTGCATCCGTTGGTGATCAGTTTTCCGTCGGAGACGTGTGTGTTTCCATTGGCGATTTCAGCCGTTAATGGCAAGCCTTCGGAAGTATCGCTTTACGTTCTGTCGTCCGAACCGCTCGCCAGCCGCGTGATTTTCGACAAAAAGTTCGCCGCCTACAGCCGGGAGCGGACGGATTGGATCCAGCATTACGATGAACGGCGAGAAAAGATCGCGGCGAGTATGAAGGCACGGGACGACTTGAACGACAAACGACTCATGGAAATGCAGGAAAAGCATGCGAGGCAAACGAATGATTCTGGCTCGCCAGCGGCTGGCCGCTTCGCTCAAGCGAGATTGTCCGAAAATGATCCTGGCGACCCGAGGCCCACCGCTTCCGTCATGCGCCAATTAATGGGAACTGATCCTGTGATGCGGATGACCAGGCAACTCCCGGACGAATTCTACGGAGGAGGCGATTTGGTGCAAAGCATGGAGGTTGGCCCCAAGGACCTTCCAGTATGTTCGAAAGAGATCCGACGCCTCGACGGCAAAACCTGGTGGCTGACCAAAGACGTCCAGGTTTTCACGCCGGAAGAAATGCGCGATCTTGAATTCGAGGCAGCGGTTCCATTATTGGCCGGCAAACTCAGCACAGACGGGGGTGAAGGCCCTGCCTTATGCTTGTCGATGTTGGGCGGCTGCGCGATTCCTGCTGTGCTGTCGGCCTTGAAAAGTTCCAACCCCATCGAACGCAGACAAGCTGCCTTTGTCTTGGGCGGATACAATTCGAGATTGGGTCCGGTGGTTGATGCCCGGGTGCCCGCGGTTTTGCCAGAGCTGCTGAGGGATGCGGACGCACGCATCCGCCGCGACGCCTGTTATGCGGCTGGGGTGAATTGGGAGGACGCCTTTACGCCTCGTCTGCAGGAGTTGCTCGGCGATGAAGACGCCCATGTGCGCCAGGCCGCTCTTCAGTGCTTGTCCACGCACCGGGATGTTTCGCGAGGTCCGGCTTACGCGAAGTTGCTGGAAGAGGATGGTTTGGCTGCCTCCGAAGCAATTCGCTTGGTGGGGGTCGACAATTTATCGAGGGAACAACTGGTTCACCTTTTCTCGTCCACCAATCTGCCGGTGGTCTCGACCGCCTTCTCAAGGTTGAGGCGGGAAGACCTTACACTCAAAGAGATCGAGCCGCTCCTGACCAATTCTCTGGTCATGGCGCGAATGATGGGCCTGGGAGCGCTCACGCAAATCGGCGATAAAGAGGCGGTGACTCGGATCGTGGCCATGCTGCGCGATTCCAATGAAGCCGTCCGCTGGAACGTGCGCTCCCGGCTACGCCGCCTGACGGGGCAGAAACTCGGATCGGACCCGGCTGCGTACGAAAAATGGTGGACTGAAAATAAGGATAATTACACCCCGCCCCCTCCATCCAATTCCAGATTGGGTGATTTCTGAGCATCGAAACCAAATGGAAGCCTTGCGGAGAGGCGGGCAGTGCTAAGCACTGACCAATGTAGCCCAACTTTATCAAAGAGCGTGAATGCTTTGCCGGATCTCGATCGCTTCTTCACGGTATCACATCGCGTAAAACCAGGCCTGGCGGTCCTCAATCAGGCCACACCCAGTCGCCCTCCGCCGTGGTTTTGCCACGCGCGCCGCCACCGTCCTTCCCGCTCCAGCCGACCGAGTAAAGCGCAAAGGTGCCGTCTGCGGCCCGGCGATAATGCGGAGGCTGGCCACCGATGACGTCGTGTGGAATTCTGTCAACAAATTGAGGGACAAGAGCATCGAGGGTTTCGGGATATTGGCCATGCGCCAGACGGAAACGTTCAAGGCCGCAGACCACGCGCGCTTGATTGATCTGTGTCTGGTGGTTGGCAGTCGTTTGCCACGCCCTGCTCCAATTGGGAGTATTTATGGCGATAATAAAAGTATTGGGCGACCAATGATCAACCCCATGTGCTTTCTTGTTGAAGGCCTCAACTTTGTCCGAGAAAATGATTTCATCGGCAGAATCAGCTAGAGTACCGGAGTTGGCGGTAAGATTGGCCCCGCTCGCCATGTTTTGATAGAGCCAGCCGCGCGGCAACAATGCGCCCAGCACGCGGCTTTCCAGCACTCTCCACGAATTGGATTTACTGCCTGGATCTATACCCATGAGCATTTGCACCAACGGCACCTTGGGCGTGTTTTCCAGCGTGTGACAACTGAATACCCTCTCCATCGTGAAGGTTTCTTGCACCGGCGGCATGATGTTGACCGCCTTGAGTTGCTCCTCCAGCGCCGTCAATTGCGGCTCATGCCATGCGTGCAGGCGCAAACCGTCGGAGACCGTGTTCGCGTAAAGTCCCCTCACCGCCCCGTTAATCATTGCCGCCACCAATGTCATCGGCTCATTTTCTTCCATGATGGGGCGACAACTCTCGTGCATGAGCGTCAAGTCGCTCAACGCTTCTTCGGGCTGGCCCAATAAATAATGAGATTCCGCCCGCGCCCCAAGTATTTGCGAAAAGTGCCGCACCGAGATGAAACATGGAATGGGAACGGCATTGGGGTCCGCGTAGTTGGCTTGCATACGGGCATAGGGACGTTGCAAAGCCTGGCGGATAACCGCGAACTGCGGCTCAAGCTGGTCGCTCCAGGCCAGAAAATCAGCCACATTTACCAGCGTAGGCAGCGTGACGCGGTACGAACCCTCGCCGTCCGGTTCAAATTTCAGCACTGTATTCGTGTCTGGCGGGTTCGAGTGCGCGTTCAGGATGGTGTCGGGCAGGAACTGATGCAACTCCTGTTGTGTGGGCGCAGTCTGGCATTGCAGAAAAATTCGCGCCGGCTGAACGTCCTCCGGCCGCCGCAACATCAGGCCGACACCGTATCTGGATGTGGGCTCTGAGGCGGTTGGTCCGAGAGCATTGGTCAAGAGCTTTGCGGCTTCCGCGCGCGAGGCCGGATCGTCCAACCGCAACACGGTGGCGCCCGCCGGCATGGCGGTTCCTGGAAGGCCAATCGTCACCTCGGCCACGAGCATGCGCGGGGTATTGCTGTCAATGTCAAGTCCCGCATAAGTCGCCGAAGGCATCTTCTTGCACAAATCATTCCAACCCGCTTCGCCTCGCCCGACAAACCACTTCTGCATCTGTTTTACTGCGAAGACGTTTTGGTCATCCGGCACGGGGGCGGGAATGTGACTTGCCCAATCCATCTTGACGCCTTTAGCTTCAAAAGCGCGCTTGGCCTCCTCCCAGTTGCGTTTGCCGCGCCAGAGTTCCTCAGTGTAAAATAGGCCGATCAACGTCGAACACGCGGCCAGGCCAAGCATCCAAAGCCGCTGTTTGCGCCAACCATTTGTTTGCAGCGGTTTCGGAGGAAGTGGAGTGTTCATGACAAGCGCCGATCAAATAATGGCCCAGTCCTGCGCTTTTTGACTGCGCGGCCGGGGAATGGGGGGTAGCGGCGCAGGAACAACAACGGCAGGCTGAATTAGAAGCGCCATTACGCGATTCTGTTCTGCCCAAGCCTGCATGATTTCCTGCGTCGATGCGGCGCGGGCGCCTGTCTCGTCCGTCCGATGGTCAGACAGTTGCCCATTGATAACCAGCATTGCCACCCATAGCGCCGCTATGCCGCTCCACGCGTAACGGTTGGGCAGGAACAATTCAAGCCACACGACGCGCCAGATGCCCATTCCTAATCTTAATCGTAATCCTAATCCTAATCTTTTCCCCGCTGAATGGATTAAGAGATTAGGATTACGATTAAGATTAGGATTAGGATTAGGATTAGGATTAGGATTAGGAGCTGATGCCGGTCCTGAATCTTGCACGGCCTTGGCCCACCGCACCCTTGCGCCAGGCGTGGCTTCGATGCCGGATAAATTCTTTTCCCAGGCCACCAACGGCGCGGCCAGCGTTTTGATCTCGCCGTAATAGGTCCGGCATTCGTCGCACGCAGCAAGATGGTGTTCTAGTTCTAGCTTCTCATCTTGCCCCAGTGCGCCAGCGGCCATGAGACTGATGTCCTGCCGGTGGCGGCAACGATTCCAAAACCATTTCATATCTGTATATCTCCTTTCGAGTCGCCAAGGTTCATTTTTATTTTGCGCAGTTTTTCCAAGGCGTGATGCAACCGGGATTTGACCGTTCCCACCGGGCAGCCTAGCACGCGCGCCATGTCTGGCAGCGAGGCGTCCTCGAAAAAGCGGAGTTGGACAATGCGCCGATGTTTTTCCGGCAGACGGGCGACGCACTCCCGCATCAGCGCGGAGTTTTCGTTGCTGGCCGCGTCTTCCGCCGGCGAAGGCTCTGGCGACGGAACATTTTCCTGCCTGGCCACCAAGGGTTCGCGCTCGAAAAATGGGAGCCAAGCCAGCGCCACCGGCCGGGAGCGTGCGCGCCGCCTCCATTTTTGGTGGCGGTGCAGCAGAATGGCGTAGAGCCAGGTGGAAAGGCGGCAACTCTCATCGTAGCGCGCCAGACTTTTCCAGGCTTCGACGAGGGTTTCGGCCACGAGGTCTTCCGCCGTGCTGACATCGCCCGAAAGCGCCGCGGCCTGGCGGAGCAAGCGAGTCTGGAACGGCTCGATCAAACGGCAAAAGGCATCGGCATTCCCCGCGCGTGCGCGCACGAGGAATTGCCCGGCATCAATGAGTTCGACCCGGTCATGCGTTGGAGCCATCCATGTATCAATCCCCGCAGCGCCCGAAAAGGTTCACAGCAAATCCACAAAAGAAATTATACGCCATCTGCGCGGGAATCGCGGAACGTCCCGTGGCGCGCCTGTCAATCAGGCGACGGCCGAACTAAAGCCCGTTCGAAATTTCTAAACAGGCACCGCGAACACTTCCGCCAAAGCGGATCGCAGCTTGTCCAGATCGAATGGTTTTCGCAACACGGCATCGACGCCATTGTGCGGGCCCGGCCTGATGCCGACGGCCGTGATCATGAGGATTGGCTGGTTGGGTGAAATTTGCTTGATGCGAGTGGCTAGTTCGGTGCCCTTCAGGAAGGGCATGAGGCAATCCGTCAGCACCACGTCAAATTGATCTTGGGCGAAAAGCCGCAAGGCCTCGGCACCGTTGTTGGCTTCGATGACCGTGTGATCATCCAGGCACAATAGTTGCCGGAGCGTGTCACGCACAGAACGTTCGTCTTCCACCAGTAGGATGCGTTTCCCGAGAGGTGGCTCAGGTTGAATTCCCATACAGTCGGTCTGTAAAGCAATTAGCCTGCCATCGCAAAAATGAGAAACTCCCACCTAAGTAGCTGACTATAAGGCCATAACGAGCGTGGAGAACCTCACTTGGTTCGCACCAAAACTCGCAGGCGCTTGGCTTGGTAGGTCCCGGCGTTGTTGGAAAAGGTCCAGTCCGGGTTGTTTTGAGGTTGGTTACCGATACCGATATCGGCCTGGCCACCGGCGCTCCAATGGTTAAGCGCAAAGAGCGTTTGTTTGGCGGCGTGGTTATGCACCTGCATCGAGCCGTAGCCGTCCGCCGGATCGTTCGGCTGATCGCCAAAATCGTAAGTTTCCCCAGAGGCGTTGGGCACGTGGGCGCTGTTTTCCGGACCGTAATTGTTCGGCCAAAACTCGATGTTGCCGCCAGCCAAACCGTTGCCGGTCATAATGCCTTTCACGTTGGATAAAACATTCAGGCTCGCCACGTTCTGTTGAAAATGCGCGCCGGATTTGACCGTCGGCACGCCAATCTTTTCCAAATCGGTGGTGAAAGCGTCCATCGAAACGTAGAGGTAGTCTATGTTTCCATCCGAGTTCTGCAGCTCCAGGAAGTAGGCGATGCGGTCAAAGGGAGT
>DASYNM010000583.1:0-16459 GCA_036008545.1 Verrucomicrobiia bacterium
CTTCAAAATAACACCCGATGGCGCGTTCACGCCGCTCTACTCGTTCTCCTACATCGACGGTGACACGCCGACGGCGGGGCTGGTGCAGGGGACGGACGGAAATTTCTACGGCACCACTTTCCAGGGCGGCAGCAACGTTGACTACGGCACCGTGTTCCAAATCAGCAGCGATGGGGCTTTCAACTCGTTGTATTCGTTTACAAACGGCATCGACGGCGCCAATCCTTACGGCGGCCTGGCGCAGGGCACCAACGGCGCTTTCTATGGCACGACCGTTAACGGCGGCAGCAACAACAATGGCGCGGTGTTTGAAATCACGTCCACCGGCACACTGACTTCACTCTACTCCTTTACCAACGGGGCGGACGGCAGCCAACCGCGCGCCGCCCTGACCATGGCCATCGACGGCAATTTCTATGGCACAACCTATTACGGAGGCGGCAACCACGACGGCACTCTTTACCGAATTACTCAGCAGGGACCGTTGACTCAGCTCCATTCCTTTAGCGGCGGGGGCGACGGCGCCAATCCGCTCGGCCAGTTGGTGGCATCGACCCACGGCGCGCTCTACGGGACCACCTATACGGGCGGCACCAATGGCGGCGGGACCATCTTCAGCATCAGCATCAGCGGCACGTTCAGTGTGTTGTATTCGTTCACTGGTGGGATTGACGGCGCTAATCCCGGGGCGGGGTTGGCGCAGGGAAGCGATGGCAATTTTTACGGCACAACCTACGCCGGCGGACCCAACGGCAACGGGGGCATTTTCAAAATCACTCCACAGGGCGCGCTAACTCCGCTTTATCTTTTTTCCGGCGGCAATGATGGCGCATCCTCCTACGCCAAACTTGCGCAAGGCAGCGACGGCGATTTCTACGGTACGACGCAATTTGGCGGCGCGGATGGCAACGGTGTCGTCTTCAAGGCCAACCTTATTTCCAATGCGCCAGTGTTAACCTCCATCACCCGGACCAACGGCAACATCGACATCACTTGGAGCGGGCAGCCGGGAAATTTGTTCCAGGCCCAGTACGCGACGAATCTGACCCTAACCAACTGGAGCGACTTGGGGCCGCCTGTCATTGCCACTAACGGCTTCGGCAGCCAGATCGACAGCGCGCCCAGCTCAATGCAACGTTTCTACCGCGTGTTTGTCGTCCCATAAATGGGCTGCGCTCATCTTTGCGCTTGAAAACCTAGGCGTTTCGACTCCAACCTTGGGCGCACCAGGAACTATGACGTCAACAAAACGGATTCAGACCGCTTACGATTCAGCCCGTGATGTGTTCGCCTCTTTGGGTGTCGATACGGACGCCGCCCTGCGCCGGCTGGTTCAAATCCCCATTTCCCTCAACTGCTGGCAAGGCGATGACGTGGGTGGATTCGAGAACCCCGGCGGCCAATTGGGCGGCGGCCTGGCCGTGACGGGCAGTTATCCGGGCAAAGCACGCACGCCGGATGAATTGCGCGCGGACCTGGAGAAAACCTACTCGCTCCTGCCGGGAAAACATCGCCTCGCGTTGCACGGCATGTATGCCGAGACCGGCGGCCGCCGCGTGGAACGCAATGAGCTGGCCGCTTCCCATTTCAAAAATTGGATCGCCTGGGCCAAAACGCAGAAGCTGGGCCTCGATTTCAATCCGACTTTTTTTTCGCATCCCAAAGCCGCCGACGGCTTCACCCTGTCCCATCGCGACAAGGCGGTGCGCCGGTTTTGGATCGAACACGGCGTGGCCTGCCGCAGGATCGGCGCAGCCATGGGCCGGGCTTTGGGCACGCCATGCGTGAACAACGTCTGGATTCCCGACGGCTACAAGGACACGCCGATTGACCGCAAAGCTCCGCGCCAGCGCCTGGCCGAATCGCTCGACGCGATTTTCGCGGAACCGCTTGATCCAAAATTTAATCTTGACTCAGTGGAGCCGAAATTGTTCGGGCTTGGTTCGGAAAGTTACGTGGTCGGTTCGCATGAGTTTTATCTCGGGTACGCCGCGACGCGCAAGAAGCTACTCTGCCTGGACGCCGGCCATTATCATCCGACCGAATCCATCGCCGACAAAATCTCGTCGATCCTGTCGTCGGTAAATGAGATGTTGCTGCACGTCAGCCGGGGCGTGCGCTGGGACAGCGACCACGTCGTGATCCTTTCCGACGAATTGGAGGCCATCGCCCAGGAGTTGGTGCGCGGGGATTTTCTGGGACGCGTCCACATCGGCCTGGATTATTTCGACGCGAGCATCAACCGCGTGGCGGCGTGGACCATCGGCGCGCGCTGCATGATCAAAGCGTTGTTGCTGGCGTTGCTGGAGCCGATTGACAAGCTGCGCAAAGTGGAGAACGAGGGGGATTTCACCTCGCGCCTCGCCTTGCTGGAAGAGGCCAAAACGCTGCCCTACGGCGCGGTGTGGGACGCCTATTGCGAAAGTCAGGCGGTGCCTGTAGGCGCGGCGTGGCTGGCGGAAATCAAGCGCTACGAGAAGGACGCGCTGTCAAAACGAAAATAATCCGGGCGCAAACTATTTCATGACTCCAAATGCATTTCTCGGCGTGTTCTTTCATGCGCTCGGCGGCCTGGCCTCAGGTTCCTTTTACGTCCCCTACAAAGGCGTCAAAAAGTGGTCATGGGAAACTTATTGGCTGGTGGGCGGATTTTTTTCCTGGATCATTTGCCCGTGGGCGCTGGCGCTCCTGCTAAGCAAAGACGTTCTCGGGGTGTTGCACCAGCAGTCCTGGGCGACGCTGGAGTTGACCTACCTCTTCGGGCTGTTGTGGGGTTTCGGGGGGCTGACCTTCGGATTGACCATGCGTTACCTGGGCATGTCACTAGGTATGGGCGTGGCGCTGGGCTACTGCGCGGCCCTGGGAGCGTTGCTGCCTCCTATTTGTAAGGTCTTTGTCCCATCCATCCCTGTGCCGGAGACGATTGTTGAGATAGCGCGTAATCATCCTGGACAGCTCACGCTGGCCGGCGTGGCGGTCTGCCTGCTGGGCATCGGCATCGCCGCCTTCGCGGGCCTCACGAAGGAAAGGGAAATGCCTGAAGTGGAGAAGAAAAAAACGATTGCTGAATTTAACTTTGGCAAAGGCATTTTGGTGGCCACGTTTTCCGGCATCATGAGCGCCTGTTTTTCTTTCGGGATTACCGCCGGCCACCCGATCAACGACGCAGCGATACAGGCAGGCACGCCGCTTCTTTGGTCTGGGCTGCCCCGGCTCATTGTCATCTTGCTGGGAGGATTCACGACCAACTTAATCTGGTGCGTGTTTCTTAACCTCAAAAACCGGTCTGGCTACCAATATCTGGCCTCGCATGTGCGTCCGGAACATGCCGGCTTGCGCGCAGACGCAGGAGAGCACGGCACGACGGCGACGCTGCCGCCCGCCGCGGAAAGCAATCTGGCCGTGCCGGTCCTGGCCAACTACCTGTTCTCGGCCTTCGCGGGGACCCTTTGGTATTTCCAGTTTTTCTTTTACTCGATGGGTGAGACGCAGATGGGCAAGTTTTCTTTTGCGTCCTGGTCACTACATATGTCGTTCATAATTATTTTTAGCACCATGTGGGGCTGGATCCTGCATGAGTGGAAAGGATCGAGCCGAAAGGCGCACCTGCTGATTGCTGGGGGTATCGGCACACTCGTTCTCTCGACCATCATCATCGGTTACGGCACCTACCTGAAATCCAAAACCTAGCTCTGCCAGGAAGGAGCTTTGCCGCGCGCCTTTCGGCCTTCGTTACCTTCGTTTGCTTCTGTTCAGTTTTTTCCCGTCTTTCCGCTTAAGCAGCACTCCGCTATTTGGCTAGATAATCCTTACAGAAGCAAACGAGGTAACGAAGCGTCGTTTTCCGGTTTGAATCATTCTGTCTCGCACTGTGCCCACACATTTGCAGCACTTTACGCTTTAAACCGCTCTCTCTCTCCGGCATTTTGGGCGGATGCGCGTCGGAGTTCTAAGCCGCGGAATGGATGAGTTGGACTGGCTGCAAAAGCTGGGCTTTCGCTGCATGGAATGGATACGCTTTGACGAAAGTCCCGCCGCCGCGCCCCAAGGCGATTGGAAACCGTTCGTCGAGCAATTCGCGGCCGAGGCGCAAAGCCGGGGCGTGCGCGTCTCGGCCATTGGCGCGTCCTACAAGAATCCGCTCGATCCCAGCCAAACCGCATCAGCCCGAGCCATTTTCCAGCGCGCCATCGAGGTGGCGGCGTTCATGGGCATCAAGACCGTGGCGGGTTTCGCTGGAGCGGTCATTGAATTGGAAATGAATGAGCGGGGCGGAAATCCAGTCTATAAGCCGTTTGAGAATTACTTTCCGCAATTGCTGGCCTTTTGGGAGCCATTGGCGCGGCACGCGGCCGAGCGCAACGTGCGCATTGCCTTCGAGAATTGTCCGCAAGGCCCCTGGCATCTACCGGTCATGCATTACAATATGCTGAGCCAGCCGGCCATGTGGGAACGGCTTTTCAATGCCACGAGTTGCCAGAACATCGGCCTGGAATGGGACCCCAGCCATTTGATTTGCCAGTTCATCGACCCGGTGGCGACCATTCACAAGTTCGGCGCGCGCATCTTTCACGTCCACGCCAAGGACGCTTACGTCAACCGTCCGCTCTTGGAGACTTACGGCCTCTGCCATCCCGGCGTGATCGAGCATCGCATGCCCGGCCTAGGGCAGGCCAACTGGGCGGAGATCGTGCATGCCTTATTACGGGCCGGCTATGATTCGGATTTAAATATTGAAGGCTGGCACGACCCGGTCTTTTGCAACCACGCCGCCGGCCCAAAGCTCGAGGACGCGGGCCTGATCATCGCAAAGAATACGCTCGAACGATATACCGCCAACACGGAGAAGAATTAAGCTGGAACATAGAAACCCAGCGGGACAGAATAATACATGAAACACAATCGAATCGGGAGTTTGCGCGCCCTAATTGGGCTGACATTTTTCTTGGCGGCGGCGGCGCGCGGCCAGACGCCGCAGTGGATTTGGTCTTCGGCCAACAACATCGCCAACCAAAAGGAAGTCCGCTTTTTCCGCAAGACTTTTACGGTTCACCAGGAGCTTCTTCAAGCCATCCTGACCGGTTCCGGCGATGATAACGCCGAGTTCTTCATCAACGGGAAGAAGGTCGCGTCTGTCAACGATTGGAAGTCGCCCGCAACGGTGGATGTGACCAAAAATATTGTGGTGGGTGAAAACGTGATCGCCGCGCGCTGCGTGAACGAACAGGACAAGGGCGGGCTGATTGCGCGGCTCGACATGACCATTCCCACCGGCGGCTCCAAAGCGGCCGCGCGCGCCGGCGCGCGCTCAGTGCAAACCCTCGTCAGTGATACCACCTGGTTTTGTTTCGACAAGGAAGCGAAGAATTGGACCCAGGTCGATTTCAACGACGACACCTGGCAGCGCGCCACCAGCCTCGGCAAGTTGGGCGTGGACCCTTGGGGGGAGATTTTCTCCGCGCGCGACGCAACAAGCGCGGAGTCCATCCACGTCGAGCCTGGCTTCAAGGTCCAGTTGCTGCATTCTGCCACCCCAACTGAAGGTTCCTGGATCGACATGACGATCGACACCCAAGGCCGCCTTATCATTTCGCCGCAAGACAAAGGCAAACTGCTGCGCCTGACCATTGCCAAAGGGGTCCTCTCGAAAATAGAACCATTGGACGCTCCCGTCGGCGGCGCGATGGGCCTGCTTTACGCGGACGACTGCCTTTTTCTGGACGGCAGCGGCCCGAAAGGCTGGGGAATTTACCGCCTGCGCGCCGTCGGGGACGGCTTTGGCGAGCCGGAGATGATACGCAAAATGAGCACCGGCGGCGAACACGGCTCGCATGCGATCGTGCTGGGGCCGGACCACAAACTCTACATCGTCAGCGGCAATTTCACCAAGGTGCCGTCGGATATTTTGGCCAGTTCGCCTCATCGCAATTTCGCCGACGACCAATTGCTGCCGTGGGCGGATGACGGGCGCGGCTTCGGCGCTGGGTTGCATGCGCCAGGCGGATTTGTCATGCGCATGGACGAAGATGGCCGGAACTGCGAACTTTTTGCCGCGGGCACCCGCAACACCTATGACGTCGCTTTCAACACGGATGGCGAACTGATCGGGTTTGACAGCGACATGGAATGGGACTGGGGCGCGGCCTGGTACCGGCCAACTCGTGTCAATCATTGGGTGGCAGGAGGCGATTACGGTTTCCGCGAGGGCAGCGGGAAATTCCCCGAGTACTTCGAGGACACGCTGCCGGCTACGCTGAACATCGGCCTTGGCTCGCCCACCGGCGTGATGTTTGCCACGCAGAGCAAGTTTCCCAAGTTCTACCGCGACGCCTGCTTCATGGAGGATTGGACCTACGGCCGCATATTCGCCATCCATTTCACACCCGACGGTTCGACCTACGACGCCACTGCCGAGACGGTCTTGCGCGGCATTCCCTTGAATCTGACGTCATTGGAAATTGGCCACGACGGCGCGCTCTATTTCATCACCGGCGGGCGCGGCACCGAATCGGGCCTTTACCGCCTGACTTACAACGGCCCGCGCCTCAAGGAGCCTCGCCTGACTGCGACCGAGAAGGCTGCCGACGAGCAGGCGCGCGCAGCCCGGCACTTGCGCCACGATTTGGAGAGCCTTTACGGAAAGCATGACCCGCGTATTGTCGATGCGGTCTGGTCCTCCCTCGGCAGTGAGGATCGGTGGATTCGCTACGCCGCGCGCATCGCGCTGGAATCCCAGGATGTGGCGTGGTGGAAAGACCGCGCCGTGGCAGAAACCGACACCGACGCCGGCCTGACCGCATTGATGGCGCTCGCGCGTTGCGGCGGCAAGGAGACGCAGCGCGACTTGCTGCTGGCGTTGAAAAAATTCCCATTGTCCGGCCTCAGTCATGAAGAGGAACTGATCAAGCTGCGGGTCATCGAACTCAGTTTCTCCCGCCAGGGACGGCCTGCCGAAGACCTCGCCCAACTGGCCATCGAGAAGCTTGATCCGCTCTATCCCGCCGACAACCTGGAAGTCAACCGCGAGTTGTGCCAGCTCCTGCTTTACTTGCAGGCGCCCGACGCCGTGGCCAAGACCGTCGCGTTGCTGGACAAGGCGCCGACGCAGGAGGAGCAGACTTATTACGCCATGCGTTTGCGCACCATCACCAATGGCTGGACGATCGACCTGCGCAAGGATTACCTAGGCTGGTTTGATAAAAACCGCGAACACATCGCGCACCCGGCCGATTTCTTGCAATACTTCAAAGACGTTGATCGCGATTACAGCGACGGAGCGAGCTTCCCGCAGTACCTGGAAAATTTTCGCAACGAAGCTGTCGCCACCTTGAGCGATGGCGAACGCGAGGACCTGGCGGCGTTCCTGCCCAAGGAGGCCAAGCCCGCAGCCGTGGCTCAAACGGACCGCAAATTTATCAAGGACTGGCGCATGACGGACTTGGTGCCGGACTTGGACAACGCGAAAACGGGGCGCTCCTATCGACGCGGCAAAGCCGTCTTCACCCAGGCGCAATGCATTGCGTGTCATCGGTTCGGCAACAGCGGTGGGTCCGTCGGACCGGAACTGGCCGGCGTCTCCAGCCGGCTGGCACCGCGGGACATATTGGAATCCATTCTCGAGCCCTCCAAAGTCGTGTCGGAGCAATACCAGAATATCGTATTGACGCTAAAAGACGGCGAAGTGGCGGTAGGTCGCCTGCTTGAGGTCAACGACCAAAAACTGGTGCTCATGACCGACCCGATTAACCCCAACAAGGTGGAATTCAGCGCGGCGGATGTCGTCTCGCGCCGACCCTCAAAGATTTCGCCCATGCCTGACGGCTTGGTGAATTCGTTCAGCGAGGGAGAGATCCTGGATTTGATCGCCTATCTGGAATCCGGCGGCAAGAGAACTTACGCGGCGTTCCAAAAGTAGAGATCAGAGCTTCTTGGCGATGTATTCCTCCAGCTTCACCGCGTCGGCGGCGAAGGTGCGGATGCCCTCGGACAGCTTTTCGGTGGCCATGGCACTTTCGTTGAGCATCCAGCGGAAACTCTTTTCGTCGATCGAAATGCGCGTCAGCTTCGGGTTCCGACAGGTCTCGGGCGAGAGTTTGCGCGGCACTGGGTCGGTGCTGCTCTTCATTTCTCCGAGCAACTCCGGGCTGATGGTCAGCAAATCGCAGCCGGCCAGTTCCAACGCTTCGCCTTTGCTGCGGAAGCTCGCGCCCATGACTTCGGTCGGATGGCCGAAGGTCTTGTAGTAAGTGTAAATCTCACGCACCGATTCCACGCCCGGATCCTCGACTGGCGTGTATTCCCGCTTGTTGGTTTTCTTGTACCAATCAAGAATACGGCCCACGAATGGCGAAATCAATTTCGCGCCCGCTTCGGCGGCGCCAATGGCCTGGGCCATGGAAAAGAGAAGGGTCATGTTGCAGTTGATCCCCTCTTTTTGCAGGACGCGCGCGGCCTCGATGCCCTCCCATGAGGTGGCCAATTTGACCAGCACGCGCTCGCGCGGGATTCCAGCCTTGGCGTAACGCGCGATAAACCAGCGTCCCTCTGCCACCAACGCTTCCGCATCAAACGCGACCTTGGCGCTGGTCTCCGTCGAGACGCGGCCCGGCACGATCTTCAAAATCTCGATGCCGAACAAGACCAGCAGATCGCGCATGACATCGTCGAGCGAGAGGGACTTGTCCTTGCCTTCGCGGACGGCCTGATCGACCAGCGCCTGGTATTCGGGTTTCTGGGCCGCCTTGAGGATGAGCGTCGGATTCGTGGTGGCATCCTCGGGCGTGTAAGCCTTGAGTTGGGCGAAATCGCCGGTATCGGCGACGACGCGGGTAAATTTTTTCAACTGTTCGAGCTGGCTCAACCCGGCGGGCGCTGAAGCAGCCTGACCTTTATCAGCAGTGGCGATCGCACTCATGGGGTTTAATATAAACGGCTTCTTCGCTCAATCAAACTGAAATATAGCGACGGACTTGGGCAAGGTGGTCGCCCTTGCCAGTTATTTTCTGGGTTGACGTTTCGGCCCGTCCGCCGCAAGTTTTTACGGCTTTGTCGCTGGAATGAAGACCGTTCTATTTGTTTGCACCGGGAATATTTGTCGCAGCCCGATGGCCGAAGGGCTTTTCCGTCACGCCACACGTGGACGCACGGACTGCCGTGTGCTTTCCGCAGGCGTGGGCGCTTTGGAGGGCCAGCCGCCCAGTTCCCATTCCGTGCGCGCGCTCAGTGAGTTGGGTATCGATATTTCTCAACAGCGCAGCCGCATGCTGACGTCCGAATTGGTCGATGAGGCCGATTATATCTTCGGCATGACCCACAGCCATGTCGATCAGGTCAACCTGCTCTTCCCGCAAGCGGCGGAGAAAACGTTTTTGCTGCGGGAATTTGACGAAACTTTGGACGAGTTCGAGAAGGACATAAGCGATCCCATCGGCGGCTCTTACGAAACTTACGCCTATTGCCGGGATCAGATCGAGCAGGGCATTTTTTCCATGCTCACTTTCATCGAGCAAGCCGTCCAAGGCCAGGCCGCGCAGGGAACCGCGCCGAAGTGCCGCCTTGCCCTGGGCAGCGACCACGCCGGCTTCCAGCTCAAGGAGGCGCTCAAAGGTTATCTGGAGGGCAACTCGCCTACGCTGATGGACCTTGGGACCAGTTCGGCCGAGGTGTGCGATTACACGGACTTTGCCCAAGCGGTGGGCGAAGCGGTGGCGTCGGGTCGCGCCGAGTTTGGACTTTTGGTTTGCGCCACGGGCATCGGCATGAGCATGGCGGCCAACAAGGTGCCCGGCGTGCGCGCAGCGCTGGTGCGCGACGAACACACCGCCGCCCTGGCCCGCCAGCACAATAACGCCAACGTGCTCTGTTTGGGGGCCGGCAGCACGCCGCCCGAAGAAGCCAAAAAAATCCTGGACGTTTTTCTTTCTACTACATTTGAAGGCGGACGCCACGAACGTCGTGTCAGCAAAATGGAACCTACTATAACCCCCCTCTCCGGCCGGCTGCAAACGGTCGATCCCGAAATCGCCAGCGCCATTTTCCTGGAGCGGCAGCGGCAGCAGGAAAACATCGAGTTGATTGCCAGCGAAAATTTTGTCAGCCCCGCCGTGATGGAGGCGCAAGGCTCGGTCTTGACCAACAAATACGCCGAGGGATATCCGGGCAAGCGTTGGTACGGCGGTTGTGAAAACGTGGATGTCGTGGAGCGGTTGGCCATCGAGCGGGCCAAAAAGATTTTTGGCGCGGAGCATGCCAACGTGCAGCCGCATTCCGGCAGCCAGGCCAACATGGCCGTTTATTTTGCCGTGCTCAAGCCCGGCGACAAGTTGCTGACGATGGACCTTTCGCATGGCGGCCATTTGACGCACGGGAACAAGGTCAATTTCTCCGGCCGCTTTTTCGAGATCGTCCACTACGGCGTGCGCAAAGAGGACGAAAGGATCGACTACGACCAATTGCAAAAGATGGCGCAGGAACATCGCCCGCGCATGATTACCGTTGGCGCCAGCGCGTATCCGCGCCTGATTGATTTCAAACGCATGGGAGAAATCGCCCGCTCGGTGGGCGCGTATTTGCTGGCGGATATCGCGCACGTGGCGGGGTTGGTGGCGGCGGATTTGCATCCCAGCCCGATGGAGGACGCGGATTTTGTGACGACCACCACGCACAAGACATTGCGCGGGCCGCGCGGCGGCATGATTCTGTGTAAGGAAAAATATGCCAAGGAAATCGATTCGCAGACTTTTCCCGGTATTCAAGGCGGCCCGTTGATGCACGTCATTGCGGCAAAGGCGGTTTGTTTTCAGGAAGCGTTGCAACCGGCCTTCCGGGCCTACCAAGAGCAGATTCTGCACAATGCCAAAGCGCTGGCCGAGGGCATGATGCGCAATCATTTCCGGCTGGTCAGCGGCGGAACCGACAATCACCTGATGCAGGTCGATGTCGGGAGCCGTGGCTTGACGGGCAAGGAATGCCAGGCGGCGCTGGATGAAGCCGGGATCACAGTCAATAAAAACACTATTCCCTTCGAGACCCGCTCGCCCTTCCTGGCCAGCGGCATCCGGCTCGGCACGCCCGCCGTCACCAGCCGGGGCATGAAAGAGCCGGAAATGGCCGCCATTGCCGATATGATCAGCGAGGTTTTGCTGGATATGAAGAACCTTGACACGGCTCACCAAGTAAGACAACGTGTCCGGGAATTAACGGCAAGATATCCATTGCCGTATTAACTTGGAAGTTGGGTAGTCCCCCGAAGTTGGCCGCCGGTTTGAACGAATTCAAATCTTCTGCATCCAATGGGTTAGACGAATGGGGCCCGCCCAATCCTCGAATTTGAATTTACATTTACCTATGCCAAAAGCCGCCACTAAAAAAGTCGCTCGAAAAAACGCCAGGAGCGCGGCGCCCAAACCAGCCGAAGACGCTGCGGCCCAAGACTTTGCCATCGCCCCTTCGCCCGAAGCTCCGTCGTCTCCATCGGAAATGAGGCTGGAACCGCCGACCCGCGCCGTCGAGACGCGCGAGGAGCCGGAGGTTCGCGCCACCTCTGGCAGCCAAGGCGGCGGGACGGTCAACATCGCCGAACTGCAAGCCATGGCCATGCCGGAGTTGAATCAGAAGGCCCGCGGAATGGAGATTGAGAACTTCGGCACCATGCGCAAGCACGAGTTGATTTTCCAAATCCTCCAGAAAAATGCCGAGCGCGCTGGCGTCCTTTTTTCCGAAGGCGTGCTGGAGATTTTGCCGGAAGGCTTCGGCTTTTTGCGCTCGCGCAGCTTCAATTATTTGCCATGCCCGGAGGACATTTACGTTTCGCCTTCGCAAATCCGCCGTTTTGACCTGCAAACCGGCAACTTGATCGCCGGACAGATTCGGCCGCCTAAGGACAAAGAACGATTCTTCGCCTTGCTCAAGGTCGAGGCCGTCGATACCGAAGAACCGGACAAGGCTAAGGACAAAACGCATTTTGACAATCTCACGCCGTTGTTCCCGACCAAGCGCTATTTGTTGGAAAATTCCGCGGATGAATTGTCCACGCGAGTGCTCGACCTGGTCTGCCCGATTGGCAAAGGGACGCGCGGTCTAATTGTCGCGCCGCCGCGCACGGGCAAAACCGTGTTGATGCAGAAACTGGCCAACGCCATTCTCAAGAATAATCCCGAGGCTTATCTTTTCATTCTGCTCATTGACGAACGCCCGGAGGAAGTCACTGACATGGAACGCTCTTGCAAAGGCGCCGAAGTGATCAGTTCCACTTTTGACGAGCCGCCCGAGCGCCACGTGCAAGTGGCGGAGATGGTTATCGAAAAAGCCAAGCGCATGATCGAGCACAAGCGCGACGCCGTCATTCTACTTGACTCCATCACACGCCTGGCGCGCGCCTACAACACCATCCAGCCGCATTCGGGGAAAATTCTTTCCGGCGGCGTGGATGCCAACGCCCTGCACAAACCGAAGCGATTTTTTGGCGCGGCGCGCAACATTGAGGAGGGCGGTTCGTTGACCATCATCGCCACCGCACTAGTTGACACAGGTTCCCGCATGGATGAAGTCATTTTCGAGGAGTTCAAAGGGACGGGCAACATGGAAGTGCATCTGGACCGGCATTTGGTGGATCGGCGCATCTTCCCCTCCATCAACGTCGAGCTTTCCGGCACGCGCAAAGAGGAACTCCTCTACCACCCCGAAGAGTACAACAAAGTGGTCATCCTGCGCCGCGCCCTGACCGGCGTCCCGCCCGTGGAAGCGATGGAACTGCTGCTGGGCAAATTGAAAAAGACCAAGAGCAATATTGAGTTTCTGCTTGGGATGGCTGTGTAGGACTGGCTGGACCGAGTGGCAATGCTTGACAATCCTGAAACGAGGGTTCCATTAAAATCTTTGGACACCAATGCGTAGCGGTCACGCCAACCAGTTCTCGAATCGCAGCCCGGGCACTTCGGCAAAGTCTTTGGCGTTACGTGTAAGGAGGGTGGCGTCGTGCGCCATGACGATGCAGCCGATTTTCAAATCCATTGTGCCAAGGCGCAGGCCCTGCCTCCGGAGATCGAGGAATAGCTCCGCACAGTCCGCATCCCACGCAAGAACCATCCAGTCGGCGAAGGCCTCGACCTGTCTTTGGAACTTGGCGTAAGGACTGATTTGGCGTTGAGGATCTTTATGCCGGCGGATTTCCGCAAGCCATCCGCGCATTTGCTCCTCCACGGTGACGACAGTAACCGCCATGTCGGCTTGAGCGCCCCCAAGGCGTGTGCGCAAGCGGGCTCCAGCAGCGGAGCCTCGTTCCCATTCGGAAAAGTGGTCTGTGTCAAGAACCAGCAATTTCCTTCTCCAACGTTTGCCGTTCTCGATACTCCCGGCCGAGTCGTGCGGCTTCTTCGAAGTCGGGGTCGTTTCGGAATATGCCAAAGGTGCGCGAAGGGTTCTTTTTCCGGGACGGCGCCTGCCGTTTGCCGGTCAATGCAGCGACTTTCTTTTCCAGGTTTTCCACTCGTTTCTCAAGCATTTGCGACATGGTGTTAGTATATGTGATTGGATGCCACGCTTCCACAACAATTTCAGGCAAATGTTCGTTGTTCATTGACGTAACAAAACGTTTCCAACTTTTCATGAGGGTTCGATTCCCTTCACCCGCTCCGTTGATCATCAATCACTCACAACGAAGCAAGTAAAGTGTACGTAATTTGACGCCAAAAATAATCTTCTTTTGCCCCTCCCCTTACTACAAAGTAATCTGACTGGGCGCTCGACTGCCAACCGCATGACATCCCCGCGCTCATTCATTGCTGAAAATATCGAGTCTGGAGAATATGAACTCTGCAACACAGGCCCACACTGTACCTAAGTTTTATCTTCGAAATTTTGCCGCCTCTGAACCGAAAAATGGCCTTGGCCCATTCGTATGGCTTGGATCACTAACGACCGGCGAAATAAAGCAGCGTTCGCCAAAGAGCATATCCATCGCACGCGGCCTTTACGACGGGCCGGGGGGCTTTGAGGGACCTGGGGCTTCAATTGAAGCTCACCTCTCGAAAATTGAACATGCGGCTGCGTCCGCGATACGCAAGTTCGTGGCTGCCGATCCCAAAGACGGAGCCGTAGTCCCCCCAGAGATATGGCGGTTTCTTGCTTGGCAGGCGGCACGAACGCCAGGTTGGATGGATTTGGAAGAGGAATGGATCTATCAGTGGGACCCCAATGTGGACGATCCGGTAATCGAGCCTCCACCGGAGGGAATTAAAGACATCCGGCACAAAGTACGCGGCTATTGTCTGGAGAACCCCGATACCGGCGAACGACGTGAGATCACGGACGCTGAAGAGTTCAAGGCCTATCACAAGCTTGGTTGGAAGTGGGTGCTTCGTTCTGACGATAAACTCGAAAGTCTCCACATGCAGGCGTGGTATTTCCAAGTGCGGCATTTTCCCCGCCTCTCCTGGGTACGTTTGAACGCGCCCGACGATCAGTGGTTTATCACAAGCGACCGAGGAGTTGCATGGATTGCTGACGGTTACGCTGACACACCTCCCGCTGCATTGAAGCATCCAAAAGCTCAAGTTGTCGCGCCACTTACGAAAAAGGTTGCGCTCGTCGGAAGGAACCAGACAGGCAAACTTAACGTTACACCACGCGAGGTAAATCGGTTCATCGCGTCGGCGACATCTGATTGGGTGGCCGGTCCTACGAAAAGCGTAGTCGAGCAGGCTATGAGAGATCGGGCTAGGTCGAACGACAATCGCTGAACTATCCTGCATTGCCGGTTCTTGCGCGAATGGGGGTGTGAAGAACTCAAACTCGCCAACGCCCTCGCTTCCTGCTTGAATCCGCCCACGTGAGAATTCTGGTCATTGGGTCCGGTGGACGTGAGCACGCGCTGGTGTGGCGGCTGGCGCAGTCGCCGCGCGTCACCCACCTTTGGTGCGCGCCGGGCAACGCGGGCATCGCCGCCGAGAAAGTGGCCGCCAATCGGTCGCCGGTCCAGTGCGCAGCCATCACGGCGGAAAATCTGCCCGGCCTGCTTGCGTTCGCGAAGGAGAACAAAATCGATTTGACTGTCGTCGGGCCGGACAATCCGCTGGCGCTGGGCGTCGTCGATCTTTTTCAGCAACACGGGCTGCGTATATGGGGGCCGAATCGTCAGGCCGCCCAATTCGAGTCCTCCAAGGCATTTGCCCAGCAGTTTATGGAGAAGCACGGCATTCCTACCGCGCGTTCGAAGGTTTTTTCCGACGCAGCCCTCGCGAAAAAGTTCGCCGGCGAACTGGAGGGAACGTGCGCGGTGAAGGCGGATGGGCTGGCTCTAGGCAAAGGCGTCCTGCTTTGTCATTCGGTGGCGGAGGCCGGGCTGGCCATCGAAGAAATGCTGGTCGGGCAAAAATTCGGGGCGGCGGGCAGCCGGATTGTGATTCAGGAATTGCTGGAAGGGATGGAGATCTCGCTGCACGCCTTGTGCGACGGGCGCACGACGCACCTTTTGCCGACTTCGCAGGACCACAAACGCATCGGCGAGCATGACACCGGGCCGAACACTGGCGGCATGGGTGCCTATTCGCCGACGCCCTTTCTGAACCAGCGCGAATTGGGCCAAGTCTCCACGGCCATTCTGGACCCTTGGTGCAAGGGATGCCACGAAGAAGGGATCGATTTTCGCGGCGTTCTTTATCCCGGCGTGATGTTGACCAAGGATGGCCCCAAAGTGCTCGAGTTCAACGCCCGCTTCGGCGACCCGGAGGCGCAAGTCTATTTGATGAGCCTGGAAACGGATCTGCTCGATTTGTTGGAAGCGTGCGTGGACGGCGCGTTGTCAAAGTGCGAGCCTCGCTTTGGCGGCGTGGCGGTTTGCGTGGTCATGGCTTCGGCTGGCTATCCCGGCGCTGCCCGCAAAGGCCAGATCATTCACGGTTTGGAAGAAGCGGCCAAGTTGCCGGACACAAAGATTTTCCACGCCGGCACAGCGCAGGAAGGGAACAGGGTCGTCACCGCTGGAGGCCGCGTCCTGGGCGTGACGGCTTTGGGAAGCACTTTGGCCGAAGCGCGCGACCGGGCCTATTTGGCGGTCAGCAAAATACAATTCGACGGCGCGCAATTTCGGCGCGATATTGGAGCCAAAGCTCTTGGGCGAGCCGAAGAGCGAGCTTCATTACAATGAAAACGCGGAACTTGATTTTTTGCATCTGCCTAGCGGCTGGTATTTCGCGCGGCGACCCGGTTATTTCGATGCCGAATTTTCAGGAGGTCTGTCAGATCCTGGGCACCAACTTGCCAAATATCAATGGGGACGAATTGGACCACGCCGCCGTGCAAGGATTAGTCCACGAACTCGGACCGCGCGTCAGCCTCGTCGAAGCCGATGCGGGTTCCTCCAGCACCGCTCCGTTGGCGGAGGCTCGCGTGTTCGACGATTCCTTTGCCTATTTCCGCGTTGCCGCCGTTTCGGCTAATTTGCCGGATGCCTTTCGCGCCG
>DASYNM010000584.1:0-2341 GCA_036008545.1 Verrucomicrobiia bacterium
ACGTGGCCCGAGCCGCTCAAGATGAAGTAGGCGAAATTCGTGTTGGGATTGAACGGGCCGGCCAGAAATTCGCTGAGCCCCGCGTTGTATTGGCTGGTGCTAAGTCCGTAATAGCTTGGCATGACCGTGTCACTGCTGTAGCTCAGGAATGCGGCCCGATTATCCGGATGAACACTGGCAAAGAACGAAAAAATCGAATCAAAGTTGGTCGGACATTCGGCGCACGTAATTGGGACCGCAGCCGTCAAGTTCCAATTCGAAATGGCCGTGGTGCCAAAACCTCCCGACCCTTCAGCGATGACCGCCTCCGGCAGGATGGGGCCGGAGTCGTCAATCAAATCCACGCGCGCGCTACTGAACGCCTCCTGGGTCTGCCACCAATTGAAAGCCGCACCCAAGCCCCCGGCGCTGCTGCCGGCCAGGACCACGTAGGTGGCCGAGGGAAAGGTTGGCACGAGGCACTGGAGATAGTTGGAGAAGTTTAGGAATCCCACCTGCCTGGTGACCGTGGTGCCGTATAGGTTCGTGCGGCTTCCGGCAAACACATCGCCGGTGGAATAAGGAACAAAAACGTAGTTAAAATCCTTGAAGACATTGGTCGCCACAGTGCGATCATAGAACCAGGCGTAATCGCCGCTCCCGGGCGTGGTAAAGGCGGCCAAATCGTTGCTGAATTGCGTCGCACCGTAGGGTTCAAGGGTCGCCGTCTCAAGGACGTAACACGTGAGATCGTTCCAACAGGCGCCACCGCCATTCATGAAAATGAGGACATTGCTGGACGCGGGATTCAGGTTCACGCCAATGCCAGTGGTGCTGCCATCGACGTTATACGCATTAGTGACAGGCACCCAGGTCCATGTTTCCGCCGGCGCGACAATGGCGCTGCCCGTGGCGCCAGCTTTATGCAGCCGGAAGAACGCTGCCTCCGCGGACGCGGCGGCCGTGAAGGTAAAATTGCTGCCCAAGTTGGTGAGACCGGAAAGTTGGAGATTCCAAGGCGCGCTGGAGTCAAGACTAGGGGCTGCTTCCAGGCCAAAATCGGTGGCGGTGGTTTGCCAGCTAAGAGTCATCTGCTGGTTGGTCAGGCTAATGTTCAAAGCCGGCGAGGTCTGGGACTTGGCGCGATCAACGAGCAAGAGAAGGCCGGCGACTACGGCCACGATGATGACCGGGACTTGGAAGAGACTAGTGGACTTGCGCATCCGAATAATCTGCGAATTCCCATTTGTTTTCTTGCTCACGATAAGCGCAGGTCTTTTCGCGATTTTCTTCCTGCTCCAAAGATTTGCAAGTCCTTTTCCAATCCGCCCTTCGCTGTTTCTTGGCAAAGGGAGGTTGGGCCGGTTCCGACGGAGCCTAATAGAGCAGCTCCGGGTGAGGCCGGTGGTCTTTATTCCACCGAGCTAGAGCAGCGGAGTTTGTTAAACTGAAAAGGGAAGCGGCCTTGGGCGGCTCAACATGACCGTCGCAAAAGACGACGTTGACGCAGTCATTGTGACGGTTTAGCACTCGTTGTGTGTCATTAAACCGTTGAGGCCCGGCGGCCCCCGCCGACAGTCCGATGTCGTCGCTGCCGTCCAAATAACTCGAGCCCCATCCGGTAATACCGTCCCCTGCTTCGATCATGTCGCTCGGTGAAACCACATCCTTGTCAGGCGTCGGGCTGTAGTCAAGTCGATTGGTTGAACCCTTTATCCGCCCCAGACCGAGGCTTATATCGTTGTGATCTCCCACGCCATATTCATTGTAGCCGTATTCCACCCATAGCCACCCCTTTCGGTAAAAGTCCTGATCCCAAGCAGCGGGCCGTTGTGCCGAGGGACAATGCCACACGCCTGACACAGGCGGTATAACAAAACCGACCGCGTTCTCCTGCAACGGAGCCAAATGAAAACAGTTACGATTTAACGCGTCATACCAATCACGTCCGTAATCCTGGTAAAGTCCTTGCGAGAACCCACGTTGATTATCACCCAGCGGATACGCGTTGAAATCACCAGCAAATTCAGAGATGCCAATGCCTATCTGGCGAAGGTTGCTCTCGCAGGTCGTTTTGCGCGCCAGTCCTTTAGACCCGGCAAGCGCCACACCCAACAGCGCCGCCAAAATGGCGATGATGGCTATCACCACGAGCAACTCAACGAGCGTTAACGCTCTGCGTGTCGAAGCTCGAATGCGCAACCACGATGTGAGAGTGTTCATCTTCACCCCACTTGGACAAAGGAACAACCTCTCTGTCACGCCGGGTCATTCGGCCATACTGTCTTTCCCCACTCTCATGGTTGCGCTTGGCAAAGCCAAAACGCAAATTAATCCAGTAATACTAATACGTAAAATAAGC
>DASYNM010000585.1:0-20692 GCA_036008545.1 Verrucomicrobiia bacterium
TCTCTCTTCCGTAGCGAGGGAAGCCGGGAAAAAAGCGGGGCAACTTGTCATCTACCGACAATCCCCCTCGCTCGGCCAGAATCAAAATCGCCATGGCCGTGAATTGTTTGGAGATCGAGGCGAGGCGGAAGTTGGTCTGCGGTTGACAGGGGACACGCGTTTCCAGGTTGGCCAGCCCGAAACAGCGCGTGATCGCAGCTTTGCCATCTTCGATTATCGTGAGCACCAAACCTGGGGCGTCCGACCGGTCGAACTCGTCGGTTTCTTTGTCAAAGACTCTCACGCGCGACGCGATCATAAGCCGTGGCCAAAGCCCTGCGCCATACCGAAATTCGCAGGCTTTCCGCAAAATTATGGTGACAACGCCTCCAAGATCCGCTAGAATCCATCAAAATCACAGCGCAGAGCGCCAACCATGAACCGCCTCGTTGTCAATCCAGGCACGCCGCAGGCTTGGGAAATCCAGCTCAAGCCGGGACCAAATTCTCTTGGCCGCGGCGATACCAATGATTTCAAGATCAATGATCCGAGCGTCTCCGGTTCGCATTGCCAGATTATCGTCGAGGATAATACAGCGGTGTTGATGGATTCGGGTTCCACCAACGGCACGTTCGTAGGCGGGACGCGCATCCAGGAGCATAATCTTGAGCATGGCAAGGGCGTCCGGCTTGGCAATGTGGATATGATTTTTTACTCCGGAGCAGAGGTGCAGGCCGCAACGGCTGAAACGCCGCCGCCGCAATTGGCGGTCAGAAAGGCCATGAGGGTCGCCGCACCGGCCGTGCCTGTGCCTATCGCACGTCCAGTAACCGCCGCGGTCGAGGCTCCGGCCATCGCCGAGGATACGATTGGCGCGGCGCCTGCCATATTATCTGGCACGAGGTTCTGCAAATACCATCCGACTTCGCCCGCCCGCTTTTTATGCCACAAATGCAATCGCACCTATTGCGATATGTGCATCCAGTTGTCTGAGGCAGGCGGGGCCTCGGCGCGGACTTGCCGTGGCTGCGGCACGGAACTCGCGCCTTTCCAATTCGCGCAGGCGCCCTCCAAGGGGTTTTACGCGAAGCTGCCGGGCGCGTTTGTGTATCCTTTCAAGGGCGCCGGCGTGATTATTCTGGTTTGCGCCACCATCGCCTTTGCCGCGATGGGTTTCCTGAGCCGCGGCCTGACCGGCATCGTCATTACCGTTGCACTCTACGGTTTTATTTTTCTGTTCATGCAGAACATCATCTTGACTACGACATCGGATGAAAAACTGGATTTGTGTTTTCCCGAAATGAGCAGCCTCTTTGGCGCCGCGCTGCAACTGGCCGGAACCGTGCTGGCGTCGTTCTGGCTGGCCATTGGCCTCGCCATCGCGAAATTCTACGACGTGGAGATTCCTTCTGAGGCCATTCTGGCCAGCGTGATTCTCGGAGGAATTTATTTTCCGATGGCCTTGCTGGTGGTGGCCATGAAAGACTCCGCCTTCGCTGCCAACCCGCTAGTCGTCGTCCCTGCCATGGTGAAGCTGCCGCTCAAATACTCCGTCACAGTCGTCTTGTTGCTGGCAGTGTTTGGAGTCCGCAGGCTTGGAGGCTTGATTTCGGGCGGCGCCGGAACGGTGGCGTTAAGAACCCATGACGAAAACACTTTTCTGGTGGCCATGGCTGTCCAGGCCGTGTGGGCGCTGCTGAGTGTTTATCTGCTGGTGGTCACCATGCGCATTCTCGGTCTCTTCTACAACGCCAGCAAACGAACGCTGGGTTGGTTCAATTATTGACATCGTTCTTCAGTTTCCATTGGACCGGCGCCAAGGTCAGAAAGTCGGTTTTGCGGGCGAGCTTGTTCCATTTGTTTTCCAGGCGCGCGATGCGTTTTGCCGTGGCCGGGTGGCTTTGCAACGATTGTGGCCCGGACCCGTGCAACGGCCGTTTTTCTTCTAACGCCTCCAACTTCTGGAGCGCCCGGATCATGCCGCGTGGGTCGATGTTCGCCGCAACAAGGTAACTCCAGCCCGTGTCATCGGCTTCAGTCTCGTACTGCTGCGAGAATCCCTGAAAAACCATCAGCCCCGAACCCAGCGTCACGAAGTTTCCCAGGCGGCTTTCGCTATGGAGGAACAAACCGAAAATCACGAACGGCCCGGCCGCGGCGATGGTGCGACGCAGAAGGTGCCGTTTGGTTTGATGCGCCAGTTCGTGCGCCAGCACGCCGAGGATTTCCTCGGGCTGATCGGTCATTCGTAGCAAACCGGCATTGACTACAACGTACCCGCCTGGCAGCGCGAAAGCGTTCGCCTTGAAATCATCCGCTATGTAAAACTTCCAATCGCGCCGCCCGGGCGGCAAAACTTGAATCAGCGGTTCCGCCAGAGCGGCCAGTTGCGTGACATCGTTCGAGTCATCCAAAAGTTTGCCGTTTTGTCGCAGCCTATCGATTTCGTGCGCGCCGATTTTTTGCTCCCATTCGGGTGGGATTCTCGCTGCAATGGCGCTCGCCATCGCGCTCATCGCCAGCGATCCGAGCCACACCGCCAGCACGCAACCGCCCACGAAGTAGAGCGTCAGGCGCAGAGCGCGGTTTAAGTCGCGCCGACCGAGGACAGACGCGACTTGGGGATGCGACCGGATCGTCGTGTGCCGCAGAATGGATTGATGCAACGTAAAAATTCTGACGTCCGGGCGCGTTGTGTCGTAGAACCAAATCCCTTTGCCGGCATTCTCAAACTCCACTTCGAGATTCGCCACCGGAATGTCGATGGAAACTGTCTCCGATTGAAACCGCAACTGCGTCGGGCCAACCGATACCTTCCCGCCCACCGGCTCGCTTCCAAAATCAGGATGGAACAGGCTCGCTTCAAAGGCGTGCGAAGTTGGGTTCAAGCTACCACAAACGATACCAACGGCGGTTCTGGACTGCCATCCAAAAAATTGCCGATCAGTCTATCACGCGTTTTGTTATTCTCTTGAACGAGACAAGGCCGTCCTTCTAAGTTAAGTTGCGTTGTTGATTGCCATGCACACGGTTCAATCAGTTGGAGCCAAGTCATCCCGGAAGAAGCCGGCGCCCCGCATTTCCGGGCCCGGCGCCGTCCCGCCGAAGCAAGTCGTCGCGGAATTGGAAAAGCATCTGCTCGTCGATGGCTTCAAACTGGTGATCGATTTGGAAAAAAGCCGCGGCTCAAACTTAGTCGATGCCACCACCGGCAAGAGCTTCATCGATTGCTATTCCTTTTATGCCTCCATGCCGGTTGGGTTCAATCATCCATATTTCGATGACCCGGCGGTGCAGGCCGATATGCTCAGGGCGGCCAAATTCAAAGTCGCCAACGCAGATGTTTACTCCGTGGCCTTCGCCACCTTCGTTCAGACCTTCGCGCGCGTGATGGGGATGCCGCCGATGGACCGTTACTTTTTCATCGATGGCGGCGCGCTGGCGGTGGAGAACGCGCTCAAAGCGGCCATGGATTGGAAGGTGCGTAAAAATATGGCCACCGGACGCGGCGAACGCGGCACTGAGATTCTACATTTCACGCACGCCTTCCACGGTCGCAGCGGCTACACCATGAGCCTCACCAATACCGATCCGCGCAAAACGGATCTCTTCGCCAAATTTCCCTGGCCGCGGGTCAGCACGCCGTTCCTTGATTTTTCCCTGGCAGAAAACGACCGTCTGCAAAACGTGATCGAAAGCGAAAAGCTGGCCGAGTCCCAAATTCGCCGCTTCATCGCCGAGCGCGGGCAGGACCTCGCCGCCATCATTATTGAAACCATCCAGGGCGAGGGCGGCGACAATCATTTTCGCGGCGAATGGCTGCGGCTTCTGCGGCGCATCTGCGATGAGAACGATTTGCTTCTGATCTTCGACGAAGTGCAGGCCGGCATGGGCGTGACGGGCAGGAACTGGTGCTGTCAACATTTCGATGTTTTGCCGGACTTGCTGGTCTTTGGCAAAAAGGCGCAGGTCTGCGGCGTCATGGCCGGGCCGCGTCTGGATGAAGTCAAGGATAACGTTTTCCGCGTGCCCAGCCGCATCAGTTCCACCTGGGGTGGTAATTTCTGCGATTACGTTCGTTCGACGCACTTCCTGCGGATTATCGAGTCGGAAAAACTGGTCGAAAACGCGCGCTTGCAAGGCGCCCGCCTGCTGGAGGAATTACGCCAAATCGCCAAGAAGCATCCAGCCATGACCGCCGTGCGCGGGCGCGGCTTGCTGCTGGCCTTCGACCTGCCGACCCGCGCCATGCGCGACCAATTTTGGAGCGGTGCTTATGAATCGGGTTTGCTGGTGCTACGCTGCGGCGAGCGCTCCATCCGGCTGCGCCCAGTGTTGGACTTCAAAGACGAGGTGCTGGAGGCAACCTTGGAATTGATCGAAGCCGTAGCCAAGCGGCTGCCTCTTTAGAATGAAGAAAAAAGCACCAACTCAGCCCGTGATTTTGGATAAGCTTGGCCTGCGCGCGGATAATGCCGGGGTGTTTGCCGGGGAGTGGTTTGGCAGTGGGCCGGTGCTCCAGAGCGTTTCTCCTATTGACGGCAAAGTCCTGGGCTCAGTGCGCACCGCCACCGCCGACGATTACGAGCGCGCCTTGCAGCGGGCGTCGGCTGCTTTCGCGACGTGGCAATCGGTGCCCGCTCCCAGGCGCGGCGAACTCATCCGCCAATTGGGAAACGCCTTGCGCGCGGCTAAGTCGGATCTGGGCAAATTGGTCACGCTGGAAGCCGGAAAAATCGTGGCTGAGGGCGAAGGCGAAGTGCAGGAAATGATCGACATCTGCGATTTCGCGGTCGGCCTCTCGCGTCAACTATATGGTCTGACCATGCCTTCCGAACGGCCCGGTCACCGCATGCTCGAGCAATGGCATCCGCTGGGCGTCATCGGCGTTATTTCAGCCTTCAATTTTCCTGTCGCCGTTTGGGCCTGGAACACCGCCCTGGCTGTGGTGTGCGGTGACGCGACTTTGTGGAAGCCTTCCGGTCAAACACCGCTCTGCGCGATTGCCACCATCAAAATCGCCGAACGCGTCTGCCGCGACAATGGCGTGAACCCGGCGCTGTTCAGCCTGGCCATTGGCGGGCGCGAGGCCGTCGGCGAACGGATGGCCCACGACAAGCGTTTGCCTCTGATCTCCGCCACCGGTTCGACTCACATGGGCCGCGAAGTCGGCGAGAAGGTACAGCGCCGTCTCGGTCGTGCGCTGCTCGAACTCGGAGGCAACAACGCCATCATCGTCGCGCCCTCGGCTGATCTGGACCTGGCCACGCGGGCCATTCTTTTCGGCGCCGTTGGCACGGCAGGGCAACGATGCACAACCACGCGCCGCGTTTTTGTCCATCGATCGTTGGAAAAAGAGTTGACCCAACGCCTCGTGTCCGCCTATCGCCAGGTGTCGATTGGCAATCCGTTGGAAGCGGGCACGTTGATGGGGCCCTTGATCAGCCTCGCCGCAGTTCAGTCGATGCAGCAAGCCTTGCATCGGTTGCGCGATGAAGGCGGAACGATTCTTTATGGCGGCCGGCCGTTGACCGGGGAAAAATTTCCGGGCGGCCGATACGTCGAGCCGTGTCTGGCCAAGGCGAAGCCGGATTTCAAAATTGTGCGTGAGGAAACATTCGCGCCTATCCTTTATTTGATGGCCTATGAAAAGTTGGAGGAAGCCATTGCCTGGCACAACGCCGTGCCGCAGGGATTAAGCTCCGCTATTTTCACCAATGACCTGCGCGAGGCGGAACTTTTCCTCTCCAGCCGTGGTAGCGATTGCGGCATTGCCAACGTGAACATTGGCACAAGTGGGGCGGAGATCGGCGGCGCCTTCGGCGGCGAGAAGGAAACTGGCGGCGGCCGTGAAAGCGGGAGCGACGCCTGGAAAAACTACATGCGCCGGCAAACCGTGACTGTCAATTACTCCGGCCAATTGCCCCTGGCGCAGGGCATAAGATTCGGGAGTTAAAAGAATTGACAGAATGATTCGAAAATTGGGCGTCGCGGCGCTCCGCCCTCCCGAGAAGATTTTTAGGGGCGAGCTGCCTGCGCGTCCAGGCGTTTTAGAATAGTTTCTTTGCCGACGATTTCCATCAGGTGATACAAACTCGGCCCCGACGGCGCGCCCGTGCAGGCCAGCCGCGTCGGATGCACGAGGACGCCGGCTTTGACTCCCAATTCCGCCGCCACAGCCTTCAACGTCCGCTCGATGCTTGCAGCGTCGAAGTCACCCAATGGCGCCAAAGCATCGCGCAGCTTTTGCAGGCGGGCTTTAGCCTCGGGCGTGAATTCCTTTTCGGCGGCGGCGGGATCGATTTTCACCTCGTCGCTAAAATAAAAGCCCGCATAAGGAGCCAGGTCGCTGAAGCGTTTGATCTTGCCCTGGCAAGTGGTTAGCGCGGCGGCGACGTAGTTTTCGGAGTAAGCGTCAAGTTTACAGCCGGCCCGCCGGAGCGCGGCGGCGCCCAGCTCGCGGAAGCGTTCGGGGCTCAATTCGCGCAAATACTCGCCGTTGAGCCACTCCAGCTTGGCGAGGTCGAAGCGCGCGTTGTGGCGCAGGATTTGCGGCAGATCGAAGAGCGGGATGACTTCCTGCAATGAAATCTTTTCCCGATTCTCCTTTGGCGACCAGCCCAGCAGACAAAGATAATTGACCACCGCCTCGGGCACGTAGCCGTCGTCGAGGTAGGCCTGGAGCGACGCGCCGCGGTCGCGCTTGCTCATCTTGGCGCCGTCGGGATTGAGGATGAGCGGAATGTGCGCGTACTGCGGCGGCTCGACGCCAAAAGCGCGAAAAAGTGCGATGTGTTTGGCCGTATTGGAAAGATGGTCCTCGCCGCGAATGACGTGCGTGATGTTCATCTCGATATCATCCACGACATTAACAAAGTGGAATACCGGCTGGCCGTCGGAGCGGACGATGACGAAATCGGGATCGGCCGTCTCACGATCGGTCAATTCGCGCGTGACGTGGCCCACCACAAGATCAGGAATGACGATGGGTTGCCGATCCATTTTGAATTTGACCGCGCCCTCGCTATCGTAGGCCAGGCCTTTGGCCTTGAGCTCCTGGATGCGACGCCGGTAAATTTCGCCCCGTTGCGACTGAAAGTAGGGGCCAAAATTGCCGCGTCCCGGTCCTTCATCCCAATCCAGCCCCAGCCAGCGCAGACCGCTCAGGATGACATCTGTGGCCTCCTGCGTATTGCGGGCGATGTCGGTGTCTTCGATGCGCAAGACAAAGGTGCCGCCAGTGTGGCGGGCGTAAAGCCAGTTGAACAAAGCCGTGCGAGCTCCGCCTATGTGCAGCAGACCCGTCGGACTGGGGGCAAATCGGACACGAACATTCATGCTACTTCCAAGAACTGCGAAAGCTTATCCGGTGAAAGGCCGGTGTGGCAAGACCGGGCCAACGGTGGCGGAAATCAGAAAAAAATGAGGGCCGGGTTGAATGTGGAATCAATCTTGCTTACCTTGTCGGCAATGAAAGTGATTCAGGCCAATTGCCGTATCCAATTCACTGTCAACGACGTGGAGTTCATCATGTCGGTGCTGGGGAAGAAGAAGGGCACGGCTGAATTGCTGGTCATACTTTTGGCTGATCCTGAGACACGCGATCTCATTCTGGATGACGATCTGCTCTTTCGCGCGTTGCTGGAGCAGGGCGGTTGTCTCCGGGTCTCCCCGCATCTTTATTTCTACGTGATGGTGCGGCAAGTTCTACGTCGGACGGGTGTGGAAGACCGGCGCGTGGCCGATTACGTGGCGGAATTGCTGACGGAATTTTCGAGTGAAGAGCGCACGCGTTGCGTGACGCCGGACGGGGCAGGGCGCCTGGATTATTTTTTTGACATGCTGGCCGCCTTGGACAAGGCGGATGACCGCACGGCTTTCTGGATTCGCGCGCATATTGGCAATCATTCCCTCTTCATGTCGGGCGTTTTTCCGGATCACATTCGCCATCGCGCCGAGCGCCGCGGAGCCCCAGGCTTGCGCTACTACCAGGATTTGGGACGCGCTAATTATCGCGCGGCCAGCGAACATCGGCTGGCTGCGCGATACGACTTGGCGGCTGTGTTTGACACGCTTTCGGAACAATTCGAGCCGGCCCGCCGGGCCTTGAACGATTTGTCGGAACGGGTCTTTTCCATCGGCGATCCTGATCTGCCGCTGATCTTCAAGAGTTAGTCCCGACGGGCAGGCCCCATTGCCGCAACGTGGTAATGGTCTTGTCCGGGGATTCATGCAGGAGCGCGCGCCAGTCCCGGGCCAGCCCGCCGTCCACGTTTTCCGCGCGATCATCCAGATAAACAATCGACTTTCCAGTCAGCCCCAGCGCGCGTTCGACGGCGGCGTAACTGGCTGCATCCGGCTTCATGGCTCCCAGTTCGTAGGATAGAATGTAATGGTCGAAATGCGCGAAGAAAGGGAAGCGGCGGCGGATGTGGTCGATGGCCAGGCCGTTGGTGTTGGAGAAGATACAGGTTGGGATATGGTTGGCCCGGAGCGCGGCATGAAGCGCGGTCATGGGTCGGATTTCGGTGAAAATGTCGGCAAAAAGCTCGTGAAATTCATCCAGCGTGCCTGAAAAACCGCAAGCTGTGCAAACTTCGCCCGCGAATTGTTCGTTGCTCATCAGCCCGGTCTCAAAGCGACCAAGCAACGGCGAGTGGACAAGTGTGTAAAATACCTGTGGGGCCGTGAGCTTGGAGCGACGGGCGATTTTGGCGGCAGCGATGTCGTAATCGAAATCCAACAAGACCTTGCCCAAGTCAAATACAACCGCGGATGGAACACTCATATAGATAGATGGAAGACCAGGACAGGAAGAGTTTTAGACAGGATTTACAGGATGAACAGGATGAATTGCCGAGGCGGGAGCAATAACCAAACGGGGACGCATTCCTTCGGGTGCCGATCTGTTTTCTTATCCTGTTCATCCTGTCCATCCTGTCAAAATTCAGTTTCTTAATCGGCGCCTTCAGGCTACGGCGACAGTTCCCGCCTACCTTCCAAGGCCCGGCTCAGGGTCACTTCGTCGGCGAATTCCAGACCGCTGCCCGCGGGCAGGCCGTGAGCCAGACGTGAGATTTTTGCGCCTTTGCCGGCCAGGCGTTTGGCCAGATAAAAACTGGTAGCGTCCCCCTCCACGTCGGTGCTCAAAGCGACGACGATTTCCTTCACCCCATGGCCGAGGCGGGATTCCAATTCGGCCAGACGCAAATCCTCCGGCTCAACCCCATTGAGCGGTGAAATTTTGCCGCCTAGAACGTGATAACGGCCGCGGAAACTGCCGCCTTTTTCCAGCGCGAAAATATCCAGCGGCCTTTCCACCACGCACAACAGCGAGGCGTCCCGGCGCGGGTCCTGGCAGATGGCGCACGGCTCGGTCTCGGTCAACCCGCCGCAAACCGAGCAGAGGCGGATTTTTTCTCGCGCTTGGACAATAGTATGGGCCAAACGCCGCACGTCGTCGGCCTCAGATTGCACCAGGTGCAGCGCCAGCCGTTCCGCCGAACGGGGGCCGATGCCCGGCAGGCGGCACAGGGCCTCGGTCAGGGTGGTGATGGGTTCGGGCAGGGGCACACAATTACATCAAGCCGGGCAAATTGAACCCTTGCGTGGCTTTGCTCATTTCGGCGGAGGAAATCTGTTTGGCCTGGTCCAGCGCGGCGTTCACCGCTGTCAACACCATATCTTCCAGCAAGCCGACGTCCGCGGGGTTCACGGCTTGCGGATCGATCTTGATGGAGGTGATGGAGCCATCGCATTTGGCCACTACTTTGACCGCGCCGCCGCCGCTGGTGGCTTCGACGGCGCGCACGGCCAATTGGGCCTGGATTTCTGCCATTTGCTGCTGCGCCCGGGCAGCTTGTTTGACGAGTTTTCCGATGCTTGACATAGCGTGAGTGAGTTTGCGTTTTATGTGCGGACTTCGACGATCTGGCCTTTGAAAATTTCAAGCGCCTTCTGAATGAGCGGATCATTCTTGAAATCGTCCTTCTTCGGAGACGGCGTTTCCTTCGGCTGCTTGGGAGTTTCGGCAACCGCAACGGGTTTGGCGGCCGGCGCCGGCGGAGGCGGAGGCGGAGGAGCGGGAGTGGCGGTCTTTGACTGCGGCGGCGCTTCGGCCTTGATGAATTTTGCCTGGGCGTGCGGATGACCCAACTCTGCCAGCTTCGTCTGTAGCAGGGTGTGATTCTTGGAGTTATCCACCAACAGCAAATGATCGGCAAATTCAGGATCAAAACCGATGGTCAACACGTTTTTGTTGAACGAAACCGGATGGGCCTCCACGAAATATGACTTGACAAACGGATTGGCCCGGCCCACGGCCTCGACCAATCCGCTCCAAAGTTGCTGCAGGTCCACGTCGCCAGGCGGTGTGGCCACGGCTGGCAACGGAGCCGCAGCGGGCGGCGAACTCGTCGCGGCAACCGTGCGCGGAGCGGACGCGGTTTTGGCCGCAGGCGCTGTGGTCGGCCGGGACGCGGCGGGCGCGCCGGAGCGCAATTGCTGGATTTGTTGCAGGACGGTGTCGATGCTCACCGCATCGCGCGCTTCGATCATTTTCAAGAGCGCCACCTCGACCAGGATTTTTTTCGAGGTGGTGTCGCGCAGGCGGCCCTCGCAATCGGTCAGCACTTCCAACATGCGCGTCAGCGCGTCGGTGTGTAGCAGCGCGGATTGTTCCTTGAGGGCGGCGGCTTCGGCCTCGGAAGCCTCGATCATGTGCAAGTCGCCGCGCGAGACCTGGAAAATGAGCAAATTGCGAAAATGTCCCAGCAACTCCGAAACCAGCCGACCGATGTCTTTGCCTTGATGAGCCAATTCGTGAAGCTGGCGCAAGGCCGCCTCGGTTTCGCCGGCCAGGACCGCTCCGGCCAGCGCCAGAATCTGGCTGCGCGCCGCCAAACCGAACATCGAGAGCACGTCCGGCTCGGTGATTTCCTTGCCGCAAAAACTGATCAATTGGTCCAGCGTCGATTCCGCGTCGCGCATGCCGCCGTCGGCACCGCGCGCAATGGCGTGCAGCGCGGCGTCATCAATCTGGACATTTTCCTTTTTCGCGATCTCAGACAGATGTTTGACAATGAGCGCCGAGGGAATGCGCCGCAAATCGAAACGCTGGCAGCGCGAGAGAATGGTGGGAATAACCTTCTCCGGTTCGGTGGTAGCGAACATGAATTTGACGTGCGCCGGCGGCTCTTCCAGCGTCTTGAGCAACGCGTTGAACGCCTCCTTGGTCAACATGTGAACTTCGTCAATAATATAAATCTTGAAGCGCGAATTAGCCGGGACGTATTTGACCGTCTCGCGCAATTCGCGGACTTCGTCAATGCCGCGATTGCTGGCGCCATCAATTTCCAGCACATCCATCGAACGGCCCTCGGTGATTTCCACGGTGCGCGGATCGTCGTCGGCGAAATCGACTTTGGGGCCGTCGGTGCAATTGAGGCATTTGGCGAAAATTCTGGCGATGGTCGTCTTGCCCGTGCCGCGCGGCCCGACAAAAAGGTAGGCGTGGGCAATGCGCTTTTGGGCAATGGCATTGGCCAGCGTCTGGGTGACATGCTCCTGCCCGACAACGTCGGCGAAACGTTGCGGGCGGTATTTGCGCGCTATGACTTGATACGACATGTCAGCAAAGATCAGAAGGAATGCCAGGGCTACCACGGCGGACGCGGAGCAAACTGCCGTTGCTGCATTCCTGCCCTGGCGGGGTTCGTAAGTCCACGCTCCATGGGCCCTGGCAAATCCTGCACCAGCATAAGGGCCGTTGCGCATGGCGGCAAGAATTGTTTGGGCGGCCACGCGTCGGGCGCGCGCGTTTCTTGCAGGCTGAACTTCCATTCCTGGCAGGCTTGACTGCCACGACTTGGTTTGACTGAGTGCGACTGAGTGCGACTGGGTTGACTGACCGGCGCCGGTTGGCACGAAATTGCGTGAAAACCGCGCATCTCGCAGCGGGCATGCAGTGATTTGAACAGAAGGTCGCGAAGGTAACAAAGGGGCTTTACCTAAGTGCCATGTTAGCGTGAGGCAATATGGCTTCGTTTCCTTCGTTAGCTTCTGTTGCACCTTCTGGATTTGACTGGTTTGACTGGGTGCGACTGGGTGCGACTGGGTGCGACTGAGTGCGACTGAGTGCGACTGGGTGCGACTGAGTGCGACTGAGTGCGACTGGGTGCGACTGAGTGCGACTGGGTGCGACTGAGTGCGACTGGACCGGCAGATTTTGCCCCCCCAGGCGCACAGATAAGAATGCGCGCTGGCCGGCCCAGGCCAGCTTTCCACGACTGCAAAATGTCAAAGATCAACGCGTGTCACGGCGCTCACATGGATACGATAACACTATTTGATGGGAACGCCAATTGTTTTGTGAAACGTGTTTGATGCCGTAGCCGCCGTTGGACGACTTTTCAGCTCGATTGACTTGAGGAATTTCAGAACGTCAGTTGCAGCGCCAGGTAACTCTGGAATGCCGGCGCGCGCTCTTGCGGTCCAAAAAGGCCGGGGCCGGCGGAGCCAATGAGAGCGACGTGCTCCACCAGCGCCCGCCTGAAGCCGATATTCAGACTCAGCCAGTTGTGCTCAAAGGCCCGGTCGAAACCGCCGTAAAATTCGCCCATCAGGGAAAATTTCTCGCTGAAATCATACTGACCCGCCAGGCCGTACCAGCCGCCGCTTTCTTTATACTCGTTGTGCAAATAACCTAGTTCCCAGTAAACGGTCAGCGACTTGTACTGGCGTTCCATCTCAATCGGCAAGAGAACGTTGTCGCCGCTGTCAGCCAGTCCGCGCCGCCCGGAGGAGGAAGGATAAACGAATTCCAACTGCGGGTAGGTAGAAATCTCAAGCCAGGAAGAATTGGTCTGATCGAGAAAACGCCATTTGACGCCTGCCAGCGAATTGCCCATGCCGGCCAGAACGCCACCGCTACCCGGCGCGGGCACCAACTCGTTGAATTGCACCTGGTATTTCAACTGGATGTGGTCGCCGACGCCGTAATTCATGTCCAGCAAGGGCGTGGCCAGCAACCAGGCGCGATTCATTTCTTGCGACCATTCGGCCACGTTGATTTCCCAGTGATTTGGCCCTGGCGTGTCCGGGTCATCTGTCAGCAGGGGCGGGCCGCCCAGCGCGCTGCCCGCCCAAAACAGGCAAGCGAGGACGAGGCCAAAGACGAGTTTGGAGGGGGTTACCTCGGACACAGGCCTGATGAGAGAGCAAAGTCGAGGCAGTGTCAAACCGGAAACCGGATTGGCGAGAATCATGCAGCTCGCGTGCGCATGAACAAGTCAGAGGTTGAATTCCGGTCCGAGATAAATATCGCGCGCTCTGGGGTCGTTCGGCATCTCCGGGCCCGATCCTTCATAGACGACTTTGCCGTGATGAATCAGGTAGGCGCGATCCACCAGCTTGAGCGTTTCACGCGCGTCGTGGTCGGTAATCAGAATGCCCAGACCGCGCTCTTTGAGGCGGCGAATGATTTTTTGCACTTCGTACTTGGCGATGGGATCGATGCCGCTGAAAGGCTCGTCGAGCAACAGCAATTTCGGGCTGGTTACCAGCGCGCGCGTGATCTCCAAGCGGCGCTTCTCGCCGCCGCTGAGCGTGTAGGCTTTGCTCTTGGCCAACCGGGCCAGGTCCAATTCATCAAGCAGGGATTTGAGGCGCAGGTCGCGCTCCTTGCCGCTCATGGAGCAGGTTTCCAGAATGGCCAGAATGTTTTGCTCCACCGTCAGCTTGCGAAAGACCGACGGTTCCTGTGTCAAATATCCAATGCCCAGCCGCGCCCGTTTGTGCATCGGCAGATTCGTGATTACTTTGCCCTCAAATATTACCTTGCCTTCTTCAGGTTTGACCAGGCCGACCACAATATTAAACGTCGTCGTCTTGCCCGCCCCGTTGGGGCCCAGCAAGCCGACAATTTCGGCCGCGTTGACATAAATGGAAACGCCGTCCACGACGCGCCGCTCGCTGTACTTTTTCACCAGCGTGTCGGTCGCAAGCAGCCGCGGGGCGGTGGCAACTGCCACTGTGGTATCCGGCGCCTGCTTTTGCAGAACCGGGTCTGGTTGTGGTTGAGACTCGCTCATGGCTTAAGTAGCGACTTGGCTGGTTTTGCCTTGGCAAGCGGCTTGGCTAAAGCCGGGTTCGGCGGAGCATTGGTTGGTTTTGGCTTTAAGGAAGACACGAAGTAGGGGCCGAACGCCATGAAGCGGTTGGTCTTGGGCTGCCAAATCATGTAGTCGGAATTGGAAATGACATATTGGTCGTTGCGAGCCACGGGCGCGCCGGTAAGTTTGACCTCGTCCGCGGCCACTGTGTAAACCGCTCGCTCGCCGGTGGCGTGAATGGCCTGGTTCGTCTTGACTTGATCGATCACGACGTGGCGCTCGGCCACCGCGCGTTCAAGCTGATTGGTCACGGGCGACATATAAGCGGTGGCGATTTCGGCAGTCAGTTGATCGCGCGGTTCCGCCGTATTGGTGCCGAACTGCTTGAGGACGACATTGGTCTCGGCCAGAAAATCTGTCCAAAGCTTGGTGATCGGCGAGCGATGGGCCGTCAACTTGACACAGTCGATCGTTTTGATCCGGCCAAACTTGTCGGGCGCCGTTTCGCCGTGGACATGCCCGCGGGCGATGGCGGTTTTGACCTCGTTGCTGATCAACTCCACATCCAGTTTGTCGGAGATAAGCGTGTCGCGCAGCACGCCGTCGTCCACGAGCCTGGTTTTGACGTGATCGGTGGCGACGGCCAGGTTGGTTTGATAATCGAGGTCCTCGGAGTCCACGTAGAGCCACTGGTTGGTGTGGGTGGAGCCGGTCATCTGGATTTTCAAATGCGAGTCGCCGCGGGCGTGATACATTTTGTTGGTGGCATCGGCCCTGAGAATCTTCCCCGTGATGTCCATCTGCTCCTTCCACCACCTTGCGTTGCCGGTCAGTTCCAACAAATCGTTGGTCCGCACGTAATCGGCCTGATCACCGGTGGCGCTGCTTTTGTCCTCCTGATTGACGATCAGGATATTGCCCGTGGCGTGCATCGCTTCCACCGGCCCGTTGGTGGGAGGCCATTGCAAGGTGGCAAAATCGGCCCACAACTCCCGGTAACCGTTGGTGCCCACGATGGGCGGGACGCCGGGCTGCTGCGGGGCGTTGGGCCACCAGACGCGGACGTTGCCGATGGCGGTCAGAAAATGATGGGTGCTGTCATATACAAATTTTTCCGCGCGCGCTTTTTCGTCGCCGTTATGCCACCAGGCGCCGCCAGTCATCTCAATCATCTCACTGCCGTTGGTCACGTAATAAAACGACCTGGGGCCGGTCGCCCAGCCAATGTTGGTGGTCGTCATGATGACGTTGTCCTGGGCTAGGATCGTTTGGATGGCGCTGTTCGAAGTCATTTGGATGTCAAGCCGTTCGGAGGTCAGGTCCAATTGCACGTCAATCGCGTGAACTTTCCCGAAGTAATTGACAAAGTTGGACTGGTAATCGAAATGAGCACGCTCGGAAAAAATCTTCAGAATTTGTTCCGGCGCTCCCGGCGCATTAGTCTTTGCGCCCTTTAACGCTGTGGTCTTGAGCAACGATCTGTGGACGCGCGTCTCCACTTTGTTGGAAATATCCAGCGTATGGTTGGTCTCAATGAACAGGAAACCCTCGCCCTGCACCCAGACATTGGTCGTCGGCGTGAACAGCACGATTGGCCCAGTGTCCCAGGCCCGGTGGCTGGCCTGGTCGATGTGGCATTCCGGAGCCTGGCCAATTAATTGCAGCTCATTGGAGGGGCCGCTGCGGAAGGATTTCATCAGAAATGGCGTCACCTTATCGTCGTGCTCCGCCATGTTGACCCTGGTGTCGCCGCTCAGGAGAAGTTCAAGCTCCGGGCCGTTCGGCGTCTGGCGTTCGATGATGATGCGCGTCTTGAGGTCGGGCGGGACTTGCGCTTGCAGCAGCCCAGCCGCAGCCACAGTCAGCACAATCCACAGGCTCGTCTTCATTTCACCTCGGGCAAACGACGGAGCAGGGCGTGCAGCTTGGTGAAGCCCGCCAAGAGCCGCGCCATGTTCGCCAACGGAATCATGTTAGGCCCGTCGCTCAGGGCCTCGTCCGGATTCGGATGCGTCTCGATAAACAATCCGTCCACGCCCGCCGCCAGCGCGCAACGGGCCAGCACCGGCGCCATGTCACGCTGCCCGCCCGAGCGATCTCCGCCCGCGCCCGGCAATTGTACCGAGTGCGTCGCATCAAAAATGACCGGAAAACCAAATTGGCGCATGATCGGAATGGAGCGCATGTCGGCCACCAGATTGTTGTAGCCAAAGGTCGTGCCGCGCTCGGTCACGAGCAACTTGCGTCCGCCCGCCTCCACCGCTTTCTTGACAACCTGGCCCATCTCCTGCGGGGAAAGAAACTGTCCCTTTTTCAAATTGACGATCTTGCCGGTATGCACCGCTGCGGCAATCAAGTCGGTTTGCCGGCAAAGAAAAGCAGGGATTTGCAGCACATCGACCGCCGCTGCCGCCAAATGCACCTGGTCTTCGTTGTGAACATCCGTCAGCACCGGCACTTGCAGCTCGCGTCGGATTTTGGCCAGCACCCCCAAACCAGCGATGAGCCCCGGGCCGCGAAAAGTCCGGCCCGAGGAGCGATTGGCCTTATCGTAGCTGGCTTTGAAAATATAATTCACCCCCAAGTCACGGCAGGTTTTGCGCAACGACCTGGCGATCTGGAAACAAACCGCTTCACTTTCGATCACGCAAGGTCCTGCGATCAAAGTCAGTCGCTTTGATCCTTTCAACCGATTCCAGATGGCAGCATTGCTCAGCACGTCGCTTCTGCCTTGGTTGTAACGGGAAAGGCGGTGACTCGCAAGAACATCCCCTGAACGACCAGGAAGCAAGAAAGCTAAGCTAGTGGGTCCACAACATGTACACCGGCCGGCTCAAAATGACGTTTGTCGTGGGTGGCGACTGTGTGCCCGTGAAATAATGCCGTGGCGGCAATCAAAGAATCCTCACAGGTCATGGTGCGGTTCCTGACCTTTAGCTCCGCGAGCAGTTGCTTCCATCGCACCAAAACGGGTTCGGTTAGTTGTTCCGTGGCTGGCGCGAGTTTCTGCCGCAGATTGGCCAGCCACTTGGCGAGGCTTGCTTTGTGTGTGCCAGGAGCGTGATCCAGCCCGAACTGCAACTCGGCGAATGAAACCACGCTCAGGAAAATGTCCGCTTCGTTGTTCTCGATCCAATTCTCCAGTTTGCGCGGTATTTGCCTCCGCTCCAGCATGGACAACAGGTCCGTATCAATCAGGAAGCTCACTTAAAGGGCAGGTGGTGCCGCTCAGGCGCTGGGATCGGAACCGGGCAGTTCGAGAAGAGCCTAAGCAGTCCGACAGCTCCGTGCCTTTTGACCGGTTTGGGCGTCAAGACGATGCTATTTTTGCCGTCGCGCATAGGCCGCACTTCGACCGTTCCGCCCTTGGACAAGCCGGAGGCATCGCGCCACCATTTCGGGAGCGTGCTCTGACCGACTTTGGAAACGGTCATGGTGTCCAGATCTTTCATGATTTAAGGATTCCTTAAAATGGAGTTCTTGTCAAGGACTAAGTCCTGGAATTCGGAGTCGTGAATGACAGCATTGCTTTGATGGCGGGTTGAAGCCAGGATTGGATTTCGCGCCGATCGCAGCATGAGATTAAGATTAGGATTAAGATTAAGATTAGGAGTGAACCAACGTGAAACTCCTGCTTAAGTCCATTTCACTCCCGCTTGCAGAGTTTGTGCTCCAAGTCGATGTCGAGCTCGCCGGGCAAGTGACGGCCATTTTCGGCCCCTCTGGCGCAGGCAAAACCTCGTTGCTGGATTTGATTGCGGGTTTGCGCCGACCGCAGAGCGCGCTCATTCAACTGGATCAACGCGTGCTGACGGACACCTCACGCGGGCTGGCCCTGCCGCCGCGCGAGCGGGAGATTGGCTACGTGCCGCAAGACCTGGCGCTCTTCCCGCATTTGACCGTCCGCAAAAATCTTCTCTACGGCCGTAAGGCTTCGTCGCCGCAAGATGGGTTGTTTAGTTACGAGCATGTGGCTGCGGTTTTGGAAATTGCCCCGCTGGCGGGGCGCTCAGTCATGGAGCTTTCCGGCGGCGAAAAGCAGCGCGTCGCGCTGGCGCGGGCGTTGCTGAGCTCGCCCAAGCTCCTGCTGCTGGACGAGCCTCTGGCCGGTTTGGACACCGCGCTCAAGGCGAAGATCATTCCCTATCTGACGCGCGTGCGCGACGAATTCAAGGTGCCGATGCTCTACGTCAGCCATGACCGGCCCGAAATCCAGGCTCTCTGCGACGAGGTGGTGGAATTGGAGCGCGGACAAGTGCTCCGAGTGCATATCAATTCCTTGAGCGGTTTCTCCTAATCACTTTGGATGGGCTTATTAGAAAGCTTGAAAGCAGACGCGTTCAAGGTTCCTCTGTTGTTCGATTATGATGCATGACATGTGGAAAGTCATCTTTGACTTGACAGATCCAAAGACCAGAACCGGAGTGTTCTTTCTTGATTTGACGGATCCCGGCACCTTGGTTGGGGCGGGGTTCTATGGGCTTTTTGCCTTGGTGGCGGCCTGGCTGATTGCCCGGGGCGTCAAGGTGGGCATCCACCGTTATCTCGACCGTCTCGAGAGAGCTGGCGCGGACGCCACCGGCATCCGGTTCCTGGGCAAATTGGCCAGCCTGGGAATTTACCTCGCCACCTTCGTTTTTTACGCGCATGTCATTCCTGGGCTAAGGACGCTGGGCACGTCGATGCTGGCCAGCTTGGGCGTGGCCTCGGTGGTGGTCGGACTGGCCGCGCAGAGCACGCTCGGCAATTTGATCGCGGGGATTTCCCTCGTCATTTACCGGCCATTCAAAGTCGGCGATCGGGTGCAGGTCTCGGCGCCGACCGGGCTGGAAACGGGAATAGTCTTGAACATCGATCTCGGTTACACTTTGCTGCGTACGGCGGACCAGCGTTTGCTGGTCATCCCGAACAGCAGCATAGCCAGCCAAGCCAGCCTCAATCTTTCACTCACACAGCCGCGCACGCCGTGCGGTGTCTCACTCTACGTGGCCACCGGCAGCGACGCGGCCCGCGCGCGCCAGATTCTGCTCGAGGTGGCGAAGGCCCAAACCAAAATCGCGCAGGTGGACGGCTGCTACGTCACGCGCGTGACGAGCAGGGGCATCATTCTGACCCTGGCCGCCTCATGCGCCGACGCCGATGCCGTGCCCGGTGTGAAATCCAATCTGCTGGAAAATGCCAAAAAGCAATTTGACGCCGCAGGCATCCATCTCGTATGAATTGAAGTGGCCGCGGGCGCGGCTTGACCGGCGGTTCAAATTGCACCTATGAGCGCAAAAGTTTTATTGCTTGTCGGAACTAAAAAAGGATTGTTCCTCTTCACCAGCCCGGACCGTCGGCAATGGACCGCCAGTGGTCCTTTCCAACCCGGCCGTGAAGTCAATCACGCTGTATTTGACTCGCGCACCAGCCGCATTTTTGCCACGGCCAACGACTCCTGGTTCGGCTGCGAGGTTGTTTCCTCGCCGGATTTGGGCGGGCACTGGGAATCGGCCACGCTCAATCCCAAGTTTGCCGAAAGCTCCGGCCTGAAATTGGAACGCATCTGGCACATCGAACCGGGCCGCGCGAAGGAGCGTGGCGTTTTATACGCCGGCGTCGCGCCCGCCGCCTTGTTCCGCAGCGAAGACAACGGCCAGACTTGGGGCGAAGTGACCACGCTCACGGCTCACCCCACGCGCGCCAAATGGCATCCCGGCGCGGGAGGTCTATGTTTGCATTCCATCGTCATCGATCACGGCCATTCCAATCGCATGTTCACGGGCATCTCGGCCGTCGGCGTCTTCCGCAGCGAAGACGGCGGGGCGGCGTGGGAAACGGCTAATCGAGGTACGCGCGCGGAGTTTCAGCCGGACAAATATCCCGAATACGGCCAATGCGTCCACAAGCTGCTGCTGTCGGGCGGTGCCAATCCCGTTCTTTACCAGCAGAACCATTGCGGCGTCTATCGCAGCGCCGACGGCGGGCGCGCCTGGAACGAGATCACCGCGGGTTTGCCGTCGGATTTTGGATTTCCGCTGGCGCTGCATCCCCGCCAGTCGGATACATTGTATGTCCTTCCCCTGCAAGGTGCGGAATTTCGTTGTCCGCCGGGACGGAAGCTGCGCGTCTTTCGCAGCCGCGACGCCGGGAAAACGTGGGCGGGGTTGAGCAACGGTTTGCCGGCGGACGATTTTTATGGCGGCGTCTATCGGGAAGGAATGGCCGCCGATGCGCTCGACCCCGCCGGAATTTACTTCGGCACCAACAACGGCAAAGTCTTCAATTCCGACGACGAGGGGGAGAGTTGGCGAATGCTGGTGGACAACTTGCCGCCGGTATTTTCAGTGTCAGCGGCGGAGATTCAGTAACGCAAGCTTCCTCCCACCGCACTCAACCTGCGCTAGACAGCGCTCCTTATTGGGGGCAGTTTATGACTGCTAAACCATGTGGAAACAACGACGCAGAAAGAAGCTGTTGTCCACTCCATTTCCTCCTGACTGGAGGCGCATTTTGGAGGCGCACGTGCCTCTCTATCGTCGATTGCCCGAAGCGGATCGACGCGAATTGGAAAGTCTTGCCCAAGTTTTTCTAGCGGAGAAAAATTTTGAAGGTTGCGGCGG
>DASYNM010000586.1:0-3060 GCA_036008545.1 Verrucomicrobiia bacterium
GCGAAATTCCGTTCTCCGCGCAACAAAAAGGTCCGCCGAGAGATAAAGAATCGCACGACGTTGCAGAGATCACGCCGCATCAGCCTGCTCATGCTTGATGAGCCTCCGCGGCGCGCTTTTGGACTATACTTCCAGAGGGCGGAGGGCTAACACATGAGGCTTGCAAAATGTTGATGGGCACAAGGACCGCGCGAACTTTTTATGGCCAAGCCGCTGGTTGACTTTGGCGCTGGCCGCGGCCGTGCTGCTCGTGGTGGTCGTGCGTCTGCGCTTGCTTTCCATCCCGCTGGAACGGGACGAAGGCGAATTTGCCTACGTCGGCCAATTGATGCTCGAAGGCATCCCGCCATACAAACTCGCCTTCAATATCAAGCTGCCGGGAACGTATGCCGCCTACGCGGTGATCATGGGCTTGTTTGGCCAGACGACGGCGGGGATTCATCTTGGCTTTCTCCTCGTGAATCTGGCCACGCTGGCGTTGCTCTTCCTGGTCGCGCGACGGTTGCTGGACGCAGAACAGGCGGCGATCGCGTGCGTTTGTTATGCCATGTTTTCACTCAGCCCTGGCGTCCTCGGGTTGCAGGGGCATGCGACCCACTTAATAGTATTGACTTGGTTGGCCGGGTTGTGGCTGCTGTTGCGGGCGCGCGCCTCCGGCCGGGCGTGGAGCTTTGGGTGGAGCGGATTGCTCTTCGGGCTGTCGTTCCTTTGCAAGCAACCGGGAATTTTTTTCGCGATGTTCGGCGGTGCTGTCTTATTGCGGGATGCGATGCAAGCTCCCCGTGTCGAGCGCGCCAGGCGCCTGCACCAACTCGGGATTTTCTGCGCCGGCGCGGTCCTGCCGTTCCTGGCGACTTGCCTTTGGATGTGGCAGGCGGGCACGTTTCAACGATTTTGGTTTTGGACGATGATCTATGCGCCCTTCCATGCGGGAAATGTGAGCGAGGATACGGTGTGGTGGCAATTGAACCAACTCAGCCGCCAGACAGCCGCGCTGGAATGGTGGGCGCCGGTAGCGCGGCGGGCCTGGTTAGCCTGATTGTTGACAAGACGCAGAGAGAAGGGAAATTCATCATAGTCTCTTTGCTGGGTTTCTCGTTGATGGCGGTGATGGTGAGTTTTTATTTTTTCCGCCATTACTTCATTGTCCTGCTGCCGGTGGCATCGTTGCTGGTGGCCGTCGCGGTGCAAGGCGCGGCGCGGGCGGCGGGATGGAAGGTCGCGTGTGCCGCCTTCGCGCTGGCCTGCGCCGGATTTATATTTGTCAACCGGGCGACCTGGTTCGAGATGACGCCCGATGCTGTCTGCCGGTCGCTATACCCAGGAGAACCGTTTACAGAGGCGGCGGAGATTGGCCGCTACATCCGGGAACATTCCGCGCCGGGCGACACGATGGAGGTGCTGGGTTCGGAGCCCGAGATTTATTTCTACGCCCACCGTCACTCGGCCAGCGGCTATTTATACATGTACGATTTGATGAAACTGAGCCCTTACGCGGCGGCAATGCAGAAGGAGTTGTGCCACGACATCGAAGCCGCCAGGCCGCTCTATTTGGTGATGGTCCACGCGCCGACTTCGTGGGCCAGGACAATTAATTCCGACCCGGCCCTGTTCGGGTGGAGCAACACCTACGCGCGGCAGAATTACGATCTGGCCGGCGAGATCGTTTTCTCTGGGGCTGACCGGGCGGATTATTTCTGGGGGCCGGAAGCCGCCGCGCGCAAGCCCGATGCGCCGGTGGATGTGTCGATCCATAGGCGGAAGCCCGGCCGCTGACAGGGGGGTTAGTTCATTCTCGTGGGTTGCGATTACCGATGCCTAACACTAATCAAAGAGACATGAAATTTTGGGCGTTGCGGCAGCAACGCCCTACCCAACGATGGTAGGGCGGCGCTGTGCGCCGCCCAAACTTCTTTATCAGCATCCTCTACGCGCCGTTCGCATGTAGTGAAACAAGTATTGTTGCGCGTAGCCGCCGTAAGGACCGAAGTGTGTTTGACTAAATTGACGCAGGCGCGGCAGCTTGGGGCGGCGCTTGGGGAAATAGAGTTGTTGCAGCGCCTTGATGATCCAGACATCCACAGGGAACGCCTCTTGAAATCCGTAGGCGAAGAGCAAAACGCAATCGGCGATTTTGATTCCCACTCCCGGCAATGTGAGCAACGCCGTGCGTGCCTCCGCCAGCGGGCGCTCGCCCAACCTCGACAAATCGATTTCGCCCGCCGCCACTTGCCGCGCGGCGCCCAAAAGGTAAGGGGCGCGGAAGCCCATTTTGCAGGCGCGCAAATCCGCTTCGGAAGCTGACGCCAGCCGTTCCGCTGTCGGAAACGACCAGACTCCATCCGTCCCCGGCGGGACCGGGATCGCCTGGCCAAATCGGCGGCAGAGCAGGGAGACGATTTGTTCAATCTGCACAATTTGCTTGGTCGAGGAGCAGATAAACGAAGCCAGACATTCCCACGGTTCCTGTCGCAATAGGCGTAGCCCGCGGCAGGCCGCCACCGAATCGCGCATGGGCGGATCGTCAGGAAAAGCTGTCAGAATTTTTTCCAGGTCCACCTCGATTTGCAGGTAATGGCGCAGCCATTGCCAATCAGCCTCAGGCGCGGCTGTCTCCGCGTGGATGCCGTCCGGCTCCTGGCGCAAACGCACCCAGCGCGAACTGATCACTCCGGACCAGGCGTCGCCATGACGCCGCCAGCGGAAGGCTTGCCCCGAGGCCAGTGTGAGCGCCAGGTCGTAATGTTTGACAGGAAAAGCGGTTTGCGACGGCGTCATATCAATGCAGATGGCGGCATTGGATCAGTTGCACGCGCCGCACGATGTTGCCGTCGAAAACGACGTCGCGCACGCCAAGGTTGGTGAAGGAATCGAACTGCTGTTGGAGACCCAGGGGCGGCGGCTTTCCCTGGGGATTATCCGGCAAGAAAATATCCGCGTCCGCACGGCACCAGCGGGCGAACCAATCCGGGCGCAGGGCAGGGCGGTCAATCTCGCGCACGAAGAGGGCGTTTTGGCCGGTGCGCTGGAGATAATTGGGCCAGAAATAAAATTGATTGA
>DASYNM010000587.1:0-21261 GCA_036008545.1 Verrucomicrobiia bacterium
TGAAGCCATTTGGCCGGCTCCTGTCCGGCGGGCGCATAGACGAGGAACGATTTGTTGGCCGCCGCTGCAGGCAAGGTCTGACGGCTCATCGACGCAATCCAGGCCTGACAATTGAGCGCCGGTTCTTCCAAATTGAGAAGCTGGCGGAGTACGGATTGAAAGAGCGGCAGCGGGCCGGTGGCTTTCTCGGCCAAGGCGCATTTGAGATTCAAGGCCGCCAAAACGTGCCGCCGCGCCTGCTCTTTGTCGCCCCGTTCCGCATCCAACCGCGCCAGTCCGAGGAGGGCCTCCGGGTAATGCCCCGCTGCCAGTGCTTGATGGTAATACTCAGCCGCTTTCGTTCCTTGCCGGGCCATTTCGTAAGTCAGACCGAGCCGCACCAGCATGTGCGTGGGCGCGGACGCGGTGTAGGCCTCAGTCCATTCCGCGGCTTGCTGGAATTCGCGCAGCAAAAGGTGCAGGCGAATGGCCGAGAGCGTGAACTCCTGGTCGTTGCGTATCTCGCTGCGCCAAGGGGCCAGCCTCTCGTTCGCTTCGCGCAAATAACCGCATTCCAACAAAAGGTCAATAAGAAGTTTGGCGTGTTCCTTGTTGGGTGGCGCAGGGGTGCAGGCCCGGCGGGCGCTCAGTATGGCGCTCTGCAGTTTGCCGCGCCGCGATTGGCATAGAGCCAGCAGACTCAGCCACGTCGCCTGCTGCGGGCGCGTCTTGACTGCTTGCGCCAGAAACGCTTCCGCCCGCCCCCACTCGCCGCACAACAGCAGCGCCCAGCCCAAGCCCCACGCCGTGGAGGCTCCCTTCAGACCGGTGCATTTTTGCGCGGAGGCCAGGAACCGGGCGACTTGAGCCCGCTGACCAAAGACCGCCGAAGCGATGGCCAGCGCCAGCGCGCCTGGAGCTGATTTCGCGTCGGCCTTCAAACAGAGGCGGGCGGCAGCGTGAGCGCGCAAATAATCGCATTGACCCAGAGCGTCATAACTGGCTGAGGCAAAGTAAGTGGCCGGGAGCGATTTCCCGCCTGCGGGCGCGGCGGCGCGCAACTCGGCTTCGATGGCTTTGGTGCGGTTGTCATCCGCAGTTATTTTGGACTGCCAGGCGGCTTTCAAAACAGCAAAGTCCGGAACGGGTAGAGCGAGGCGTTCCTTGTAAGCGCCACAACGATAGATGAAAACCGCGCCCACCGCGCCCACCGCGCCGCAAAGAGCGAGGCGAAGCTTGTGAACTCCAGCGATTAACCCAGTCAAGCCAGCCGCGAAGCTGATCATGAAAAAGAGCAGGCCCAAGAGTTGCACGGGGCGCAAGTGAGTTCCACCGCGCGTTTTGCGGCTCCATTTTTCGAGCGCCTCGCTGTCCTTCTGCTCCTGCTCCGCCACCACGCGCTCGATCTTGGAGAGCAGCTTGGCCGCGATGGCGTCCGGCTCGGTAAGCAAGCTGAGGCCGGACGGCCCGGCAGGGCTGGATTCAACCGGCGCAGGCGGGAGCGCCGCCAGGCGATCGCGAATTGAGGGATGAGTAGAATAGCGGTTGAAGAGGTCCTTTTTTTCCTCCGGCACGCCAGCCGCTTGCGCCGCTACCAGTTCGCTCACCAGCCATTGGCTGAGTTCTCCCATCTGGATGTGGGCCACGCGCTCGCGCCACGGCAATTTGGCAGTGATTCGGCCCAGCGACTCAACTTTGGACAAAGCCAGGCGGACCGGCCCGGCGCCGCAAAGTTCGACCGAGCCGAGGTCCGCTTCAAATTCGTCCTGGCGTGAACAGGCGGCAATCCACGTCGCGGCCTGGCGAGTCAAGGCGTCGGCAGCCTTGACCAGCAGGCGGGCCAATCCCGCCGGTTGCCGGGCGCGGCGACAGGCTTCGACCTGCGCTGCGAGGCTACGCGACAGGGATGCGGCGCGCACCAGGCCGCCATTCAAAACCGTTTTTAAGCCGCGCTGCACCAGTTTGGCGTGCATCAGTTCGTGAGCCAGCACCGCTTCGACTTCCAACGTGGAAAAGCCCGCCAGCAAATCGTAGCCCACCGCCAAGAAGGTCTTGCCCGCGCCGCGCCGGTAGCCCTTCAGGCGCACCCAGGCGTTGACGTTCATCAGGAGCAGGACTTCGTGCGGCAAGGCCATTCCGGCGCGGGGACAGAGCTTTTGCAAGACCGCAAACAAGCCCGGCGCCTCCTCTGGTTGAAGAGCAATGTGCGCCTCGCTTTCCTTTCTCAGCCGCAGGCTCCGCAGAAAAACCAGCAGCATGGCGATGTCCCGCCGCAACGGCCTGACAAACAAAAGCAGTCCGAGTCGCGCCACTGCCAGCACCAGACAAAACTCCAAGGCAATGACCAACAGCAAGGCCAAAACCGACACCAGAACGAAAAGGTAAAAAAGGGCTATGACCGCCCCCGCGCCGACGGCCAGGACCCATTTGGAGAAGCCGCTCAACGGCTGCGCTTTCATCTCGCCGGATTGCATGGTCACCCTGCCATTATCTTCTTTCTCAATTCAATCACTCTTTCGTCCGGCCCAGATTCACGCAGAAAATTTTGTCCTTGCTGCGCGCGTAAAGAAAACCGTCGGCCAGAGCAGGATAGGCGCGCACGCCGGTGGGCATGATTTGCACTCGTTCGCCAGGCTTGAAAGCCTCCGGCGTCGCCGCCGCTTCGATTAATTCGCCCGACTCGGTAAGGATCAACAATTGATCACCGGCCAGCAGGATCGTTGCAGGGCCCACCGATTCGTCCTGCCAGCGGACTTTCCCCGACTTCAACTCGACGCAGCGCAGGCTCGGCGCGGGCCGGAAGCTGGGATCGGCGCGGCCATCGATGCCATAAAGAAAGCCACGGAAGTAAACGCTGGTGGCATAGTGGTTGGAAAGAATACCGTCACCGGACCAGACTTTTTCCACGCCATTGTCCCGAACGCGCAACAAGATCGCCCCCGTGTCATAGCAGGCCGAGAGAAATATGGAATCGTCGATGATGAGAGGCGTGGCGGCGTTGACGGAGGCGTTCATTTCCGAGCGCCAGGGATAATGGAATTGGATTTTCCCGTCTGCCGGATCGACCGCCTCCAGACCTGCGCGTGTAAAGAAGATGGCGTAACGATGTCCGTTAATGGACGCGGTGGAGGGGGATGAGTAACTCGCCGCGTCGTCCGAACATTTCCACAGCACGTTCCCGGTTGCCTTGTCGAACGCCACAAGGCCCGCGCCGCCTGAACCGCCGATGTTCATGAGGACGGCGTTGCCTTCCACCAGTGGTGAGCAAGCGTCTCCGAAAAAGCCTTTGGGCGGGTGAAATTTGTTTTTGGTATTGACTTGCCAGAGCATGGCGCCGTCCGCCAGGTTCAGGCAACTTAACATGCCTTCCGCGCCGAATGTGTAAATCCGACCTTGCGCGATGCACGGCGTCGCTCGCGGCCCTTCGTCGAAGCCGAAGTCGTCCCGGTAAGAGGTGGGGTAGGACTTGGTCCACTTCGGCTCGCCGGTCCGCGCGTCAAGGCAAGTCACGACCTCCTGGTCATTGAGGCGATGAAAAAGGATGAGTTGATGCTGCGCCACTGCCGGTCCGCTAAAGCCTTCGCCGATGTCTTTTCGCCAAACAACTGGCGGACCTTCCTTTGGCCAAGCGGCGGCAAGATCGGCGCCGGCATAGACGCCATCGCGGGTTGGGCCGAGAAATTGGGGCCAATCGCCGCCCCGAACTTGTTGGGCGGCGCAGACGCAAATGGTCAAGAAGAAGGGTAATTTGAAGGACATGGCGCGCAAATTTCGTTTCGTCAGACCGCAAATATATCGGCCACCGCCACCTCGAAACCGGGCAGCAGCGCCTCCACCACGCGTTCTTTGTCGGAGAGGATGCCGCGCAAGGCCAGTCCGTAGGACGTGCCATGATAAAGCTCCACGTTGTCGTAGCGCGGATCGACCATCCACAGGCGCGCCACGTTAAAGTCCTCGTAAATCGATTTTTTTACCACGGTATCTGGGAGGTGATCCTCGGAGTCGATGATCTCCACGGCCAGCCAAAGTTTGCTGGTGGCAGCGGTGACCAACGCCAAATCCGGCCGGATCATGTTCTGCGGCGACAGTTGCACGCTGGAACGCGGAGAAAGCAGGCGCGCGACGCCGTTGTTGGCCAGACCCTCGGCCATGCGCGCGTGCAGGCGGGCGCAAATTCTTTCGTGGCGCGCCCCCGGCGGCGAACGCAGCAGCGATTCGCCGTTCATGATTTCTTCGTAAGGCTCACTCATGGTGCGCGCGATGATCCCCATTGGAGCAGGTTTCGCAGGAATCGTCCAGTGTGGGATGATTTGTTTTTGGCCACGTCTTCTGGCGCGCCCTGGCTCACGATCCGCCCTCCGTGCGCGCCGCCTTCCGGGCCCAAATCGATCACCCAATCGGCTTCCGCGATTAATTCCAGATTGTGCTCGATGACGACGACGGTGTGCCCGGCATCGACCAGCCGCTGCAACACTTCCACCAAACGCTTGACATCAGCCCCATGCAAACCGATGGTCGGCTCTTCCAACAGGAAAAGGCAAGCGCGTGCGCCCGGATCGTCCGAATTGGGAAAGCCTGTCAACAAATGCGTCACAAGTTTCAATCGTTGCGCCTCGCCGCCGCTCAGGGTCGGGCTGGACTGGCCCAGCTTGATATAATCGAGCCCGGTGTCGCGGAGCGCCGCCAAAGCACGCGCTACTCGTGGGAACGGCTCGAAAATCTCCAGCGCCTGCGCTACGCTCAAGTCCAGCACCTGCGCGATGTTCAGGCCGTGAAACTGGATGTCGAGCGTTTCCAGGTTGAAGCGCGCGCCCTGGCAAGTCTCGCAGCGCACATACGCAGGCGGCATGAAACTCATTTCCAGCTTGATGATGCCCGCGCCGAGGCATTGCGGGCATCGCCCCTGCGCGCTGTTGAAGGAGAACCTGCTGGCCGTGTAACCCCGCAATCGCGCCTCCGGTATTTGCGCGAATAATTGGCGGATTTCGTCGAAAAAGCCAACATACGTGGCCGGCACCGAACGCAAGGTCCGCCCGATGGGCGATTGATCGACTTCGTAGACCGCGCGGAGAGATTCTGTCCCGGTGATAGTTCCCGCCCCCTCTACGCCGGTCCGCCCCGGTTTGCGCGCCAGTTTAGCCTGCACGGCCGGCAACAGGCATTCGCGCAGCAGCGTGCTCTTGCCCGAGCCGCTCACGCCAGTCAAACATATAAATCGTCCTAGCGGGAAGACCACGTTCAGATTTTTGAGCGTGTGCCGATGGGCGCCGGAGAGGACCAGCGCCGGTTCGCGTCGGCCGGCTGCGACGGGCCGACGCTTCCCGCGCGCCGGATAGGTTTTGCGTTCGCGCAGATATTGGGCCGTGATGGAGTTGCCGTTGGCCATCAATTCCGGGAGCGTTCCGCTAGCCACGACTTCCCCGCCATGCACACCTGCGCCCGGACCGAGATCGATGATGTAGTCGGCGCGGCGCATGGTGGCTTCGTCGTGCTCGACCACCAGCAGCGAGTTGCCGCGCGCTTTCAAGGCCTCCAACGCGTCGAGCAATTGCTGATTGTCGCGCGCGTGCAGGCCGATGGTCGGCTCGTCCAGAATGTAAAGCACGCCGCTGAGATTGGAGCCGAGTTGCGCGGCAAGGCGGATGCGTTGGGCCTCGCCGCCCGAAAGAGTGGTAGCGCCGCGGCCCAATTGCAGGTAGCCCAGTCCGACTTCGTCTAGGAACTTCAACCGCTCGCGGATCTCCGGTAATATATCCCGCGCGATTTCCGCCTCGCGCCCGCGCAAACGCAGGCGCTTCAGCCATTGCTGCGCGGCCTCGACCGAGTCGTCGGAAACATCAGTAATAGTTCGTCCCTGTTTAGAGCCGAAGCCTTGCAAGCGGACGGCGCGTGCGATCGGATTGAGGCGTGCGCCCTGGCAATCGCCGCAGAGTTCCCGCTTGCCCTCCTGCCACTCGAACCACGATTCCTCAATCGCTTCCGCGCGCGCGCCGCGCTCGACATCCGGCAAGTAAAATAATTCGCCGAAGCCCCGGCAAGTCGGGCACCAGCCGCGTGGAGAATTGTAGCTGAACATCTTCGGGTCCAACTCTCCGAATGAATCACCGCATTTCGGGCAGGTGCGTTCGGTCGAATGGACGGAGAGATGGCGGTCGTTGCCCAGCGCGTAGAGCGTGCCGCGTCCGAGGCGCAAGGCTTCATCGATTAGTTCGTGCGCCGGCTTTTGTCCGGGTCGCGCGCGGCGGCGCTTTTTGTCGAGGACTCCGACGACGATTTCCACGTCGTGTTCGCGAAAGCGGTCCAGTCGGAGCTTTTGGGAAGTCGCATAAATCTTCCCGTCAGCGCGCACCTCGGCGTAGCCGTGTTTGGCGGCCCATTCGGCGACCTCGGTGTGGAAGCCTTTGCGATTCTTGACCATCGGTGCGAGCAGGAGCAGGTCTCCGCGCCGCTTGGTTTCCGCGACCAGGCGTCGCGCGGTGTCGTCCCGCGTTTGGGCTTGGACGGGGAGTTGGCAACGTGGGCAATACTGCGTCCCCAGCCGCGCGAAGAGCAGGCGCAGGAAATGATAAATCTCCGTCACCGTAGCGACGGTGCTCTTGCCACCGCCGCGCGATTGCCGTTGCTCGATGCTGACCGACGGGGGAATGCCGGTGATCAGATCGACCTCTGGCCGCGGCAATTGCTCGACGAATTGCCGGGCGTAGAGGTTCATCGAATCGAGGAAGCGGCGTTGGCCTTCGGCAAAGAGCAAATCAAAAGCCAGCGTGCTTTTGCCCGAGCCGCTGACGCCCGTGACCACGACAAATTGATCGCGCGGAATGTTGAGCGAGATATTTTTTAAATTGTGCTCCCGCGCGCCATGAATGGCGATGACCTCAGGAATGTCGTCGGCTGATGGCTTAGTCATGGGTTGTGCTTGGAACGTTCCTTGAGGCGCGCGCGGGTCATGCGTTCGCGCAGGCCGCCCTGTTGCACGAACGCCTTTTCCAATTGCCTGAGTTGCTGGTCAAGGAGGTAGTTGGTTTGGTGAATCAAACAGATGAGAATGTTAGCCACGACTTCGGCTGGGCGGCTTTCTAAATAGGACCTATAGGACTCATAGGACGTATCCTTACGCGCCCCAAGTTTGCGCACAAACAAGGCTTCCTTGGAGTCTTTAGCCCATAGTCTCAGGGAGCGCACCCGTAAATAATCGCGGTAATCCTCCAGCAATTCCTCCAGGCTGGCACGCGCCACATTGACCAGCTTGATCTCTGCTTCCTTGGAAGTGCCGGACGCCTGACAGCCTTCCAGAATGTTTTGTTTGCCCGAGCGCGCGGCCTGCACCATCTGGTCATGAGTGCGGTCGCTCTTTTGCAGGAAACGTCTGCAGAACAGCGCGGTGCCATCATAAACCACCCGAGCTTTTTGAAAGGAAATGAGTTTCTCATAGCCTCCGTGCGGTGGAATGAAGCGTTCGGTCGTATCGCTCGAAGTTTTCATCCGTTGGACGGAGGCTAACGGAGTGAGCCCTGGGGGTAAAGCGGCGATTGGCGTCGGAAAAGTTTGCTTGCGGCCGAGCGGGGGAGCACAATGCGTGTCGTTCAGCAATATTTATGAGCCCTCGCAATATGGCCAGGCTGGTGGGAATCGCCCTGTTGGTGTTCGTGGTCGTCATTATGGCGGCTGGCGGCACCTACGTGGTCAACCCCGGTTTCCGCGGCGTGGAAGTGACGATGGGCAAAGTGTCCGAGGCCTTCAAACCGGAAGGGTTCGGGTTGAAGCAGCCTTTTGTCACCACCATTTACCCGGTGTCCATCCGCCAACAAACGGCCGAGGACACTGCTGAATGCTATTCGTCGGACTTGCAGCAGATTAAGGTTGAATTGCGCGTGCTCTATCGCATTCCCGAAGCTTCAGTGGTGAGGATGTTTCACGAGTTCGACGGCGATCCGTTCGAGAGCCTCATTGCGCCACGCGTGCAGGAGGCCCTGAAGGAAGTCGCCGCCCAGCAAAGCGCCGAGCAAATCGTCAAGACTAGGGAACAGATCAAGACGCGCGCGCTGGAACTGGCGCGGCAAAAGGTCGGCTCCTTCCTGGTCGTCGAGGATATTGTTATCCAAAATATTACGCTGACCAAGCAATTGGAGAGTGCCATCGAAGCCAAAATGGTGCAGGAACAGGAGGCGGCCAAGGCCAAATACATCCAGCAGCGCGCCCAGATCGAGGCCGACACGGCGGTCATCCAGGCCAAGGGCGAGGCGGAATCGATTCGCATTCGCGGCCAAGCGCTGAAGGACGATCCCGTCTTCGTGGACCTGAAAATTGTTGACAAGTGGGACGGCTTGACGCCGCTGGTCATCGGCGGCGGAGGTGTCGTGTATCAACCGCAGGAACTGGAACGCCTGCGGCAACTGGAGCCCACCAACGCGCCTGCGCGGTCAGGCGCCTCTGGACGTTGAAGTTATGCAACGAGCCTCCTTGCCCATGTTGATCTTCGGCGCGCTGCTGGTGTTCGTGGCCGTAGTGTTCCTGTCCACCACCTCGTATATCGTCCAACCCGGCACCCGTGGCATTAAGGTAACTTTGGGAAAGGCGGAGGATAAGTTTTTGCCGGAAGGCTTCGGGCTCAAGGCGCCGTTCATCACAACCATTGTGCCGGTCAACGTGCGTCAGCGCACCGTGGCCGTGAAGGCTGATTGTTTTTCCTCCGACCTCCAGCAAGTTGTGGCCGACGTAAATGTGCTTTACCGCGTGCCTGAGCAATCGGTCGTGCAGATCTTCAAACAATACGCCGGAGACCCGTTTGACAGCCTGATTGCCCCGCGCGTGCAAGAGGCGCTGAAGGAAGTCACGGCCACTCAAACGGCCGAGCAAATCGTCAAAAACCGCGAGGAAATCAAACAGAAGACGCTGGTGGCGGCTCGGCTAAAGATCGGCGATATTTTGCGGGTGGAGGACATCGTCATTCGCAACATCGACTTGTCGGCGGATTTGGAACGGGCCATCGAGGCCAAGATGGTGGCCGAGCAGCAGGCGGCCCAGGCCAAATTCTCCCAAACGCAGACTCAGGTTGAAGCGGAAACAGCGATCATTCGCGCCAAGGGCGAGGCGGAGGCCATTCGCGTACGGGGCGAGGCGCTGAAACTCAACCCGGCTTTCCTTCGCCTGCAAATGGTCGAGCGGTGGAACGGCAGGGCGCCCCTGGTCGTTCCGGTCGGAGTCAATAATAACGGTGCGGCGCTTTTGATGCCGATGGGGGCTGTCGAAACACCCGTCACGCCATGAACCCTCGTTGGCGCGCCTTGATTCAAGTGGGTGTGCTGCTGCTGGTGGTCCTCGCGCTGGTGCTGGTTTTCCCGCGCGCGTTTGGGTTCGCCGAAATGGCGGGGCGCGAACTTCGCTACTTCTGGTGGTTGGTGCTGATCGTCGCGCTGGCCCTGTGGCTGATCATCGGCTTGGGAAGAAAACCGAGAGCATGAGGGCGGGCTGACGACTGGAAGTTTTTCCTAATCTTAATCTTAATCCTAATCTTATTCTTTTTCCCTAGACGCGGAGATTAAGATTAGGATTACGATTAAGATTAGGAAAAGACGTCGTCTGCACAATTCTCAACTCCCCAGTGGCCAACGACGCTTGTTGCCCTTATGCTCGCGGCCATGAATTTATTGCCGTTTGAGCCACAACCGCCGTATCGCCCACGTAGGTTTGTGCCGGAGAAGATCGACCTTGGGGATTGGAACCAACTCGCGCCGCTGTTTGACAAGCTGGAAAGCGCCTCCGCAGCAGCCCGCGCGCCGGCGGAATTGGAGCGATGGTTGTTGGACGGCGGGGAATTGACTGCCGCGCTGGATGAGGAATCCTCCCGGCGTTACATCGCCATGACCTGTCATACCGACAATCCCGAGGCGGAAAAGGCTTACCTCCATTTCGTCGAAGAGATCGATCCGCAAGTCAAGCCGCGCCAGTTCAAGCTTGCGCGGCTTTTCCTGGAGCATCCGGCGCGGGGAGGGCTGGAGCGGGAGAGATATTTTATATTTGACAGAAGTGCGCAAGTGCAAGCCGACCTCTTCCGTCCGGAAAATGTGCCGCTGGAAACCGAGGAGGCCAAGCTTTCCCAACAATACCAAAAGCTGATCGGTTCATTGACGGTCAACTTCCGCGGCGAAGAGCGGACGCTGGTGCAAATGGGCCGTTTCCTGGAAGAAACCGACCGCCCTTCGCGGCAGGATGCCTGGGAATTGACCGCCAAGCGGCGCTTGCAGGAGGCGGGCCGCGTCGAGGATCTTTTCGAGCAATTGCTCAAGTTGCGCGAGCAAATCGCCGCTAATGCCGGATTTCCTAATTACCTGCAATACGCTTTCAAATGGCGGGGCCGCTTCGACTACACGCCGGAGGATTGCCGTAAATTCCACGAGGCCATTGAGACGGAAGTGATGCCCGTTTTGCGCCGGTTGCAGGGGAAAAGACGCGAAGATCTGGGCCTGGACAAGCTGCGGCCCTGGGACCTGTCTGTCGATCCCTCCAACCAGCCGCCGCTGCGGCCCTTCGACAAGGTGGAAGACCTGGTGGCCAAAACGCAGGACATCTTTAGCCAATTGGATGGCGGCCTCGCGCAGGATTTTCGCCTCATGCACGAGAAGCACTTGCTGGATTTGGAAAATCGCAAAGGCAAGGCTCCTGGCGGCTACCAATCGACTCTGGCGGAATCGCGTTTGCCGTTCATCTTCATGAACGCCGTCGGTATCCAGCGCGACGTGGATACGATTTTGCACGAGGCCGGCCACGCCTTTCACGCCCTGGCGGCGCGCGAGGAGGATTTGTATTCCTACCGTAGCGCGCCGATTGAATTCTGCGAAGTGGCCTCCATGAGCATGGAGTTGCTCGGCAACGAATTCCTGGAAAAATTCTACGCGCCCGGCGAGGCGAGGCGCGCGCGTCGCCAACACCTGGAACACGTTGTGGACATTTTTCCATGGATCGCGACGGTGGATGCGTTTCAGCATTGGATTTATTCGCACCCCGGCCACACACGGGACGAACGCCAGCAGGCCTGGCTTGAATTGATGGATCGTTTTGGCGGCGACGTGGATTGGAGCGGACACGAATTGGCGCGCGCGAATTTGTGGCACCGGCAACTGCACATTTTTCTGCATCCGTTTTATTACGTCGAATACGGGATTGCTCAACTAGGCGCGTTGCAAATTTGGTGCAACTCAAAGAAGGACAGAGGGCGCGCTTTGCAGGACTACCAGCGCGGATTGGCGCTGGGCGGATCGCGTCCGCTGCCCGAGTTATTTGCGGCGGCGGGATGCCGTTTCGATTTCAGCCGGCTAACCGTCCAGCCGCTTGTGCAAATGGTGCAAAGCGAGCTGGAAAGGCTGGGCGCATAGGAGGAGCGAGGGCGGCATCGCCAATCTCATGTCCAAAATGTTGAAATCGTCGGGAGGGATCGGAGCGGCCACGATGACCAGCCGCATCCTGGGACTGGTGCGCGAACAAGTTTATGCGGCGTTCGTGGGCACGAGCGCGGTTTACGGCGCGTTCATTTACGCCTACATGGCGCCCAATCTCTTTCGCCGTCTGCTGGGCGAAGGGGCCCTGACCGCCGCCTTCATTCCAATTTTCAAAGCCAAGGAAAAAAATGAAGGGGCGGAATCAATGTGGCGCGCGGCTAACGCCGTTCTGTCCGGCTTGATGGCCGTTTCCGTCGCGATTGTTTTCGTGGCCCTGCTCGTGGTGGGGGCATTGCTGGCCTTGGGACAGTGGGAGCCTACGACGCGCTTGATGCTGCAATTGATGGCGCTCATGTTTCCTTACATGGCGCTGGCCTGCCTGGGGGCAATTTTTATCGGCATCCTCAACGCGCGCGGACATTTTTTTATTCCGGCGCTCGGCGCGGCCATCTTGAATATTGTCATGATCGCGTCCGTCTGGCTGCTGGCGCCGATGATGGGCAAAGCGCTGGATACCCGGATTTTCGCTCTAGCCATCGGCGTGTTGGCGGCGGGAGTGGCGCAGGCCCTCTTTCAATTGCCCACGCTTCGGGGTGAAGGATTTCGTTATCGGTGGGTTTCGCCCTGGAGCGATCCAACTGTGCGGGAAGTGGTGGTCAAGATGATTCCCAGCACGATTGGCGTGGCTGCTTTCCAGATCAACGTTCTCATCACGCAAGGACTGGCCTTCGGCGAGAACAGCCGCATCGTGGGTCAATTTGCCTACGCCGTGCGGCTGATGGAATTGCCGCAAGGAGTCTTCGGCTTGTCGCTGGCGACCTTTCTCCTGCCGACGTTGTCGGGACTGGCGCTGGAAAAGAATTTTGCGCAGTTTCGGATCACTCTACGGCAGGCGACCGAGCACATCATCTTCATCAATTTGCTGGCCTCGGTGTTGTTGTTGACGCTGGCGGAGCCGATCGTCCGGTTGCTCTTTGAGCGTGGACAATTCGACGCTTCCTCGACGGAGCAAGTCAGTTTTGCGCTGGTCTGTCTGGTGCCGGGGCTGATTTCCTTTTCGTTGGTTAACATTTTCGCGCGCGCTTTCTACGCCGTTGGAGATTTGATCACACCGATGAAGATCAGCGTTTTTTGTCTGGCGATCAATTTGTTGTTCGCGTCGATTTTCCTGTTCGCCTTCCATCTGGGAGCGGGCGCGCTGGGGTTGGCCAATACGATCAGCGCGGCGTTCAATCTCTTTTTGTTGGTGTTCGCCATGCACAAGAAATTGCGCACGCTGGAGATGAAGGAAACTGCGGGTCAACTGCCTTCGCTGGCTGCTGCCGGATTGGCCGCCGCCCTGGTAGCTTGGCGCGGGCGGATCCTGTGGCAGGCTCATTTCGGGCACGCCAATTTGCTGCCGCGCCTAGGGGAAGTTTTTTTGCCAATGATCGCCGCCACCATCGTTTACTTTGCCCTTAGTTGGTGGATGAAAATCTCCTCCGTGCGCGAGATGACCGCACTGCTGGTGACGCGAACGAAACCGTCTTAGGGCATGTTTTTCAAAGCGCGCTCAGGGCGCTTGTTGGAGGCGGAAGAAAGCGGCCTGGCTGTTCAGCGTGTTAGTGAGGACGCAATTGGGTCCGTTCGTGAAAATTCCGCTCGCAATATTGCTCCAACTTCCCAAGGACAGGTCGGGCGCGGTCTGTAAAACAAAATTTGGCGCAGAAGCCGGCCAGGAAATGACTACTTGACTGGCAGTTGGGGCGATGACCAACGTTGGCAGAGGCAACGTCAGGGCGAATATCGTGCCGGCCTGGCCACTTCCCCCACCGGACGCGGTGCCATACAGCGTGTTGCCCGATAGAAGCAAGGCGTCAGGAAGGGATCCGTCACTCCCTCCAGTGAAATTATAAAGATTGGAAAATTCCGTGCCATTGGTGTTCATCCTGTACACGGTGCCGTAACCAGTGGCGACGCCTTGCTCTGTTGTGCCATAGAGCGTGCTGCCCGACAAAACCAATCCCATGGGCTGCGCTCCGTCGCTGTTAATTACATAGTAACCATTCGCGTTACCGGAAGTGGCGGCGAAACTATGGAGGACTGTAAAACCAAGACCATTCGTGTTGAGGCTGAACACCGTCCCATTGCCATTTGTGCCACCATTATAGGCCGTTCCGTACAGCGTATTACCGGATAGAATAAGATCGGGACATGGAGAGGCTCCGTCGGCACCGTTTGTGAAACTATAAAGGTTTGTAAAGTTCGAACCGTCTATATTGAGACTGAAAACGCAGCCATCACTGCCGCTCCATGGAGCCGTCCCAAATAGCGTATTTCCTGATAAAATGAGATGACCGCTGCCCGGAACAAAATTCACGCCATCGTTGGAAGCGAAATTGTGCAAGTTCGTAAAATCCGAGCCATCCGTGTTTACCCTGAACACGGTGCCAGAACCATACCAGCCGCCTTCTATAGTTATCCCGAACAGCGTACTGCCCGATAAAGTCAGTCCGCCGGGTACGACTCCATCGCTGTTGGTGAATGGACCTATCGTGGCACTGAAATCATAAAGGTTGGTAAAATCCGAGCCATCCGTGTTGAGCCTGAACACCGTGCCAGAGTCCCCACTGCCGCCTCCGGACGTGGTGCCAAATAATGTGTTGTCCGCAATAGTCACACCGAAATCCGAACCGATTCCGCCTTCGCCGCCAGGGAAACTGTAAAGGTTCGAAATTCCTGAGCCATCGGTGTTAACGCTGAAAACCGTCCCAACGTGCGCGCTTCCTCCGAAATCCGTGGTGCAATACAATGTGTTGCTCGATATAATCAGGCCACCAAACGGTCCAACACCATCGCCGTTGGCCGATGTGAAAGTATAGATCAAGTTGAACGTGTTGGATTGTGCGCAAAGACGGAACAGGACGCTTCCGCAAAACAGCGCCGCAACAAAGCAAATCAAAGTCGTTCTGTGTTTCACATTAACGATCCTGCTCGGATTTTGATTCCTCAAACGCGAAGCTAGCGCACGTTCCGGCATCAGTCAAATCCACGGCCACGAGTTACTGTTGTAGGAGGCGGAAAAAAGCCGCTTGGCTGGTCAAGCCATTGGTAAAGACACAACTTGTCCCGGACGTGAATATCCCGCTGGTGATGTTGCTCCAACTTCCAGAGGTCAGGCTGGGCGCAGTTTGCAAAATATAATTTGAAGGTGAGGCGGGCCAGGTCAGAACGACTTGATTGCTCGAAGCTGTCATGCCTATCGACGGCCCAAACAAGGTCAAGGCAAATACGGTGCCTTGGGCTCCGGTGCCGCCCGCCTGCGCCGTGCCATACAGTGTGTTACCGGACATAATTAAACTACCTAACGGGAAGCCCCCCTCGCTGTTGGTATAAGCAGGCCCAGGAATTGCCGCGAAAGTATGCAGGGTCACAAAATTCGAGCCATCGGTACCGACGGAGAACACAGTTCCGCTGCCGTAGGCGCCGGCTTCGTAAGTCGTCCCGTAAAGTGTGTTTCCTGATAAGAGCAGGCCGGTTTGCGGACTACTTCCGTCGCTATTGGTGTAGTATGGGGAACCGGAGGCCGCGGTGAAACTATGCAGGAGCTTAAATCCCGAGCCGTCAGTATTGACTCTGTAAACCGTGCCAGCGGCTTCGTAGCCGCCCGAACTCGCCGTACCGTACAGGACATTGCTCGACAAAATCAAACCTCCTTCCGGGTACAATCCGTTGCCGTTAGTTCCCGTCGGCGCTGGCGTGAAAGAATACAGGTTTGTAAAATCAGAGCCATCGGCGTTCACCGCGAAAATCGATCCCGCGGCTCCAACGCCCATATACGTCGTACCATAAAGTGTATTGCCGGACAAAATCACGCCACCATAGGGTTCAAATCCGACGTCGGAGTAACTGAAGTCGTGCAGGTTCGTGAAATCCGAGCCATCTGTGTTGACGCTGTACACGGTGCCGTAACCCCCGGTGCCGCCATATGTCGTCGTCCCATACACTGTGTTGTCCGACACACTTAAACCACTGGGATGCGAATCATTGAGGTTGGTGCCAAACACCGCGAAGTCCGAGCCATCGGTGTTAACTGAGAACAAGGCGCCATTTTCCAGGGTTCCATAGAGTGTATTGCCCGACATAACAAAAGCATTCGGACCAAAATTAGGAAACAAGTAGGCAAAATCTGATCCGTCCGTGTTGATCTGGAATATCGTGCCACCCTCTCCACCGGGTGTCGTAAGTCCATACAGGGTGTTGCCCGAAAGAACGAGAGCGCCATACGGAACGCCTCCGGTAACGCTTGCATCGAGGCTAACGGTGAAATCATACAGCACGGTGTAGATATTGGTCTGCGCCTGAGCGGTCGAACGGGCGCTCGAGCAAAACAACGCTGCTGCCAAAAAAATCAATGTCGTTCTGTGCTTCACAATGACAATTCTGATCGGAATTCTGACTCTCCGGATGGGAAGATAGCCCTGGTTCCGACGCCAGTCAAATTCACGGCCAACGTTTCATCCCCTAGACGGTGCTTGTTTCGCAAGCTTTGCATTTAACGCGGTTCGGCGTATGCTGGCGTGATGCACTAATTGCAAAATTCATAGTCATGGCCAAGGAATTCATCAAAATCGGCGGCGCGCGCCAGCATAACCTGAAGAATCTCAGCCTCTCCATCCCGCGCGACAAATTGGTCGTCATCACCGGGTTGAGCGGCTCCGGCAAATCGTCACTGGCCTTCGACACAATCTACGCCGAAGGCCAGCGCAAATACGTCGAGTCCCTCTCCGCTTACGCCCGCCAGTTTTTGGACCAAATGGAAAAGCCGGATGTCGAATTCATCGAAGGGCTTTCCCCGGCCATCGCCATCGAGCAGCGCGTTTCGGGCGCCAATCCGCGCTCCATCATCGCCACCACCACCGAGATTTACGATTACCTGCGCCTGCTTTACGCCAACGTCGGCCAGCCCCATTGCCCCGTCAGCGGTCAGCCCATCAGCCGCCAAACCACCAGCGACATCGTCGATAAAATTCTGGCACTGCCGGTCAAAACGCGCGTCGTGCTGCTGGCGCCGGTCATTGTCAAACAGAAGGGCGAGTTCCGAGATGTCATTGAACGCCTGGCCCGCGAGGGTTTCGTCCGCGCCCGCGTGGATGGCGAAGCGGTGGAGTTGAGCAATAACGTCCGCGTAAAACTCGATCCCAAACAGCGCCACACCATCGAAGCCGTGGTGGACCGCCTGGTGATCGACGACAAAGTGCGGATTCGTCTGAGCGACTCGGTCGAGACCGCGCTCAAATGGGGCGACGGCCGTCTGGTGCTCTTGCAGCAATCGGGCGACTCGCCTGCCGGCAACAATGCGTGGGCGGAGTCGCTGCATTCCAATCGCAATTTCAGTCCCGCCACCGGCCAGAGTTTTGATCCGCCGACGCCCAAACATTTCTCCTTCAATTCGCCGCTCGGGGCGTGCCCCGTCTGCCACGGCCTCGGACAGAAGCTAGTTTTTGACGAACATCTGATCGTGCCGGACGCGGAAAAATCGCTGGAGAAGGGCGCGGTGCTGCCGTGGCGGCGCGGGGCCAAACGCCTGCTGATCCATTACAAGGCGCTGCTGCGCGGCATGGCGAAGCATTACCAGCAGAGTCTGGAAACGCCGTGGAAGGATCTGCCGGAAGATTTCCGTGCCAAATTGCTGCACGGCGCCGGGACGGAGGAAATTCCGTTCACATTTTTTCGCGCCGGGAAAATCAGCCAGGTGCAAAAAACTTTTGAAGGCATCATCCCCAATTTACAACGCCTCTATCTCGAGAGCGAAAGCGAGTTCACCAAGAACCGGCTGACGGGCTTCATGAATCCCCAACCATGCGACGCCTGCGCCGGCCGCCGCCTCAAGCCGGAGATTCTCGCCGTGACTTTGGGCGCCTCGAAGCCCGGCCGAACTATTCCGGGCCATTCCATCATGGACGTTTGCGCGCTCTCCGTCGAGGAAGCTGACACTTTTTTCGCCGGCTTAAACTTGACTGAGTTCCAGCGGAAGATCGCGGCAGAGCTGATCCGCGAGATTCGCTCGCGCCTGAGTTTTCTCAAAAACGTAGGCCTAGGTTATCTCACGCTGGACCGCGAGAGCGGCACTCTCAGCGGTGGTGAAGCCCAGCGCATCCGCTTGGCCACGCAGATTGGCGCCGGTTTGGTGGGCGTCCTTTATATTCTTGACGAACCGAGCATCGGCCTGCATCAGCGCGACAACGACCGCCTGCTGGCTTCGTTGGAGGGCTTACGCGATCTGGGCAATTCCGTACTGGTGGTCGAGCATGACGCGGACACCATCCGGCGCGCCGATTACGTGCTGGACCTCGGCCCCGGTGCTGGCGTGCGCGGCGGCGAGTTGGTCGCGGCTGGCACGGTGGCGGACATCGAGGCCAATCCCCGCTCGTTGACCGGCCAATATCTCAAAGGCGATTTGAAAATCGCGGTGCCCAAAACGCGCGTCAAGGCCTCTCTCGAACGCGGCTGGCTGGAAGTGCTGGGCGCGTCAGAAAATAATTTGAAAAACATCGACGCGCGCATTCCGTTGGGGGCGTTCACCGTTGTCACTGGTGTTAGCGGTTCAGGCAAGAGCACGCTGGTCGATGATATTTTGCGCCGGGCTTTGTTCCGCAAGTTCTACGGCTCGAAGGAACAGCCCGGCAAGCACCGGCTTCTGCGCGGCTTTGAGTCGCTTGACAAAGTCATTGTTATTGACCAAACGCCGATCGGACGCACCCCACGCAGCAATCCCGCCACCTACACTGGCATGTTCAACCAAATCCGGGATTTGTTCGCCAAATTGCCGGCGGCGAAAATCCGCGGTTACGAGGCGGGGCGTTTCAGTTTCAACGTCAAGGGCGGCCGCTGCGAAAAATGCCAGGGCGACGGCTTGATCAAAATCGAGATGCACTTCCTGCCGCCGATCTACGTGACGTGCGAGGCGTGCAACGGCCGCCGCTACAATCGCGAGACGCTGGAGATTCATTACAAAGGCATGAACATCGCCGACGTGCTCGACATGACCGTCGATGAGGCCGTGACGTTTTTCCGGGCCGTGCCGAAAATCTACGAGCCGTGCCTGACGCTGGCGGAAGTGGGATTGGGTTACGTGCGCCTCGGGCAATCCGGCACCACGCTCAGCGGCGGCGAGGCGCAACGCGTCAAGCTGGCCGCAGAGCTAAGTCGAAAAGCCACCGGCCACACGCTTTACATTTTGGACGAGCCGACCACCGGCCTGCATTTCCACGACGTGGCCAAGCTGCTGGACGTTTTGTTCAAACTGCGCAATACCGGCAACACGTTGCTCGTCATCGAGCACAATCTAGACGTGATCAAGACGGCCGATTGGGTCATCGACTTAGGTCCGGAAGGCGGCGCCGGCGGTGGACGGATTGTGGCCGAAGGCCCGCCGGAAAAGATAGCGCGCAGCCCGCAGAGTTACACCGGCCAATACCTCCGCCGCATTCTCTTTCCGGAAACGGCCCCGTCAAATCTGTCCACTCTCGTCGTCAGCCCGGCTGCTTGACACTAAGACTCATGGTCAAGTTGGCGTTGAAACATCTCCCCTTGCTCAGTTCAAACTTCCCAGCCTGCGCGGTAGGAGCCTCTGATCAAGGCTTCCGCTTCCGGGACGTTAGTGACGCGCAAGTTCTTCGAGTCCCACTGCAGCTTTTTGCCGAGGCGAATAGCCAGGTTGCCCAACAGAACCCACTCCGTGAATGGGCCGGAGATGTCGAAATTGGAACACGCCTTCGGGCCGCCTTTGCAGGCGCGAATCCAGTCCGGATGCGGGTCGTTGTCGGGCACGCGCGGGATGGTTTCCGGCGGCCGCTTGTAATCGGCCATGCTTGACTCCGGCAGCAATTGCGGCTTCGCGCCGTAAACGCCGGTGATGATCTTGCCCTTGTCACCAATAAAAAGAATGCCGTTGCCGTCCAGTTTCTCGGCTTCCATTTCGGCGGGCTTGGCCGGCTTCTGCCCGGAATCATACCACATCAACGTGCAAGGCGGCATTTCGCCGCGCGCAGGAAATTCGTAGCGCAGGATCGACTCCAGCGGCGGCATTTCCGGCACGATCTCAGAGGAAGAAACCATTTCCACCGTGTCAGGCGGGCCGAGTTTCAACGCCATTTGCGGGCAGTCCATGATGTGGCACGCCATGTCGCCGAGCGCGCCGCAGCCGAAATCCCACCAACCGCGCCAGTCAAATGGATGATAAACATTTGTCCCGTTGCGGGTTTGAAATTCCTTCGACCACTGGTGAAGATACGGCCGCATCGGCGCCGGGCCGATCCACTTGTCCCAATCCAGGTAGGAGGGAACCGGGTCGGAGCCGGCCGGACGGATGGTGCCTTGCGCCCACCAACCTTTGGCGCGGTCAGTCCAGCAATGGACTTCACGCACCTGGCCGATCGCGCCGGCCCAGATCATTTCGCAAAGCCGGCGGATGCCATCGCCCGAATGGCCCTGGTTGCCCATCTGCGTGGCCACGCCGTATTGGCGCGCGGCCAGCGTCAATTGGCGCGCTTCCCAAACGGTATGCGTCAGCGGCTTTTCGACATAGACATGTTTGCCGGCCCGGATGGCGCGGATCGCCGCCGGCGCGTGATGATGATCGGGCGTGGCGACGGTCACGGCGTCGATGCTTTTCTCTTTGTCAAGCATAACGCGATAGTCGCTGTAGGTGCGCGCGCCCGGATACTTCTTGAGGGCATCGGCCAGGCTGTTGCTGTCCACGTCGCACAAGGCCACGATGTTTTCGCTGGCAACGCCTTTTAAATCGTCCGCCGCCCGGCCGCTGGTGCCGATACCGGCGATGTCGAGCTTCTCATTGGGCGATTTGAAGTTCGGGCGCGACATGCACCCAGGCAAGCCGATGGCCAGCGTGCCGGCGGCCAGGGCTGACGTGTAAATGAAATGCCGCCGATTGATTTGCAAGGTGGGATGTTCGGTGCGAACAACTTTGAAAGATGCTTTCGTGTGAGTCATATCTCCGATTGTGTTACGCCAAACTCCGTGGAAACAAGCGGTTTTTTCCATTTTGGCCGGCCACGAGAACCAAGACTTCGATCATCAGCATGTGAAAATATGTGGAAATATCGTGAAAATCAACGACTTGCATAAGCTGTTTCTGAACGATCAAGAACTGGAGCCGAACCGCGAATGAACGCAAAAAGACGCGAATATTCGGATTTCTGATTCCCAGGGAACGCGACCGTCTCGGTAGCGCTCCGCAAGGTTCGCGTCCATGCGCGTCCATTCGCGGTTGCCGCTTCCCGCTGATGTTTTTATAACTCATCATGGAGACGACTTTACGCCAGTTTGCGAAAACCAAAAAACCTACCGTAGGCTTTTTGGTATGATTTTTTTTGAAGGGTCCGAGTCGATGCTAGCTGCTGCCCTGCAACAGTTTGCGACGCGGAAAATCTTAAAAAACTGCGAAAACTCAAAAACAAACTCGATTTTTAGTTCCTGAAACATCGATTTAGCTGCCAAAACGCCCCAAAAAAGGCCTGTTTTTCGTGTCAGTACTAAACAATAGCAAGGCTCTTGATCTATAAGGCCTTGCGGTAGAATAAATTGTATTGATTCTTGGAATCGCATTTTTCGAACAAGAATCCGCCGCCTTACGGCGGCGGCTACGAATCTGCTTTACCTCGCTTTACCACCACCTCAGTCAGCGGTCGATTCCAGGCTCCTTGAGATTATGAATGCGCTCTGCTAAACTGCCCGCATGGCCACGTTTCCTGTGAATATGGAAAAGGAAGAGCAACTCGCCCAGCGGATGGCCGTCTTGGGTGTGCGCGATTCTGATATCGAGGAGACTTTTGTGAGGTCGGGC